>NZ_CP152412.1:600000-900000 GCF_038957035.1 Bradyrhizobium sp. B097
AATGCGTACCGGTCCGGCACCGATCTGGTCGATCTGCTGCTGCGCGTCTCGCTCGGCGAGACGCCGGCGCCGCTGGCCGATGGTCGTGCCGGCGTGCGCACACATCTGGCGATGCAGGCGTTGCTCGGTAGCGCATCGCGCGACGGCACCCGGCGTGACCTGATCAGGGAATGCGGCCGCATCGCCGCGGGCGAAGGTCTCTATCGGAGAAGCAGCGAGGAGTTGACGCCGGTGCGGCTCGATTGGCTCAGCGCCGTGCCGCTGGCGATGACGACAGCACTGCTGCTGGCATCGCCGCCGATCGCCTCATCGCTGGCGCGCGGCGGCTTCGGTGCGCATCTGCTCGATCGCGCAAGTATCAAGAAGATCGAGGGTGAGGATTTCTGCTAGCCCCATCCCCACGTCGTCCCGGGCAAGCGAAGCGCGACCCGGGACCCATAACCACCGAAGGTGATTGTTGTGCATCGCTGGGGCTACAGCTTGTCTCAACAACCCAACCCTGTGGTTATGGGTCCCGGCTTTCGCCGGGACGACGTGGGGATGGATATCGCTGATCCCTCACAACGGCTCGTCATCATTGCCGTAGCGATCGACCTTCGGCGTGGCGATGTCGCCGTCCTCGTAATAATCGTCGTCCTGTGGCGCCGCGGGCGGCGGAGGCTTTTTCGACTTGTCGTCGGTCTTGTCGTCGATCTTGCCGCCGCCCTTGCTCTTCTTTCCGGCCTTGGCCATGCGTTTCCCCTGCGCGGGTCAAATCAGCTGCCGGAATTCTACCCCAGTTCGCCGGGGTTTGTAACGTAAGGAGATGGGCGCGGCCGGGTCACACCCGCCGCGCCGGTTTTGCTGGAGCATGATCTTTTCGGAAAGCCGGTCCCCACTTTTCCGGATCATGCTCTAAAACGTCGCGCCCGCCCTGACCATGTAGGTGCGGCCGGGCAGCGGATAGGCCGAGAAGCGGCCGGCCGTGAACGAGCTCGCGATGGCGTAGTCGTAGTACAGCGCGTTGAACAGATTGTTCACGCTGAGCGACCAGAAGAAGCGGTCAACCTGCCCGCTGAGCTTGAGATCGGCAGTGGCGTTGGCGGGAATCCGGCTCTGGGTGTTGGCCTGGTCGTTGTCCATGATGCGCGAGCTCCAGGCCCGCACCGTGGCATCGAACACCAGATAGTTCTGCCAGATATTCCAGGTCACGCCGAGATTGCCGGTGTAGCGCGACACCAGCGGCACGTCGTTGCCGGCCCACATGCCTTCGCGGAACACGGCGCGGGTGATCGCCATGCCGCCGCGCAGGGTGACGGTGTCACTGACCTTCAGCGAGGCGCTGGTCTCGGAGCCGTAGCGGCGGGTGGGGTCGAGGTTGACGTTGTAGAATAGCACCGGGTTGAAATGGATCTCGTTCTCGAGATCCATCAGATAGACGCTGGTCTGCACCTGAAACAGGTTGGTCTTGACGCGCAAGCCGCCCTCGACGTCCTGCGACGTCTGGGTCTTGAGCTGGAAGTTCTGCGGGACCGGGGCGAAGGTCAGCGGGTCGAATGACGGACCCGATGCGACGCGTTCGTCGACATCGGGCGTGCGGAATGCGCGCGCGGCACGGCCGAACACCGAGAAGCTGTCGGTGAAGCGATGCTCGGCGCCGACATGCAGCGCGTATTGGGTCTCGTTGCTGTCGAGCGGCGCCGCCTGCGCGTCGAAGGCAAACGGCGCATTCGGATCGTAGCGATCGCGTGCCGAGACGCTGGTGTTCTGGACGCGCGCGCCGTACGAGAAATCGGTGGTCGGCAGCAGGCCGATCGTGTGCTGCCAGTACCCGGCCACGGTCTGCTGCTCGATGTTGTAGATGTGGGTGGGATCGACGCCCTGATAGGCGCCGCGCGCCTCACGGAACGTCGAATCGTAATAGTCGATACCGGTCAGGATCGTGGACGGCATTCCCAGCACGACGTTCTTGACGCTGAGGCGCGGCGTGATCGACCAGGTCTGCAGCGCGGCGTCATTGTAGGTCGAGGCGAAACTGATGGTCGGCACGGTGCCGAAGAAGCCGCTTTGCGTCTCGCGCTGGCGCCAGCCGCCGTCGACGATGAGGTCGACGCCGTTCATCAGCGTCTTGGTGAATCCGGTGGTGACACTGGCGGTCTGCTGGTTGGCGTAGTCGAAGGGCGTGGTGGCGCCGCGGCGATCGGTGAGCAACTCGTTGACGCCGATCGACGGATCGACCAGCCGTCCGCCGGGCAGGCCGAGCTTCTGGTCGCTGCCGGTGACGGTGAGGAAGGCGGTCAAATCTGGTGTCGTGTAATTGACGTTGCCGACGGCGTTGCGCTGGTCGAGCGCATTGTTGACGCGGTAGCCGTCGGACTTGATGCCGTTGCCGTAGAACGAGGTGGACCACGGGCCGGAGTTGAGTGCCGCGGACACCGCGGCCATGCGGGTGTTGAACGAGCCGAAGCCGCCTTCGGCCCGGATCGTGGCCGGCGGACCGCCGGCGCCGGTCTTGGTGATGATGTTGACCACGCCGCCCACTGCGTTGTCGCCATAGAGCACCGCACCGCTGTTGCCGCGCGTGATCTCGATGCGTTCGATCGAATCGAGCGGGATCGTGGTGAGATCGAAGCCGGCCTTGTCGACGTCGTTGAGGCGGCGGCCATTGAGCAGGAACAGGGTGTTGTCCGAGGCGAACGCGCCGAAGCCGCGCAGGTCGACCGCAGTCTTGGCGCCGTTCGGGCCACCATAGAGTGATTGCAGTTGGACTCCCGGCACCTGCGCGAGAATCTCGGGCAGCGACTGCACCGGCGAATGCGCGATGTCGTCGGCGGTGATCACGGTCGAGGAAGAGCCGACAATGCCGGCGAACTGGCGGCCGCCGCTACCGGTGCCGCCCGTTCCGGTGGCCGGTCCGGTCCCTGTCGTGCTTGATCCTGCTCCACTGCCCACATTGTTGCCTTGCGCGGTGCCCGGCGCCGGGCGGCGCGGCGCCAGCGCTTCGTCAGCGGCCGGCTTGGCGCGCGTAAAATTCTGGTCGCCCGGCTGGGTGATTTCGATGGCCGGCAGCTGATTCGGAGAGGGCACCTGCTGCGCCCGTGCGGTTGAGATGATGATGGTCGGCGCGATCATCGTCGACGCGAGCAGAAGCGCACGGCGGCGCCGGGAGGAAGAGTTGGAGAACATCTAAGTGAGACCTCGGTAACGTCAGTGGCACGTCACCGCGAACCAGTCTCACCATCGTGCTCGCAGGCTCAGCTGCTTGCAGCCTCAGGTGAAGCTCATGCCTGTACTCCCCGACCGGCATCTTCGCGTGTGACCACGGCTGACGGCAGGTCTCCTGGCTCGCGGGTCGTTACCCTTCGTCGCCTTCCCAGGACCGAGATTCCCAGTGGCATCTGACGAAGGATTCACCGCATACAGTTGCGGGGGCAGCCGCGGCATTGGGGAAGTTTCCCCGCACCGCATTCCCTTTTCATCTCATAAAAGAACCGTCATGTTCATCTAGGGTTCGGCCCGGCAGCAATGTCAACCCGGCGGACGTCGGGCAGTGGCCGCGCGGCTACGGTTTTTGGCGGGTGTCGCTTGCCTGCCACGGCGATCGCTGTAAGAGCATGGATCCAATGAGCGTGCAGGATTTTGCCTTGGCGGCCGAGGTCGCGGCGCGGCGCCGGTGGAGCGCCACCGCGGCGCTGCTCGCGCTCGTGGTCCTGCTGCTGGTGCTCTCGCTCGGCATCGGGCCGGTGCGGCTGTCGCCGCTCGCGGTGATTGAGGCGCTGTTCGGCGGCGGCAGCGATGTGGCGCAGGTGATCGTGCGCGAGATCCGGTTGCCGCGCACTATTCTGGCATTCGCGATCGGCGGTATTCTCGGGCTATCGGGCGCCGCGCTGCAGGGACTGCTGCGCAATCCGCTGGCCTCGCCGTCGCTGTTCGGCGCGCCGCAATCGGCGGCATTCGGTGCGGTGCTGGTGATCGCGCTGGGCCTCGCCGATGTGCGCTCCTACGCGCTGCCGGTGGTGGCGATCATCGCCGCGTTCGGCTCGGTGTTCGCGCTGCTTGCGATCGCCGGCCGCAATGCCGGGCTCTTGATCCTGATCCTCGCGGGACTCGCGATCTCGAGCTTTGCCGGGGCTGCGACCGCGCTGGTGATGAACCTCTCGAGCAATCCGTTCGTGGTGCTCGAGATCGCATTCTGGCTGCTCGGCTCGCTGGAGGACCGCAGCTTCCAGCACGTGGCGCTGGCGTTGCCCTTCATCATCGCGGGCGCCGCCGTCCTGCTCAGCCAGGCGAGCGCGTTCCGCGCGCTGACGCTTGGCGAGGAGGCGGCGCAGAGCCTTGGCGTCGATGTCGGACGGCTAAGGTTGCTCGTGATCGCGGGGGCTGCGCTCGGCGTCGGCGGTGCGGTCGCGGTGTCAGGCACGATCGGCTTCATCGGTCTCGTCGCTCCGCATCTGATGCGCCCCCTGATCGGTCACGATCCGGCGCGGCTGCTGGTGCCGAGCGCGCTCACCGGTTCGGCGCTGCTGCTCGCCGCCGATATCGCGGTGCGCATCATCCCCTCGACCTCGGATATCAAGGTCGGCGTGCTGACCTCAATCATCGGCGTGCCGTTCTTCCTCTATCTGATCATGCGCGAACGCCGCGCGCTCGGCGGAGGCGTGGCATGACGCTGCTCTCCGCCACCGCGCTCAACGCTTCGCTCGGCAGCCGCAAGGTGCTGCGCGACGTTTCGCTGTCGCTGGAAGCGGGCCATCTGGTTGCGCTGGTCGGTCCGAACGGCGCCGGCAAGACCACGCTGCTGCGCGCGCTCGCCGGGCTGATTCCATCCGACGGCGAGATCAGGATCGGCGGCGACGCGCTGGCGTCGCTTGCGCTGCGCGAGCGCGCGAAGCGTTTCGCCTATTTGCCGCAGGGGCACATGGTGCACTGGCCGCTGCCGGCGCGCGATATCGTGGCGCTCGGCCGCTATCCGCATGGCGCGACCGATCCTGCGCGGCTGTCGCCAAGGGATATCGAGGCGGTGCTGCGGGCGATGCAGGCGGTCGATGTCACCGAATTCAGCGATCGCCGCGTCACCGAGCTGTCCGGCGGCGAGCGCAGCCGCGTTGCACTGGCCCGGGTGCTGGCGGTGGAGGCGCCGGTGATCCTCGCCGACGAGCCGACCGCCTCGCTCGATCCGCGCCACCAGATCGACGTGATGCAGAAGCTGCGCAACGTCGCCGACACCGGCGTGCTGGTCATCCTGGTGACGCACGATCTCGGGCTCGCCGCGCGTTTTGCCGATCACGTGCTGGTGCTGTCGGACGGGCGGCTGGCGGCGCAAGGCGCGCCCGCTGAAGCGTTGTCCGAGAGCGTGCTGGCCAGCGTGTTCCGCGTCAGCGCCTACCGCGCCGAATTTCAGCGCGAGGCCGTCATCGTGCCATGGGCGGACGTCTGATGAGGCCGGGGCCTCTCCACGAACTCGGCTCACCTCTCCCGCTTGCGGGGGAGCATAGGCCGCCTTCGGCGGCCGTTCCTGAGAAACGCCGAAGCGAGGCTTCGGCTATGTCGCATCGCCAGATGCGATGCGGGTGGGGGCTCTCTCCGCAATATGATTCGCGGCGAAACCCCCACCCTGACCCTCCCCCGCAAGCGGGAGAGGGGGCGCACCTTTTCAATGGCCGCCAGCTTGCCTCACTTCATCTCGGAGCGGTGATGGCGATTCTGCTGTGGCTGATCTCGTGCACTGCCGCGTCCTCCGCCGGACCGCGCATCGTCTCGATGAACGTCTGCAGCGACCAGCTCGTGCTGTCGCTGGCCGACCCGGACCAGATCCTCGGCCTCAGCCGCTTTTCGCGCGATGCCTGGCAATCCTGGGCCGCCGAGAAAGCCCAAAACTATCCGCTTCTGTCGGGCGGGGCCGAGGACGTGCTGCTGCTCAAGCCCGACCTTGTCGTCGTCAGCCTGTTCGACAAGCGCGCGACGCGCGATCTCTTGAAGGCGCAGGGGCTGCACCTCGTCGAGTTCACCGTGCCGCGCACGCTGGACGAGGTGAGGGACCAGATCCGCGCGATGGGCGACGTGGTGCAGCATCCGGATCGCGCGCGAGCCGAGATCGCGCGCCTCGATGCGGCGGTCGCGCGTGCGCGCGCGGTGGCTGATGGTCATCACTATCGCGTGCTGTCGGTGGAGCGCCGCGGCTTTGTCTCAGGCGACAGCAGCCTGATCAGCTCGCTGATGGCGGCGACCGGTCTGACCAATGCCGCGGGCGAACTCGGCTTCAGCGCGGGCGGATTTGCCTCGCTGGAGGCAATCGTAAAATTGCGGCCGGACTTCATCCTGGTGTCGGAGGCCGGCGATCGCGCCCAGGATGAGGGCCGCGCCTTCCTGCTGCATCCGGCGCTTGAACGTTTCTACCCGGAGAGCAAGCGCATCGTGCTGCCGGAGCGGCTCACGGTGTGCGGCGGCGTGATGCTGGCGGATGCGCTGGATCGGCTGACGGCGGAGTTGCAGCGGGTGGCGCGGTGATCCCTCGTCATCCGTCATCCTGAGGAGCGCGTAGCGCGTCTCGAAGGATGTACGGCCCGGATGCTTCCAAATGTTTGCGGAGGGAGCGGGGCCGGCGCCCTTCGAGGCTCGCTTCGCTCGCACCTCCAGCGACAACGGCGAAGCCGTTGCGCGGGGGTGACGGTCTCATATTTCCGTGTGGGCTAGACGGCTACGCGTTTACCCCATCACCACCGGCCCGCCGGCCTTCTTCCACGCATCGATGCCGCCCTCGATATGGGCGGTGTTCGCCAGTCCTGCCTTCTTCGCGGCGGCAACGGCCATCGCGGAGCGCTCGCCGAAGGCGCAGAAGAACACGACGCGGCGGCCGGTTGCTGCCGCGACTTCGCGCAGCATGCCGCCGGGCTGCAAGGTGGCGCAAATGCCGGGATAGGGCGCGTGCAGCGCACCGGGCAGCATGCCGTGCTTGGCGCGCTCGCCGCTCTCGCGCAGATCGACCAGCAGGATATCGGGCCGGCCGAGGCTCGCGATGGCGTCGCGCGCACTGAGAGAGAGGCCTTCCTTGGCGAGCTCGTCCTGGTGCAGGCCGACATGCATATTGGCGGGCAGCACGACATCCATCAGCTTCGGGTTCGGCAGGTTGAGGTTGTTCATCAGCTCGACATAGTCGTCGATCGATTTCACCTGCAGCCGCGGATTGTAGCGCTTCTCCTCGCCGATGGTGGAGACGGTGTCGCCCTTGTAGTCATGCGCGGGGAATACCATGGTCTCTTCCGGCAGCTTGAGCAGCCGGTTGAAGATCGAATCATACTGCGCCCGCGCGCTGCCGTTCTGGAAATCGGTGCGGCCGGTGCCGCGGATCAAGAGCGTGTCGCCGGTGAAGACGCGGTCGCCCATCAGATAGCTGTAGGAATCGTCGGTGTGGCCGGGCGTGTACATCGCCTCGAGGCAAAGCCCCTCGATCGTCACTCTGTCGCCGTCGGAGACCCGCATCGACACCACGTCGGCCTTGCTCTGCTCGCCCATGATGGTGATGCACTGGGTGCGGTCACGCAGCTCGCCGAGGCCGGTGACGTGATCGGCGTGCAGATGCGTATCGACCGCCTTGACCAGCCTGAGGTCGAGTTCCTGCAACAGCTTGCAGTAGCGGTCGGCCTTCTCCAGCACCGGATCGAGGATCAGCGCCTCGCCACCGGCGCGGCTCGCGAGCAGATAGCTGTAGGTGCCGGATACGCTGTCGAAGAGCTGGCGAAAGATCATGACGGCTTACCTGTTCTCCGGGTCGAGTCGTGAAGAGGATATTATTCCATAGATAGGGGCGATTCAAAGCAAATCCATCCCCCGACAATCTGTCTCATCACCCCCGTCGTCCTGGCGAAAGCCAGGACCCATAACCACCGAGTCTGATTATGAGCACGATCGTGGCCCCAGCGCCGCGCAACACAAATGGCTGGGGTAATGGGTCCTGGCTTTCGCCAGGACGACACTGGATGCTTGGTGCCGCTCGAAAGGCTTGCGTTCGCAATGTCCTCCATGGCGGGCCTCACAGGCCCCCCTCTACGGCCGAACGTAACTCCAGCCCTGCTCCTGCAGCTCCATCAGATGGACCACCCCTGACGGTACGATGGTGGCATCCGGGACGACGGAGATCGCGTGGCCCTCGGCCTTCTCCATGCCTTGCCGGGTGTTGTTGCAGGCGGAGAACTGGATCTTGCCCGGAAACACGAAATCCTTGAGCCGCCTGATGCGGTCCTGCACCGGCGAGGTATCGCTGCGCAGCATGTGCACGCCGGGACCGTAGGTGACGATGTCGACCTCCACGTCCTCGTTCCTGGCGCGGTAATATTCGATCACATTGGTCGCATTGTTGAGCGCGAGATTCATGATCTGCGGGTCGTTCTGGTCGACCTGGATCGCGATGCGGTGCGGCTTGTCGGCGGCGAGTGCGCTCGCTGTGAAGGCAAGCGAAAGCACGGCGGCGGCGGCGAGACGGCGAAGCATGGCAGGGTCTCTCATGTGACTGCCGCTCTCTCCGTCATTGCGAGGAGCGAAGCGACGAAGCAATCCATTCTGTCCTTGCGACCAAGCATGGATTGCTTCGCTTCGCTCGCAATTGTGCATGTTCACTAATTCGCTGATTGGATCGCGGTGGTCTTGGTAGCGGCGAAGGCCTTTGGCGTTTGTCCTGCTAGGGCTTGGTGAGGCCTGTGGTTGTTGTAGTAAATCAGATACTCGAACAGCTCATTGGCGAAGTGGTCGAGGTTGTCGAAGGTGGCGCCCTCGATCACGTCCTCGTCGAGGGTGCGCCAGAAGCGCTCGACCTTGCCATTGGTCTGCGGTCGATAGGGTCTGGTGTAGCGGTGCTTGATGCCAAGTTCGAGCAGCATGGCCTCGAAGGGATGTTCCTGAGGATTGTTGCGGGAGGCGAACTCGGCACCGTTGTCGGACAGGATTTCCTGGAAGGCGAGCCCATAGGTGACGTTGAGGGTGTTGATCATCTTCAGCGTCTTGAACATGACTGGCAGTGCCTTCTTGGAGGCCAGGACCTCGGCCCAGGCCAGACGCGAGCAACTGTCGATCAAGCTGACGATGTAGGCCGTGACCGAGGGTGGCGCGAGGAACATATCGCGCGGCAATTGATGCAGATCGACGTGGCCCAGTTCCCCGAGCTTGTCCTTGATAATGCGACGTTTCTCCTCACGCATCGCCGGCGTGCGGCGGTTTAGCTGATGGCGTCGCAGCACCCGGTAGATCGTCACCGGCGAAGGTACTGTGTCCCGCTGCTCGCGCAAGACCGCATGGATCTCGTAACGGTTCATCCCTCGCCTGCGGCAAGCGATGATCTCCGCCTCGATCCCTGCCGGCTCGCGCCGCTCCCGCCATTTGGGGCCGCGGCGGCGCGGCAACAAATCCGCTTCGTCGCCGCTCTGCAAATAGCGATTGTAATACTTACGGAACGTCTGCGAGCAGGTCCCATGGTGGCGGTAGAAATCCCCCACCCGTTTGAACAGCTCCGATCGGCCAGCCTTTACTGCCTCATACTCCGGGATCAGAAATCGCCACTTCTGCAGATAGTTACGTTCGATCGTCCGGTCGTAGCTGTTATCGCGCATCGGATCATCCTCCAGTCGAGCGATCCAATCAGCGAATTAGTGAACATCGACAGCAATGACGGCGGGGGTTAAGGCCGGACCAGCGTGTATCCGTTCTCGGTGAGAAGCAAAATCTGTGCGACGCCGACCTGCACGGGGGTGGCGGCTGCGATGTAGTCGGGCCGCTTGCCGCTGTCGCGCTCGATGGTGTCGACGGTGTTGAGGCAGATATCGACCCGCGCGCCCTGCGCGACCAGGCTCTCGACCAGCTTGCGGTTGGCATTATCAGGCTTGAGCAGCTCGATGCCGGGGCCGAAGGCGACGATCTCGACCGCGACCTTGTCGGGGTCGTAGTGCTTCATCAGATTGCTCGCGACGCTGATGACGAGGCCCTGCTTCTTCGGATCGTTGTCGGAGAGCTGCAGCACGACCTTGTGCTCGGCGAACGGCTTGTCCTGCAGCGGCGCGAGCTGAGCGCGGGCCGGCGGCGCTGCCAGCGCGACCGCCGCAAGGCCGAGCGCCGCGATGAACGCGCGCCGCGTCATCCGTGCCTCGCAATGCCCGGGTTGTCCTCGACGCCTTTCAGCGTCACCCCGGGTTCGTCGCGGTTCGGCGGCCGGCCGGAGCGCAGATGCTTGGCCACGACATCCCAGATCGGCGCGCCGGTCTGCTGGTTGACCGAGGCCCAGCCCGCGACCTTGTAATGCTTGCCGGCTTCGAGATGCTTGCCGTTGCCGAGCTTCAGCTCGGAAATGCGCTTGCCGACGGATTCGCCCGGCGTGCAGGTGTAGGCGAGGCCGCCGACGCGGACCATGTCGCCGCCCTGCTGGTAGTAGGGATCGACGTTGAACAAATTGTCGCAGACGTCTTCCAGCACATCCTTGATCTGGCTGCCGGTCATGCCAGCGACGTAGGTCTCGGGATAGGTGATCGCGGTCTCCGACAGCACGTCGTCCATGGTCAGCGGCTGGCCGGCGAGCGTGGTGAGGCCCCAGCGGAAGCCGGGCGACAGCGCGATCTCGGCGTTGAGCTCGTTCAGCAGCGCATCGCAGATCAGCTGGTCGACGGTGCCGGAGAAATTACCGCGACGGTAAAGCAGGCGGTCGGCCGTGCCGAGCTTGTCGCTCCATTCGTCGGCATGCGGATCGCGCATCTTGTCGATCAGCGTCTGCATCGCCGGATCGGGCTTCAGCAGCTCGGCGAACACCGGCAGCAGGCGGTAACGGACATTGGCGACCTTGCCTTTGGCGAGGTCGAGATCGAGCACGCCGATGAACTTGCCGTTGGAGCCGGCATTGGTCACCAGCGTGACGCCGCCGGCATTGGTCACCGTGATCGGGATCGGGATCGCGTCATGGGTGTGGCCGCCGAGGATGACGTCGATGCCGGTGACGCGGCTGGCGAGCTTGAGGTCGACGTCCATGCCGTTATGCGACAGCAGGATCACCGCCTCGACCTTGTCGTTGTTGCGATGGCCGTCGACGAGCTTTTGCAGCTCCTCGTCGCGGATGCCGAACTTCCAGTCCGGCGTGAAACGCTTGGGATGCGCGATCGGCACGTAAGGAAAGGCCTGGCCGATGATCGCGACGCGGTGGCCGCCGATCTCCTTGATCGTGGACGGCTTGAACACCCGCCCGGAGGCCGGATCGAACGCCTTGGCGTCGTTGAACGCGGCTTCCTCGGTCAGGAACACGTTCTGCGCCAAAAACTCGCCCTTGAAGCGGGAGAGATTGTCGCGCAGCACCTCTTCGCCATAGGTGAATTCCCAATGCCCGGTCATCGCCTCGATGCCGAGCAGGTTCGCGGCCTCCACCATGTCGGCGCCGTTCATGGCATTGGCGAGCCCGGTGCCCTGCCAGAGGTCGCCGCCGTCGAGCAGGATCGAGCGCTTTTCGCCGACATCGGCGCGCAGCTTGTCGATCAGCGTCTTCAGATGGGCAAAGCCGCCGAGCCGGCCGAAGCGGACGGCGGCCTTCTCGAACTCGACGCAGGTAAAGGCATAGGCATCGGCGCTATCGGGCCGGATGCCGAAACGGTCGAGGAACGCCTTGCCGACCAGATGCGGCGGCTGGCCGGCCATCGCGCCGACGCCGATATTGACGCCGGGCTCGCGGAAGAACACCGGCTTCAGCTGCGCATGGGTGTCGGTCATGTGCAGGATGCGGGCGTTGCCGAAGCGTTCGAAGTCGTAGACGCTGGCGGTATCGGCACTGCGCGCGAGGCGGGGCAGGCCGGCCACAAGCGTTGCGGCGGCCGAAGCTCTCAGGAAATCCCGGCGGCGGATGATCATCACTCTCTCCGCGCCCCTCTTCACCTCTCCCGCTTGCGGGGGAGGTCGTATCGCATCGCAGATGCGACACGGGTGGGGGCTCTTTCCACACAATGAACGGGGTGAATCGCGGCGAAACCCCCACCCCGACCCTCCCCCGCAAGCGGGAGAGGGGGCGCAGGGAGCTCGCGGCTCAACCTCATCCCAAACTCATCAGCGAACTTCCATGTCCTTCCAGCGTTCCTTTTCGCTGGTGGCCTGGAAGATCGATGCCTTTGCCAGCGCCTCGGCCTCCTTGGCCTGGGCGACTGCGGTGTCGAAATCACCAGCCTCACCGGCCTTTTTTGCGGCGGATAGCGCCGAGGCTGTCGTAGTCCACTGGTTGCGCAGCAGGCCTGCTTCCTTGTTGGCGGCCTCAGCCGCGGCGTAGGCCGCCTTGTAGTCGGCCTCGGAGGCGGCGAGGGCTGCGGTCGTCGTCGCGATCAGCAGGGCCGACGCTGCGAAGATGGCTCTCATGGCCACACTCATGGCCTGGCTCCCGGCCCCGAGATCGGCAGGCCATTGCTGACATAGGACAGGTAATATTCGAGGTTGCGGTACTCGTCGTCCTGCGGATTGAGCGGCACGCCGCGGATCTGGCTGTTGCAGGTGGTGAAGCGGCGGCTGGTCGTGCCCATGCCTGACCATTCCGAGCGGTAGATAGGCATCGCGTTCAGGATGCCCAGCGCCGGCGCCAGCACCTCGGCGCGGATCCGCTCGCCCGGGCTCTGGATGTGGCAGGTGGCGCAGGAGAAATTGAGCTGGCCGCGGCGGGTGTAGAAATACTCCTTGCCCTTCTGATAGGCCTCCAGCGCGCGCGGATCGTCCGGGATCTTGATGTCCATCGGCTTGCCGCGCGAGGTGAAGGCCATGTAGGCGGTGAGCGCGGCCATGTCGTCCTTCACATAGGAGAACGGCGCCTCGCCATTGGCCTCGCGGCAGCGGTTGAGCGCGAGCTCGAGCGTGACGACCTTGCCTTCCTTCTCGTCGAAATAAGGATAGTTCTGGCGGATGCCGATGCCCTGATTCGGGAAGCAGTCGGCGTAGGTCTTGCCGTTCTTGAACGGCGTCGAGAACATTTCCTTGCCGGCCTCGAGCGAGAACTCGTAGGGCGGAAACTGCTCCTTCTCCTCCCACTGCTTGTGCAGGTCCTCATTCATCGAATAGGGACCGTTGACGAAATCCTCAAGCTTCAGCTTGGGGAATTTGCCGGTGAAGAATTTCTGGAACGCGGCCTTGTCGGCGGCGGGATCGACGGTGCCGGCTGCGTGCACGGCCGGCGCCAGCATGCCGAGCGCCAGCGTCGCGATTGCTGCGCGGATTGCCGAGCGCCGCGTCATTGAATCTTCGCCGTGGTGGTGTCGGTCGCGCCCTTGTTGTCGATCCAACTGACCGTCAGGTCGTCGCCTTTCTTGCCGCCCTTGAAGGCGAACTTGACGTAGGGATCCTTGGAGACGCCGCCGCCCCAGTCGGCGACGAACACCGGCTTGCCGTCATACTCGAAGGTTAGCACCTGGATGAAATGCGGCGGGATGATCTCGCCCTTGGCGTCCTTGACGAAGCCGGAATCCATCGGATGCTGGATCAGCGCCTGCACCTCGGTGGTGTCGCCGTTTGACGTGGCGCGCACGCGAATGCTCGATGCCATCTGGTTTATTCCTCTGTTATCGCAACGGCCCGTCCGCGGGCTCGCTTCACCTCTCCCGCTTGCGGAGGAGGTCGGATCGCATCGCAAGATGCGATCCGGGTGGGGGCTCTCTCCAAACGAAGAGCATCTATCGTGGCAAAACCCCCACCCCGACCCTCCCCCGCAAGCGGGAGAGGGGGCGCAGCGAGTTTGCGGGTTCGATCGATGCTCATCATGTGCACTAGCCGCCGCAGCCGCCGACGGTGACCTTGATTTCCTTTTGGGCGCTGTACAGCTTGCCGCCGGCCTCGACGATCACGGTGACGTTGCTGGTCTTGGCCATCTTGATGCGGTTGGCGACGCTCGGCAGCGTGCCGGCCGGAATCCTGTACGAGGCGATCAGCGAGATCGGGTTCTCGCTGACCAGGAACGAGATCGAGGTGACGTCTGATAGCGTCGTGGTGGCGGAGATCGGCACGACCGCGCCGTTCTCGGCGATCTCCGGTGCGTCCATCTTGACCTTGTCCGAGGGCTCGGCGGTCTTGCCGTAGAGCGCCTTGATCGCGTCGGCCTCGTTCTTCTGCTTGAACGCCTCTTCCGGATATTTGTCGTTGGCAGCGGCGAGCGCCTGCGGCACGTCGAACGGAATGACGCCAAGGCCGATCAGCGCGGCGACGCCCGCGCCCTTCAACACCAGGCGGCGCGTTCCGGAAAATTCGCTGGTCGTGATGTTCATCGAAAGAATCTCCTCAAGCGGATGTCGCCGCGTCACAGCGTCTGCAGGAAGTCCACCACCGCGCCGATTTCCTTCTCGCTCAAGATCCGGTTTCGGCCGAACGGCGGCATCACCGTCTGCGGGTTGCGCTTGGTCTCATCGGTCACGATCGCGATCAGCTCGTCGCGGCTGTATTTCGCCTTGAGGCCGGTCAATTCGGGGCCGATCGTGCCGGGCAGCTCGCCGCCCTTGATGACATGGCAGGTCAGGCAATTGCCCTTGCCGCGGTCGAAGGCGAGCCTCTCACCCTCGGCGGCGGATTGGGCCTGTGCGGGCGCGGCCATGGCGGTGCCCGCCAGCAGCGCCAGGACAAGGGCTGGCTTGGAGAAAGTGGCGATCAAGGACGTTTCCCGGGCTTCAATCTCGATGATCCCATCGCAATATAAAGAGTGGAAAGCACAAAGGCCATCGGCTGGCAACTCGGAGAATAGGCGCGTTGCGACGGGGTTAATGCCAGAGCGAGGATATCTCTCCGTCACCCCCGCGCAACGGCTTTGCCGTTGTCGCTGGAGGTGCGAGCGGAGCGAGCCTCGAAGGGTGCGCGGCCCGGCCGGTGGCCGTGCATCCTTCGAGGCTCGCAAGCGCTCGCGCCTCAGGATGACGGATCAGGCAGTGTCGGCATGCCGGTTCCGGCTTTGCCGATAGGAACAGTCTGATCTAGACACGGCTAACAGGAGAAGCGCGGTGGCGGAGTTTGTGGTGGAGTTCGGCAAGGACGGCAGGCCGGTCGAGGCGGACGGGCGGCTCGACGCGGCAGCGTTCCACCGCAATCACCAGCCGATCTGGGCGGTGCTGAAGGACTACCTTGCCGGCCGATCCGGCGACGTGCTGGAAGCCGGCAGCGGCACCGGCCAGCATGTCGTCCATTTCGCCGGTCGGACGCCCGACATCATTTGGTGGCCGAGCGACCTCCATGCCGCGCATCTGCGCAGCATCGAGGCCTGGCGCGCGCATGCCGGCTTGCCCAACATCCGACCACCGCAGCCGATCGATCTGTCGGATCCGGCCTGGTCGCCGACGCCATCGGACGGCAAAGGTCCGGACAAACTGCTCGCGATCTTCTGCGCCAATGTGATCCACATCGCGCCGTGGCGCGTCGCCGAGGGCCTGTTCGCCGGTGCCACGCGGCATTTGCGTGCCGACGGCCGGCTGTTCCTCTACGGCCCGTTCAAGCGCGGCGGCAAGCACACCGCGCTGAGCAATGCCGTGTTCGACACCTCGTTGCGCGAACGCGACGCCGAATGGGGCGTCCGCGATATCACAGATGTCGAGGCGCTCGCGCAGAGCGTCGGGCTGAAGCTTGACGGCACCTTCGAGATGCCGGCCAACAACATGATCCTGACGTTTGTCCGGAAGGGTGACCTGTAGGGTGGATTAGCCGACTACGTCCGCCGTAGTTCAACGAGCGAAGGCGGAAGGCGTAATCCACCATTGTGACGTGCTGCGAACGAGGCGGGTTACGCGGAGCCTGTCATCGGGCCGCGCTTTGCGCGGACCCGTTGGCTAACCCGTCCTACAAGACCGTGAACGATCAGCTCAGTCGTACGCCAGGCACCATCCATCCCCGCGCAGCCAGCAGCGTTCGTCGGGAATGTCGGCATCGCGGTAGAGCCGCGTCACCTTCTGCCAGCCACCGCTGGCGAAGGCTTCGGCCAGCACCTTTTCCGACGCCTCGTCGCGGCCACCGTCGCAGGGAATGATCGCGACCGGTGAGATCCAGGTGGCTTGATACTGCGCGCCCTCGCGCCGGACACGGAACACCGCGCCGGAGCGCGCGATCTGCTCCGGCGCGCCGCCCTTGAATCCTTCGTCCGACGTCAACGGCAGGATCAGGCGGCCGCCGTCGGCAAGCCCGTCGAGCCATCGCGCGGCCGGCCGGGTACAGCCGGCATTGACATAGATCACGTCGGCCGGATCGAACGATGCGCGCGTGCCGTCGCCCGCAATAATCTCGACATTCGGATAGGGTGCAAGATTGGCGCGGGCGCGCGCGGCAAGCTCCGGGTCGTATTCGATGCCGGTGACGCGGCCGGTCGGTCCGGCCAGATGCGCGAGGAGCGCCGTGTAATATCCGGTGCCGGTTCCGATATGCACCACATGCTCGCCGGCCGCCGGTGCGGCGTGGTGCATGAGGTAGGCGTGCAGCGACGGCTGGCCGTTGTTGAGGCGCCGCTCCGGCAGCAAGGCGATCAGGTCGTTGGTGTAGAGATAGACCGGATCGGCTTCGGGTGTCGGCACGTAGTCGCGGGTCCACCATCGCAGTATCAACCACGGTCCCGGGCCGACGAAGTCCTCGCGGGGAACGGCGGCGAAGGCCTCCATCACCCGCGCATCGGCGACGTTGGCGGCGGCCATGATCTGCTTGGAGTAGGCGGCTCGTACGATGCGAAGTTCGGCTTGCGGGTCCATTGCCACTCCCTGCCTTGAGTTGTGTCATTTGACACACTGTTGTGTGTGAAATAGCATACTCCAACGACGGAGGCCAGAATGAAGAGACGGCTTTATCCGGCCGTGCTGGAGCGCGGGCCGCGCGGCGCGTTCGGGGCGTGGTTTCCCGACTTTCCCGGCTGCGTCGCCGGCGGCAAGTCGCAGGAAGAGGCGATCGAGCGTGCCGAGCATGCGCTGGCGCAGGCGGTGGACGGCTGGGTCGAGCAGGGCCACGCGCTGCCGGAGCCGACGCCGATCGAGCGGATCGTGCCGCCCAAGGGCTCCGACGTCGCCGCCTTCTTCATGGTCGGCGTCGATCCGCCCGATCCGTCCGAGCGGGTGAACGTCTATCTGCCGAAAAGCCTGATCGCGCGCATCGACAAGCGCGCCGCCGAGCTCGGCATGAGCCGTTCGAGCTTCTTCGGCTTTGCGAGCTCGCTCGCGCTCGAATGGCCGGGCGGATATCCGCGCGGCGCCCCGATCGCGCCGCGCTCCAAGGTGCACAAGACCGGCGCGCTGCGCGCCGAGAAGCGGCCGGGCAAGAAGCCTGCGCGGTAGAAGATTGATCATCAAGCGACAAGCTTTCTCACCGTCACCCTGAGGAGGCCGCGCAGCGGCCGTCTCGAAGGGTCGACGGCCCGGCTGGTGGCCGTGCATCCTTCGAGGCTCGCTGCGCTCGCACCTCCAGCGACAAAGGCGAAGCCTTTGCGCGGGGATGACGGGACTAATTGAAGCGCCAAACTTGTACGACGGGAGAGCAGGGTTAACCCTCGTGCGCCTCCCGCATGGCCTACGTCCGTTTGCGCCGGTTGATCGGCCTGCACCCGCTCTCCATAGTGCGCGCGATTGGAGGCTCCCGCCGGGGCTTCAAGGCGGGACTTCAGATGATCGACGTGACAGCTGCGGATGAGGCGAGCGATGACGCGCGGGCGCGCAGCAACGTGTGGCGGCTTGCGGCGGCGCAGGCGCTGACTGGCGCCAATTCGGCCGTGATCTTCGCCACCGGCTCGATCGTCGGTGCGTCGCTGGCGCCCGACATCTCGCTCGCGACGGTGCCGCTCTCGATGTATGTGCTCGGGCTTGCCGCTGGCACGCTGCCGACCGGCGCGATCTCGCGCGCCTATGGCAGGCGGGTCGCCTTCATCGTCGGCACCCTCTGCGGCACGCTCACCGGTGCGCTCGGCGCCTGGGCGATCCTGCACTCGTCGTTCTGGCTGTTCTGCGGCGCGACCTTCCTCGGCGGGCTCTATGGCGCGGTCGCGCAGTCCTATCGTTTCGCGGCAGCCGACGGCGCCAGTGTCGCGTTCCGGCCCAAGGCGGTGTCCTGGGTGATGGCCGGCGGCGTATTCGCCGGCGTGCTCGGGCCGCAGCTCGTGCAATGGACCATGGACATCTGGCCGCCTTATCTGTTTGCGTTCTCCTTCGTGATGCAGGCGCTAGTCGCACTGGTGGCGATGGCGGTGCTGTCGGGTGTCGACGCGCCGAAGCCCGCGGCGGCGGATCTGCATGGCGGCCGTCCGCTGCTCGAGATCGCCAGGCAGCCGCGCTTCATCGCCGCCGCGCTGTGCGGCGTGATCGCCTATCCGATGATGAATCTGGTGATGACCTCGGCGCCGCTCGCCATGAAGATGTGCGGGCTGTCGGTCAGCGATTCCAATTTCGGCATCCAGTGGCACATCGTGGCGATGTACGGCCCGAGCTTCTTCACGGGCTCGCTGATCGCCCGCTTCGGTGCGCCCGTCATCGTCGCGCTCGGGCTGGCGCTGGAGGCTGTCGCCGCGATGATCGGGTTGTCAGGGATCACGGCGCCGCACTTCTGGGCGACGCTGTTCGTGCTCGGCATCGGCTGGAACTTCGCCTTCGTGGGCGCCTCCGCGCTGGTGCTGGAAACGCACCGGCCGCAGGAACGCAACAAGGTGCAGGCGTTCAACGATTTCCTGGTGTTCGGCATGATGGCGATCGGCTCGTTCTCGTCGGGCCAATTGCTCGCCCATTACGGCTGGAATGCCGTCAACATGGTGGTGTTTCCGCCGGTGCTGCTCGGGCTTGCCGTGCTGTCGCTCGCCTCATTCGCCAAGCGGCGGGCGAAATTGCGTGCGGTGGAAGAAATCCCGGATCCCAGCATCTGATTTCCTGCTGCCAATTGCTGACACTTCGATCAGCTTCGAAATGACCGGCTTGCAAGGCTGCTCACATCGTGGGAACGGATTGGTCCGGTCCTGACGATGTGAGAAGCAAGAGCAAGAAATGGACGCATCATCACCCACGCTGCATGACGAATCCGCGCTCGGTTACGAGGGTTGGCGCATCGTCGTCGTCTGCTTCCTGCTTGCGACCTTCGGCTGGGGATTGGGCTTCTACGGCCAGAGCGTCTATGTCGCCGAGCTACACAAGCTGCACGGCTGGCCGGCGTCGCTGATCTCGTCGGGCACGACCTTCTTCTATTTGTTCGGCGCCGCGCTGGTGGCCTTCGTCAGCGAGGCGATCAAGGCGTTCGGTGCGCGCAGCTGCCTGATCGCGGGCACCCTCGCGATGGCGGTTGCCGCGGTTGCGATCGGCGAGGTGCGCGAGCCATGGCAGCTCTATCTCGCCGATGCGCTATTGGCGTTCGGCTGGGCCGGCACCAGCCTCGGCATTATCACCAACACGCTCGGCCTGTGGTTCGACAAGAAGCGCGGCATGGCGATCAGCCTGGCGCTGAACGGCGCCAGCTTCGGCGGCATCGTCGGCGTGCCGCTGCTGGTGGCGGGGATCGGCGCTTTCGGCTTCTCCGGCGCGATGATCGCAGCCGCGGTGGCGCTCGTCGTGGTCATGGTGCCTGTCATCCTGATCTTCGTCGGGCGGCCACCGGTGCATCTGCATGCGGTGACTTCAGCGGCGGCCGATGCGCCGTCGGCGATCCAGGTGCGTGCCCGGGCGCTGCGCGACATCCGTTTCCTCTCGGTGTCGATTGCCTTCGCGCTGGTGCTGTTCGCCCAGGTCGGCTTCATCGTGCATCTGATCGCCTATCTCGATCAGGTGATCGGCCGCGAGCGCGCCACGGTGGCGATGGCGCTGTTGACCGCGATGGCCGTGGTCGGCCGTGTGTCCTTCTCGTTCGTGATCGACCGCCTCAACCAGCGGCTGGCGTCGGCGCTGTCCTTTGTCAGCCAGGCGATCGCGCTCGCCGTCATCATCAATGTGCACAACGACATCGCGCAGATCGCCGCCTGCGCGCTGTTCGGCTTCTCGGTCGGCAATCTGATCACGTTGCCGGCGCTGATCGTGCAGCGCGAGTTCGATCCGCGCGCGTTCGGCGTGCTGGTCAGCCTGATCACCGCGATCAACCAGATCACCTACGCGTTCGGCCCCGGCGTGATCGGGCTGTTGCATGATCTCTCCGGCAGCTACACGCTGCCGTTCTATGGCTGTATTGGCCTGGAGCTGATCGCGGCGGCGGCGATCATGACCCGCGGAAGACCGTAGCCCGGATGAGCGAAGCGTAATCCGGGGCAGGTCGACCCGCGGAGGGACTCCCCGGATTTCGCTGCGCTCATCCGGGCTACGATTTCTTCCGCGGCCGCCGCTCCTTCTTCTTCTCACCGATCTTGCCGGCCGCTGCGACCCGCAGCAGGCGTCGGAAGGTCGGACATTCCATGTGGCTCGGCGCGGGACAGACGGCGGCGTGGCGCAGGCCGTCGCGCATCGCGTTGAGCCGGCGGATGGTGTGGTCGAGGTCGTCGGCCTTGGCTGCCAGCATTTTCCGGTCGATGCGTGGCCTGCCGTCGGGTGCGAACATTCTTGCGATCTCGTCGAGCGAGAAGCCGGAGGCGCGTCCGAGCGCGATCAGGGCCAGCCGGTCGAGCACGGCCGGATCGAACAGCCGGCGCAGCCCGCGCCGTCCATGCGAGGCGATCAGCCCTTTTTCCTCGTAGAAGCGCAAGGTCGAGGCGCGAACGCCCGACAATTGCGCCACCTCCGCGATGTCGATGTCCCGCATGGCCTTGACCTCAAGTTCACTTGAACTGGCAGTGTGCCGCCAGGCGCTTGCCTAAGGCAAGCATCAGGACAGGCAAATAGCAAAGGGACGAGATCATGAGTATCGCATCGCCGGCCGAGGACGAGCAGGTCAAACTCTGGAACAGCGCTGCCGGGCGCGCCTGGGTCGAGACCCGCGACGTGCTCGAAGCGATGTTCAAGCCGCTCGAAGAGCTGCTCGTGCGGGCGGTGGTCGATGCCGCGGCGAGCCATGTGCTCGATATCGGCTGCGGCACGGGCGCCACGACATTCGCCGTCGCACACGTGCTCGGCCCGCAGGGGCGTTGCACCGGCATCGACATCTCCGAACCGATGATCGCGGCGGCGCGTGACCGCGCGGAGCGGGAAGGGCGGCCGGCCGACTTCATCTGCGCCGACGCACAGACCCATGGCTTTGCGCCGGCGAGCTTCGACATCGTTATCTCGCGTCTCGGCGTGATGTTCTTTGCCGATCCGGTGCAGGCTTTCGCCAATCTCCGGCGGGCGGCCCGGCCGGGTGCCGCGCTGCGCTTCATCGTGTGGCGCGCCGCCGCCGAGAACCCGTTCATGACGACGGCGGAGCGGGCGGCAAAGCCGCTGCTGCCGGATCTTCCGGCGCGGCGTCCCGATGCGCCGGGGCAGTTCGGCTTCGCGGACCGGAACCGGGTCGAAAGCATCCTGGAAGACAGCGGCTGGAGCGCGATCGCGATCGAGCCAGTCGATGTCGCCTTGCGCTTTCCGGCATCGGTGCTGACCCGTTATGTGAGCTGGCTCGGCCCGGTCGGTACGATGCTGCAGGAGATGGAAGAGCCGCGCCGCACCCAGGTGATCGAAACCGTGCGCGACGCCTTCGACCGCTACATCCACGGCAGCGAAATTCGCTTCACCGCGGCCTGCTGGATGGTCACGGCGCGAGCGCCAGTGGAGGCTGCGAATGGTTGACGCCATGGATTTTCTGGCGCGCGCGGTGCTGATCGGGACCGGCGCGACGGTCGTGATGGACATCTGGGGGATGGTCCGCAAGCGCCTGCTCGGCATCCCGTCGCTGGACTATGCCCTGGTTGGCCGCTGGCTCGACCATCTCGCATCCGGCCGCCTGCGCCACGACCGCATCGCCGCGTCGCCGCCGGTCGCGGGCGAACGGGTGATCGGATGGGCGGCGCATTATCTGATCGGGATCGGCTTTGCCGGCGTGCTGCTTGCGATCTTCGGCCTCGATTGGGCGCGGCAGCCCAGCATCGCTCCGGCTCTGATCGTCGGGATCGGCAGCGTGGCCGCGCCGTTCCTGGTGATGCAGCCCGCGATGGGCGCGGGCTTTGCCGCGAGCCGGACGCCGCAGCCATGGGCGGCGCGGCTGCAGAGCCTCCTGACGCATGCGGTGTTCGGCGTTGGGCTCTACGCGGCCGGCTGGCTCGTCAGTTTGGTGAATTCGTAGCCCGGATGAAGCGAAGCGTAATCCGGGAACAGTATCGCCCATGGAGCGAACCCCGGATTTCGCTGCGCTTCATCCGGGCTACAAACTCCATCTGCGCTACGGAATTACGCCGCCCGCTGCTTCAAGAGATCTTCGAGATCCAGCCGCCGCGTGAACATCGAAAGCTTGCCGTCCGCGCTGCGCGGCCATTCGGCTTCTGGTCGGTCCCAGTAGAGCTCGACGCCGTTCTCGTCGGGATCGCGCAGATACAGCGCCTGGCTGACGCCGTGGTCGCTGGCGCCGTCGAGCTGGATGCCGGCCGACAGCACGCGATGCAGCGCATCGGCGAGTGCCGGGCGGGTCGGATAAAGGATGGCGGTGTGGAACAGGCCGGTGGTGCCTGATGGAGGCGGATGGCCGCCCTTGCTCTCCCAGGTGTTGAGGCCGATGTGGTGATGATAGCCGCCGGCCGAGATGAAGGCCGCGTCCGCGCCCATGCGCTGCTGCAGCTCGAAGCCGAGCACGCCGCAATAGAAGCCGAGCGCCCGCTCGAGATCGGCGACCTTGAGGTGGACATGCCCGATCCGCGTGCCCGCGATGATGGGGGGATTTTCCGGCATGAGCTGGCTCCGTTGGCATCAACGCCGTGCCGTCAGGGGCAAGGCTTCGCCGCCTGATATAGTCCGGATTTGCCGGGGCGGAGCAATCCATCCTGAAACGCAGCGTTTCCGAACGGCGCCACGGCAGGCTGAGCCTAGAGCATGATCCGGAAAAGTGTGAAGCGGTTTTCCGAAAAGATCATGCTCAAACAAGAAGCTAAAGCGCGATGACGATTCAACTTGATCTCATCGCGCTTTAGCAGAGTTCCGACAGCTCGCCGCCCGGCAGCTGGAAATCGAATGTGTTCAGCGTCATCGACACCATGGTGTAGTAGCCGCAGAGGCCGATCACCTCGACCAGTCCGCGCAGGCTCAGCACCTCGACCGCCTCGTCATACAGTCCCTTCGGCAGGCCGTGACCTTCGTGCAGCGCCTTGGCGACGTCGTAGATCATCCTGGCCTTGGGATCGTCGAAAGTCGGCGTCCGGCGCACGCGAATGTCCTCGATGATCTTCGGATCGAGGCCGCCCTTCAGCGCGAGGCGCTTGTGGGCATACCATTCGTAATGCGCGGTCCAGTGCCGGGCGGTGACGAGGATCGCGATCTCCGACAGCTTCGGCGGGAAGACCGTGTCGAAGCGCAGCACCTCGCCGAGCCGCGTGGCATGCCGCGCCATCTCCGGGCTGTTCAGCCAGGCCATCATCGGCGCCGGTGGCGCGCCGCGCTTGCCGGAGATCGACTCGTCGTAGGTTTCTTTCTGGGCGGGGTTCATTTCGCTAGGCGAAAGCAGCTTCAGCCGCATGTCCGTTTCCTCTTGTTTTTCAATCGTTACCCCGTCTCGGCGATACACCCGATCGCGTAAGGTGAGTAGCGACGCCAGAGCATGGCGCGGCTGCGAGGCATATTGAACTCGGCGGCCGCGCGGGGCTAAGGTCGATTCCAATTCGACGATTTTGACTGGAAACGCACCATGGCTGACCTCGAGAAATTCCGCGCCGAGACCCGCGCCTGGCTGGAGCAGAACTGCCCGGCCGAGATGCGTAAACCGATGACCTCCGATGGCGACACCTTCTGGGGTGGCCGCAACGCGAAATTCTCGTCGGACGCGCAGCGGGTCTGGTTCGAGCGGATGCGCGACAAGGGTTGGACCGTGCCGCATTGGCCGAAGCAATATGGCGGCGGCGGCCTCGACGGCGAGGAAGCCAAGATCGTGCGCCAGGAGATGGCGGCGATCGGCGCGCGCCAGCCGCTGACCTCGTTCGGCATCTCGATGCTCGGACCGGCGCTGCTGCAATACGGCACCGAGGAGCAGAAGAAGGAGCATCTGCCGAAGATCACCGCGGGCCTGATCCGCTGGTGCCAGGGCTATTCCGAGCCGAACGCCGGCTCCGACCTCGCCTCGCTGCAGACCCGGGCGGTCGGCGACGGCGACGACTACATCATCAACGGCCAGAAGATCTGGACCTCCTACGCCAACTATGCCGACTGGATCTTCTGCCTGGTGCGCACCGATCCCGCGGCCAAGAAGCACGACGGCATCAGTTTCATTCTCTTCGACATGACGTCGAAGGGGGTGTCCACAAAACCGATCCTGCTGATCTCCGGCTATTCGCCGTTCTGCGAAACCTTCTTCGACAATGTCCGGGTGCCGAAATCGCATGTCGTGGGCACCGTCAATCGCGGCTGGGACGTCGCGAAATATCTGCTGCAGCACGAGCGCGCGATGATCTCGGGCATGGGCGAGCGCGGCGTCGGCCGTCCGCTCGGCCAGATCGCCGCCGACTCGGTCGGCGCGGACGCGCAAGGGCGGCTCGACGACGCCCAGCTGCGCAGCCAGATCGCGAACTTCGAGGTCGACGAGGCCGCGCTCGCTGCTGCGGCGGAGCGCGCGGTCGATCTCGCCAAGGCGGGGCAGTCGCATCCGGCGTTCTCCTCGGCGATGAAATATTACGGCACCGAGCTCAACAAGCGGCGCTACGAGATCCTGATGTCGGCGGGCGGCATTGACGCGCTGGAATGGGAGAGCGACCGCTCCAGGGGCGGCGCCCGTCCGCGCGCCTGGCTGCGCACCAAGGCCAACTCGATCGAGGGCGGCACCTCGGAGGTGATGCTCGGCATCGTCGCCAAGCGCATCCTCGACCTGCCGGGCGCATGAGGCACAGTTTCACCATGCGTCATTCCGGGATGGCCCAAAGGGCCAGGCCCGGAATCCATAATCACGATCGGGAGTATGGATTCCGGGCTCGCGACGATGTCGCGCCCCGGAATGACGAACTCAACATCGTCTCAATTTGAATTATCGAAGAGCGGAATCCACCCATGGCCCTCGTCCTCACCGAAGAACAATCCATGCTGCGCGACAGTGCGCGCGGTCTCATCAGCGACAAGGCGCCGGTCGCGCATCTGCGCTCCTTGCGCGACAGCAAGGACTCTACCGGCTTCTCGCGCGAGCTCTGGAAGACCTTCGCCGAGATGGGCTTCTCCGGCCTGTTGGTGCCGGACCAGTTTGGCGGCAGCGGGCTCGGCTGCGTCGAGGCCGGCATTGTGATGGAGGAGATCGGCCGCACCCTGATGCCCTCGCCATTCCTCGCGACCTCGGTGCTTGCCGCCTCGGCGCTGTCGCGCGGCGGCAGCGAGGCGCAGAAGGCGCAGCATCTGCCTGGCATCGCCGACGGCTCGCTGCTCGCGGCGCTCGCGATCGACGAGGGCGCGAAGCATCGCCCGCTACAGACGAAACTGCAGGCCACGCGGTCCGGCAACGGCTTCAAGCTGTCCGGCGACAAGGCCTTCGTGGTCGACGGCCACACCGCTGATCTTTTGATCGTCGCGGCGCGCACGGCCGGCAGCGCCGGCGACAGGAACGGGTTGACGCTGTTCCTGGTCGATCCGAAGGCGAAGGGGCTCGCGGTCGAGCGGACGGCGATGGTCGATTCGCACAACGCGGCGCGCATCGTGTTCGACAATGTCGAGGTCAATGCCGACAGCGTGCTCGGCGAGGTCGATCAGGGGGGCGGGCTGCTCGAAGGTGTGCTCAATATCAGCCGCGGCGCGGTCGCGTCCGAAATGGTCGGTCTCTCCGACGAGGTGTTCGGCCGCACCGTGACCTATCTGAAGGAGCGCAAGCAGTTCGGCAAGGCGATCGGCGAATTCCAGGCGCTGCAGCACCGTGCCGCCGAGCTCTACATCGATATCGAGATCACCCGCGCCGCCGTGTTGAAGGCGTTGCAGGCGCTCGATGCCGATCCGGGCAAGGCCGCCACTGCGGTCGCGGTCGCCAAGGCGCGCGCCGGCACCACCGCGACGCGCGCCGTCCAGGAAGGCGTGCAGATGCATGGCGGCATGGGCATGACCGACCAGTTCGACATCGGCTTCTTCATGAAGCGCGCCCGCGTCTGCCAGGAGCTGTTCGGCGACAGCAATTTTCACACCGACCAACTGGCGAGCGGCAAGGGGTACTGAGCGAGGGCGACGGCGCCGCCGCGCAACTCACCGTCATCGCCACGCAACTCACTGTCATCGCCCGGCTCGACCGGGCGATCCAGTATTCCAGAGACGCTGGTGCTTAAGCGCAGAAGCCGCGGCGTCCTGGATCACCCGCTTTCGCGGGTGATGACAATTGCGGAGGCGGTAACAGCGGTGGTCTAAGCCGCGTTGTCGATCAGCGGCGGGACATCTCCGCACAACTCGCTGTCATCGCCCGGCTCGACCGGGCGATCCAGTATTCCAGAGGCGCTTGTGCTTGAGCGGAGAAGCCGCGGCGTACTGGATCGCCCGCTTTCGCGGGCGATGACAGTTGAGGGTGCGGTAGCAGCGGTGGTCTTAACCCGTGCTGTCGATCAACGAATCGGCGGGGCGTACTGGACGCCGCCGGCGTTCCAGAGCTGGTTCATGCCGCGCGGAATCTTCAGCTTGGAATCGGCGCCGACGTTGCGGTCGTAGACCTCGCCGTAATTACCGACATGGCGGATGATGCGCACGGCCCAGTCCTTAGTCAGGCCGAGATCCTCGCCATAGGAGCCCTCGGTGCCGACCAGCCGCATGACTTCCGGCTTCTTCGACTTCAGCGCCTCGTCGATATTCTTCGAGGTGATGCCGAGTTCTTCGGCGTTGATCATGGCGTAGAGCGTCCACTTCACGATCATCATCCAGTCGTCGTCGCGGAGCCGGACCACCGGCGCCAGCGGCTCCTTGGAGATGATGTCGGCCAGGATGGTGTGGTCGCTCGGCTTGGAGAGATTGAGCCTGAGCGCATAGAGCTGCGAGGCGTCCGACGTCAGCGTGTCGCACTGGCCGGTGTCATAGGCCTTCACGACATCCTCCAGCTTGTCGAACTTCATCTCCGTGTACTTCATGTTGTTGGCACGGAAATAGTCCGCGAGGTTGAGCTGCGTCGTGGTGTTGGCCTGCACGCAGACCTTGCTGCCGTTCAGGTCGAGCGCGGAATCGATGTTGCGCGAGCGCGGCAGCATGAAGCCCTGGCCGTCATAATAGGCGACCGCCGGGAAATAGAGGTCGTAATTGGTCTCGCGCGACATGCTCCAGGTGGAGTTGCGCGAGAGGATGTCGACCTTGCGGTTCTGCAGCTCCTTGAAGCGTTCGCTGGCGTCGAGCGGAACGAACTTCGCCTTGGTCGGATCGTCGAAGATCGCCGAGGCCACCGCGCGGCAGAAGTCGACGTCGAAGCCGGTCCAGTTGCCCTTGTCGTCGGGGATCGAGAAGCCCGGCAGGCCCTTGTTGACGCCGCACATCACGTCGCCGCGGCGGACGGTGCGCTTCAGCGTGCGGGTGTCGTAACGCTCATAGGTGATGGCGGCGGCCGCAACCAGCGCGGCGATCGCGAGCCCGATCGTCAGGCCGCCTCGAAATGTACGCATGGGTTCTCTCTCGCGAATGATCGGGGAAAAACAGGTCGGATATCGAAGGCGGGTGGGTCGAGATTACAGTTCAGGCTTCTGCCGGATGATCACCTTGGTGCCGACCGGAACGCGGTTGTAGAGATCGGCGACGTCGGCGTTGACCAGGCGGAAGCAACCGGACGAGATCGCGGTGCCGATGGTGTCGGGCCGGTTGGTGCCGTGGATGCGGTACACCGTGGTGCCGAGATACATCGCGCGCGCGCCGAGCGGATTGCCCGGGCCGCCCGCCATGAAGCGCGGCAGATAGGGCTGGCGGGCGATCATTTCCGGCGGCGGGGTCCAATCCGGCCACTCGGCCTTGCGGGTGATGGTCACCAGCCCCTGCCACGTGAAGCCGTCGCGGCCGACGCCGATGCCGTAGCGGAGCGCGCGGCCGTTGCCCTGCACGAGGTAAAGATGGCGTTCGGCGGTGGAGACGATGATGGTGCCCGGCGCCTCATTGGTCCGGTAGTAGACGACCTGCTTCTGCCATTCCGGATCGAGCTCGTAGCTGTCGTCGGCGACCAGGCCCGGCTCGTCGGCATCCGGGCGGCTCTGGGCAAAGCCCTGCGACGTCGACAGCACGAGCGCGCCCGTGGCGATCAACATCCAGACCAGGTGACGAAGTTTCGTCATGCAAAGCTCTCCTTGTTGGCGCAGCGGCCAATGGCTCCACCCAAATCGCGGTAACATCAAATCTCAGCGGCAGCTTGATGGCAAGTTTAGGGCGGGCGTCACATTATATCACTGTAATGCTTCTGTTTTTTGTCATTGGGCCCGTGACACGCCGCGTGGGCGGCCTTATTTCGGCGCAATCCAGAGGCGCAACGCGAAAGAGACCAGGGTCACGGTGCCGACGCCGCCGAGCCAGAGCGCTGCGAACCACAGCAGGCGCTGGCCGAGCGGCCGCTGATTCGGCACGAGAGCCATTTCCGTTCCGATGGAATCGGAACGAGGCTCTCGATTGTCTTTTTGACGCGTTTTCTTGACGCGAACCGGGATCCACTTCGCTGGAAAACGCTCTGGCGCCATCAGTGGTATCCGTGGCCGGGGCGCACCTTGCCGCGGAACACCCAATAGGCCCAGGCGGTGTAGCCGAGGATCAGCGGCACCAGGATCGAGACCCCGAACAGCATGAAGATCTGGCTGTTCGCCGGCGACGCCGCCTGCCAGATCGTGATGCTCTGCGGCACGATGTACGGATACATGCTGATGCCGAGCCCGGCATAGGACAGTGCGAACAGGGCGAGCGTCAGGAAGAACGGCTGGTGGTCGTTCTTGTTGCTGAGGGCGCGCAGCAGGAGCGCGGTGACGGCGGCGACCGCGATCGGCACCGGCGCGGTGAGGATGATGTTGGGCCAGGCGAACCAGCGCTGGGTGTACTGCACGGCCAGGAACGGCGTTGCGATGCTGACGGCGCCGATCGCGCACAGCATCGCGACCAACAACATCCAGCTCAGATGATAGGCGCGCTCGCGCAGCTCGCCTTCGGTCTTCATCACCAGCCAGGTCGCCCCCAGCAGCGCATAGCCGATCACAAGCGCTATGCCGGTCAGGACGCTGAACGCCGTCAGCCAGTCCCACCAGCCGCCGGCATAGTGGCGCCCCTCGACATGGATGCCCTGCAGGATGGCGCCGAGCGCGATCCCCTGCGCCAGCGTCGCGACCAGCGAGCCGCCGGCGAAGGCGAGATCCCATTTGTTGCGCGCCTTCTGGGTCCGCCAGCGGAATTCGAAGGCGACGCCGCGAAACACGAGGCCAAGCAGCATCGCGATCATCGGGGTGTAGAGCGCCGGCATCAGCACCGCATAGGCCAGCGGAAACGCCGCCATCATGCCGCCGCCGCCGAGCACCAGCCAGGTCTCGTTGCCGTCCCACACCGGCGCCACCGTGTTCATGATGACGTCGCGATCGGCCTTTTGCGGGAACAGCGGAAACAGGATGCCGAGGCCGAGATCGAAGCCGTCCATCACGACGTAGACGAACACGGCGAAGGCGATGATGAAGGCCCAGATCGTGGTCAGATCGACGGCGAAGCTCATCGCGCGCCCCCCACGGCTGCACCTGCCGCCGGCGTGATGCCGGCCGCACGGGCGGGAAGGTCTTTTGTCGGGCCTTGCTCGCCGGGATGCGGCGGCTGCGCCATCAGCCGCAGGATATAGATCACGCCCGCGGTGAACACGGCAAAATAGACGATGATGAAGGCGATCAGCGAGGAGCCCACCGCCGGCGCTGCCAGCGGCGATACCGAATCGGTGGTGCGCAGCAGCCCGTAGACCGTGAACGGTTGCCGCCCGGTCTCGGTGGTGATCCAGCCGGCGAGCACCGCGATGAAGCCCGCCGGGCCCATCAGGACTGCGAAGCGATGCAGCAGCTGTGACTGGTACATCATGCCGCGCCAACGCATCAGCAGGCTGAACAGGCCGAGCCCCAGGATCAGGAAGCCGAGCCCGACCATGATGCGGAACGACCAGAAGGTGATCGGCACCGGCGGCCAGTTCTCGCGCGGCACCGTGTCGAGGCCGGCGAGCGGCGCGTCGAGCGAATGCTTCAGGATCAGCGACGACAGTTTCGGCACCTCGATCGCGTATTTCACCTTGGCATCGCGCTGGTCGGGCCAGCCGAACAGGATCAGCGGCGCACCGTCCTTGTGGCTTTGATAATGGCCTTCCATCGCCATCACCTTGGCCGGCTGGTGCTCCAGCGTGTTGAGGCCGTGCTGGTCGCCGGCGAGGATCTGGATCGGCGCCACCAGGGTCGCCATCCACATCGCCATCGAGAACATCACGCGCGGGCCGGCGAGATGCTGGTCACGCAGCAGGTGCCAGGCGCCGACCCCGCCGACCACCAGCGAAGTGGTGAGGTACGCCGCCAGCACCATGTGCACGAGGCGATAAGGGAAGGACGGATTGAAGATCACCTTGAGCCAGTCGGCGGCGACGAACTGGCCGTCGGCATTGACGGCATGGCCGGTCGGCGTCTGCATCCAGGAATTGGCCGACAGAATCCAGAACGCGGAGATCAGCGTGCCGATCGCGACCATCAGCGTCGCCACGAAATGCAGCCTGGGGCCGACGCGTTCGAGCCCGAACAGCATCACGCCGAGAAAGCCCGCCTCGAGGAAGAATGCGGTCAAGACCTCATAGGCCATCATCGGGCCGATCACCGGCCCGGTCTTGTCGGCAAAGGACGACCAGTTGGTGCCGAACTGGTAGGACATCACGATGCCCGAGACCACGCCCATGCCGAACGCGACCGCGAAGATCTTCAGCCAGTAATTGAACAGGTTGATGTAGACCTCGCGCCCGGTGGCCAGCCACAGCGCTTCCAGCACCGCGAGGTAGCTCGCAAGCCCGATCGAGAATGCGGGAAACACGATGTGGAACGACATCGTGAAAGCGAATTGCGCGCGGGCGAGTACGACCGCATCCCAGCCTTCGAACATCACGCACCGTCCGTCGTCAATTTCGGGCGCGATCACGTTCGGGATCGCGCATTCCCGGCGTTGAGCCTATCATGCCGGGAATGACGGCGGATTGTCCAATTAGCTGACAAATTGTCCAATCAGCTATTGGCGTTGAGCAGCCGGGCGACGGTGCGGTCGATCTCGTCGTACTGGCCCTCGCCGGCGTGCTGGAACACGATCTTGCCGTTCTGGTCGATGATGTATTGCGCCGGCCAATACTCGTTGTGGTAGGCGTTCCAGGTCTGCGAATTGTTGTCCTGGGCCACCGGATAGAGGATGCCGTGCCGCTTCAGCGCCGCCTGCACGTTGGAGGCCGAATGCTCGAACGGGAATTCCGGCGTGTGGACCCCGATCACGACGAGGCCGCGATCCCGGTACTTTGAATAAAGTTGGGTGACGTGCGGCAGCGTGTTGACGCAGTTGACGCAGCCATAGGTCCAGAAATCCACCAGCACGACCTTGCCGCGCAAATCGGCGAGCTTGAGCGGCTGCGAATTGAACCAGTTGCTGATCCCGACCAATTCGGGCGCGGTCTGGCTCTGCGCGGCGGTCATCGCGGTGGCCATCGGAACGGGCACGGCCGGCGCGTTGGGCTCGGTGCAGAGGCCGGGGATGACGGCGCCGCCGAGGCCAAGGCCCGCCACCAGGGTGGAAACAGCAATCAAGCGCAGGGACATCGATCTCTCCTTATGAGCTCACAGGCCGATCTGGCCGTTGGGATAGAACTGGGTCAGCCACGCCACGATCAGCGTGTCGTATTGCAGGTAGGACAGCGCGGCGAAGCCGATGATGACGACGCCAAATCCCTGTTGGAGGCGCGGCGCGATCCGCGCCATGCTGCGCACGCGGGTGGTGACCGCCTGCCCGCCATAGGCAATGGCAAGCATCGGGATCGCGGCGCCGATCGCGTAGGTCACGAGCTGCAGGCTCGCCCACGCCGTGTTCTTCGAGGTCGCGACGATGGTCAGGATCGAGCCGAGCACGGGACCGGCGCACGGCGTCCACACCAGGCCGAGCGTAGAGCCGAGCACGAAGCCGCCGAACAGGCTCGGCGACGGTCCGGCCTGACCAAGGCTGCCGGCTGCGCCGGTCAGCCGGATCGACAGCCATTCGAACGGCGCCGGCCAGATCATCAGGAGGCCGAAGCCCGCGAGCAGGATGGCCGCGCCGGTCCGCAGCAGGTTCGGATCGAAATCAAAGGCGCGCGTGATCGCACTCAGCAGCAATGCCACGGCAGAGAATGACATCACGAAGCCGAGCGCGATCATCGCGGGCCGCGCCTTGCCGGTCTGGCCTATCGATACCCCAAGCAGGATCGGCAGCATCGGCAGGGTGCAAGGGGCGGCGACGGTGGCGACACCGGCAAGCAGGGCTAGGGCAAGGCTGAGCATCGTCGTCCGTCCATCAGAACTCCCGGCGCGCCAGAAGGCCGTGCCGGGTACGTCTGATGTTCTTCGCGAGGACGGCGTGGGCCGTTACGGCCGTCCGGGTGCCGATGACGTCACGTCAGCGTGAGGCCGATGTCATGCGCTCCGCGGCTCACGCATCCCATCGGCTGCAGGCAGGGGAGTACGTGTTGTTTTTAGAAGTTTGTTTGCCGCGCTCGCGCCACCCAATCAGTGTCATCGCCCGGCTTGCCCGGGCGACGACAGTCTTTTTGACGCCGACCGCATGACCGCCCCCGACCATCGCAAGTTGCCGCGCCAAAAACGGAGCGACCCGGCTGGGGGGCATCCCGGCCGGGTCGTTGGAGGTTACTTGGGAGGTTAGAACTTAAGGAGGTATCGAAACCTGGGTCAGTGAATTGGGGTTGGGGTTGCGTCGTTGGATATGGGTATAGAGATCGCGTTTTTCCGGGTGATGTCGTCGATTGTTTCAATTGTTTCGTCGCCGAACTTTTTTGGCTTCGTGGACAATTGCCCGGGTTACTAAATAACTGAATTTGCTTTACTTTAGGCCGCGACGCTGTCGACGCCGGCGCCCCTCAGGAGGTCGGCGAGCTGCTTGCGGGCATAGAACATGCGGGTCTTCACCGTGCTCTGCGGGATACCGATGATCTGGCCGGCCTCCTCGACCGACTTCTCATGGTAGTAGACCAGATTGATGATCTCGCGGTGGGCCGGCGACAGCTTGGCGACGCAGGCGCGCAGGATTTCGCTGGTGGTGGCGCGATCGAGCGAGGTTTCCGGCGTGTCGGCGCCATCGGCGATCTCTAGCACGTCCTCCTGGTCGATGTCCTCATGCCTGCGCTGGCGCAGCGCGGTCAGCGCCTTGAAGCGGGCGATCGACAGCAGCCAGGTCGAGACCTGCGAGCGGCCCTCGAACTGGGCCGCGGTGCGCCAGACGTCGAGGAACACCTGGCTGACCAGGTCCTCGGCCATCGTGGTGTCGCGCACCATGCGGAGCACGAAGCGGTAAACCCGGACGTTGTGACGGGCATAGAGCGTGTGCATCGAGGTGCGGTTATTCTTGGCGATATGCGCGAGCAGCGTTTCATCCGAGGTCGCGCGTGCAGCGTCGATGTGCTTGTTGGCTGCAGAGTTGATGGCGATGACGTTCGGCATGACAGGCTCCCAGTTCGCCGTTGGGCGGCGGTTCGTTGGGAGAATTGTTAGTTAGTGCCCGTTTCCGGATGTCTGCGCGAAAAGCGGAAAATGGTTTCGTGACCGGGAGAATTGTTTCGTCGCGGCCCCGGCGACGAAACATTCGGGACCAAAAAGCCAGTCATTTCAACACGCGGAAAATTCCAATGGCCGGATTTGCCGCTGTCGGAACGAATCCGGCCCATGACTTTTGGCACTTATCCGCTACCCGCGGCCTATTCGGCCGCCTGCAGCGCGGGCGCCGCCTTTTTCGGGGCAATCCAGAACGCATCGGGCCGCTCGAACAGGAAATTGGCCCGGGCCGCCAGCGCCAGCCGCCAGATCAGGAGGGAGCCTGCGACGCCGACCGCGGTGACGATCAGCGCGACCCAGCCGATGTCGTGGATGACATCGGACCGCAGCAGAAGGGTGCGCGTCGCGGCCATCGGCAGGAAGAAGGCAAGATAGATCACGATCGAGTGCTCGCCGCAGAAGCGCAGGAAGCCGAGCCAGTGCGCGCGCGCCAGCAGCGTGCCGGTCACGATGATCGCACAGGCGCCGGCAAGGCCGAGGGCCAGCGAGACGATCGGCCATTCACTGACATCGAGCGCAACCAGGCTGCCATTGACGAGCGCCCATAGCCCAAGCCCGAGCAGTGCGAATGCGGGCCGCGCCCGCGCGCGGTCCGACAGCGCGAACACGTAGGCAGCGAGCACATAGCCGGTGAAGAAGTAGACGAAGCGGGCGCAGAACTCGTCGATCACGGTCCAGCCGGTCACGACATGCGCGCTCTCCAGCGCCGCGGCAACCAGCCAGATCGCGAGCGGGTGGATGTTGCGCGTGAGCTTGGTGACGACGAAGAAGATCGGCAGCAGATAGATGAACCACAGCGTGCCGAACGGCTCGATGAAGGCCTCGAGATATTGCAGCCCGACACCGGCCCAGCCTGCCTCGGCGGCCAGCGACGGTGCCTTGAAGCCGAACTGGATCGTCACCCACAGCACGTAGAAATAGGCGAAGTGCATCACCTTGCGGTCGAGATAGGTGCGCCAGTCGCGATCGATCACGACCGGCAGGAACAGCCCCGAGATCAGGAAGAAGTCCGGCATCCGGAACGGTTTTGCGAACATCACGACATAGTGCATGAAGCCGGTCTGCTCGGCGGCCTTCTCGACCCCCAGCACCGAATGCATCATCACGACCATGACGATGCAGATGCCCTTGGCATAGTCGACCCAATCGACGCGCGCCGCCGCATTCCCGGCGGAACGATCTGTCGCAGCCTGTGTGCCGTTTGTGGTCATCCTTGTCCCGTTCCGGCGTGATCGGGCTCATCATCGGCCCGATCGGTTGCTTTCTCCTTTATCCATACAAAGGATGTGCCGCCGAACCCGGGGACCTTTCCCCGGTTCCCTGGACCCGGCGAATGGTCTAAGAGGCCCGGAAATCCTAGAAGAAGCCGTGCTTTGTTAACCACAGGACGCAGGTCGGCCGAGGGCCGCTGCCGCGATGAGACTCCTTGCCGCACCATTTCGATAGCCCGCTGCCGATCGACGCCGTGCTCGATGAGCTCGACCGCACGCTCGATCGACACAATGCCGCCGTGCTGGTCGCGCCGCCGGGCGCCGGCAAGACCACGCGCGTGCCGCTGGCATTGCTCGATGCGCCCTGGGCCAAGGGCAAGAAGATCATCGTGCTGGAGCCGCGCCGCATCGCCGCGCGCGCCAGCGCCGAGCGGATGGCGAAGACGCTCGGCGAACGGCCCGGAGAGACCGTCGGCTATCGGGTGCGCTTCGGCTCGAAGGTGTCGCGCGCGACGCGGATCGAGGTCGTCACCGAGGGCATCTTCTCGCGCCAGATCCTCGACGATCCCGAGCTCACCGGCGTCGCCGCGGTGCTGTTCGACGAATTCCACGAGCGCTCGCTCGATGCCGATCTCGGGCTGGCGCTGGCGCGCGACGTGCAAACCGGCCTGCGCGAGGACCTGCGCATCCTCGTGATGTCGGCCACACTCGACGGCGCGCGCGTCGCAAGGCTGCTCGGCGACGCGCCCGTGGTCGAGAGCGAGGGGCGCGCCTTTCCGGTCGAGACCCGTTACGTCGGCCGCAAGGCCGACGCGCCGCTGGAGCGGCAGATGGCCGAGACGATCGCGACCGCGCTACGCGCCGATGCCGGCTCGGTGCTCGCCTTCCTGCCGGGCGCGGCCGAGATCCGCCGCACTCAGACATTTCTCGCCGAGCGCGTGCATGACGCCTCGGTCGAGATCGTGCCGCTGTTCGGCGCGCTCGATGCCGCCGTGCAGGATCGCGCCATCGCGCCGGCGCCGAAGGGCATCCGCAAGGTGGTGCTGGCGACCTCGATCGCCGAGACCTCGCTGACCATCGAGGGCGTGCGCATCGTGGTGGACTCGGGCCTTGCGCGGGTGCCGCGCTATGAGCCGGATATTGCGCTGACCCGGCTCGAGACCGTGCGGGCCTCGCGCGCCGCGGTCGATCAGCGGCGCGGCCGCGCCGGCCGTACCGAGCCCGGCGTCTGCTACCGGCTCTGGGACGAGCCGCAGACCGCATCGCTCCCGGCCTACACCGCGCCGGAGATCCTCTCCGCCGACCTGTCCTCGCTGGTGCTCGACCTCGCGCAATGGGGCGTCAGCGATCCCGCAAGCCTTGCCTTCCTCGACCCGCCGCCCGGGCCGGCACTGAAGGAAGCGAGATCGCTGCTCGACGAACTCGGTGCGCTCGACGGCGACGGCCGCATCACCGAGGAGGGCAAGAGCCTGCGCGCGCTGGCACTGCCGCCGCGGCTGGCGCGCATGATCGTGGATTCCGCGCGCTTCGGTGCCGGCGAGGAGGCGGCCGAGATCGCCGCGGTGCTGAGCGAGCGCGGGCTCGGCGGCGACAGCGTCGATCTCGACGTCAGGCTCGATCAGTTCCGCCGCGACCGCTCGCAGCGGGCAACGAGCGCGCGCAGCATGGCCGCGCGCTGGGCTTCGCAGGTGAAGGCGGCGGTGAGCGAGCAGAAGGATCTCTCCACCGGCGTCATGCTGGCCTTCGCATTCCCGGACCGTGTCGCGAAAAACCGCGGCAATGGCAGTTTCGTGCTGGCCAACGGCCGCGGCGCCGCCGTGGAGCAGACCGCGGCGCTGGCGCGGCTGCCCACTATCGCGGTCGCCGAACTGACCGGCACCGCCGCGAGCGGCCGCATCCTGCTGGCGGCGCCGATCACCCAGGACGAGATCGAGCAGCGCTTCGCCGATCAGATCGAGAATGTGGAAGAGGTGACGTTCGACCGCGGCGCGATGGCACTGCGCGCGCGGCGCCGGCGTTCGCTGCACGCGATCACGCTTTCGGAAGCGCCGATGTCGCTCAAGCCATCGGCCGAGACTGCGCGCGTGTTCGCCGACGGTTTGATCGCTGTCGGTCTCGACCGGCTGCCGTGGTCGAAGCATTCGAAGCAGTGGCGCGATCGAATCATGTTCCTGCGCAAGGCCGAGGACGACAGCTGGCCCGATCTGTCGGACACGGCACTTGCCGCGCGGGCCGACGATTGGCTGGTGGGAGCGCTGTACGACAAGACCGCGCTGAAGGATCTGTCCGCCGGCGACCTGTCTGACGCGCTGATGACGCTGTTGCCGTGGGAATTGCGCGCGCGGCTCGATCGCGAGGCGCCGACGCATTTCGAGGCGCCGACCGGAACGCAGCTTGCGATCGATTACGAGGCCGAGCAGGGCCCGACCATCGCGGTGCGGCTGCAGGAGTTGTTCGGGCTCAACACCCATCCCTCGATCGCCAGGGGCGCGGTGCCGCTGGTGCTGGAACTGCTGTCGCCGGCGCAGCGCCCGGTGCAGGTGACGCGCGATCTGCCGGGTTTTTGGCGCGGCAGCTACGCTGCGGTGCGTTCCGATCTGCGCGGCCGCTATCCGCGCCATCCCTGGCCCGAAGATCCCGCCAGCGCGCTGCCGACAAGGCGGGTGAAGCCGCGCGGCACCTAACGGGTCGCGAATTTCATGTATCGCCGTCATTGCGAGGAGCGATAGCGACGAAGCAATCCATCGTTCCGCGCATGCCGCACGATGGATTGCTTCGCTTCGCTCGCAATGACGGGCATAGACTCGCACCGTCCGGGACGTAACGCTGGCGAGCGCCGGCAAACGGTGGTTAGATTTGCGGGCTGGGATGGGATCACGGGCTCGCACTTTGGGGAGGCCGCCATGGACTTCAAGAACCTGGAGATCAAGAACGCATCGCCGTCGCTGTACAACGAAGACCTCGCGCCGGCCAAGGAACGTAACTGGGGCGCCTTCAGCATCTTCAACGTCTGGACCTCGGACGTGCATAGCCTTTGGGGCTATTACCTCGCCGCCAGCCTGTTCCTGCTCTGCGGCAGCTTCGTCAACTTCATCCTCGCGATCGGCGCCGGCTCGCTGGTGATCTTCGTGCTGATGAGCCTGATCGGCAATGCCGGCGTGAAGACCGGCGTGCCCTATCCGGTGCTGGCGCGGGCCTCGTTCGGGATCTGGGGCGCCAACATTCCGGCGCTGGTGCGCGCCATTGTCGCCTGCTTCTGGTACGGCGCGCAGACCGCGGCGGCCTCGGGCGCGATCGTCGCGCTGCTGACGCGCATCGACGGCTTCAAGGCGTTCCATCAGTCCAGCCATGTGCTCGGCCATTCCGGGCTCGAGGTGATCTGCTTCGTCGTGATCTGGGCGCTGCAGCTCCTGATCATCCAGCGCGGCATGGAGACGGTGCGCCGCTTCCAGGACTGGGCGGGGCCTGCGGTGTGGCTGATGATGCTGATCCTCGCGATCTATCTCTGCATCGCGGCCGGCGGCATCTCGCTCACCGCGCCGATCCCGCAGGATGTGCTGCTGGAGAAGACCAGGGATGCCGGTGTGCCCGGCGAGCCCGGCACCTTCCCGGCGCTGTGCGCCGTCGCCGCGACCTGGATCACCTATTTCGCCGCGCTCTATCTCAATTTCTGCGACTTCTCGCGCTACGCGCCGGACGCCAAGACGCTGCGCAAGGGCAATATCTGGGGCCTGCCGGTCAACCTGATCCTGTTCTCGCTGGTTGCCGGCGTCACCACGATCGCAGCGTTCAACGTCTATCACGAGGTGCTGCTGCATCCCGACCAGATCTCGGCGAAGTTCGACAGCTGGTTCCTGGCGCTGCTCGCCGCGGTCACCTTCGCGGTGGCAACGCTCGGCATCAACGTGGTCGCCAATTTCGTCTCGCCGGCGTTCGATTTTTCCAACGTGTTTCCGCGGCATATCGACTTCAAGAAGGGCGGCTACATCGCGGCGCTGATCGCGCTGGCGCTGTATCCGTTCGCGCCCTGGGAGGGCAGCGCCGCCTCGTTCGTCGGGCTGATCGGCGCGACCATGGGGCCGATCTTCGGGATCATGATGGTCGATTACTATTTGATCGCGAAAGGTCGCGTGAACGTGCCGGCGCTGTACCAGGAGGACGGCGAATATCGCTTCCAGAACGGCTGGAACGTCAGCGCGCTGATCGCGGCCGCGATCGGCGCCTTGTTCTCGTCGGTGCTGCCGAACTTCACCTCGCTCCTGCCGGCCTGGTGGGCGGTCTATGGCTGGTTCTTCGGCGTCGGGATCGCGGGCGCGGTCTATTACGCGCTGCGGGTTGCGATGCCGAGCCCGATCGCCAGGACCGCTTAAAAACGGCCCCCCTGAGGGGCGGCAAATTCGGTCCGGGCGAGGCGGTCGATGACATTCGGCCGCCTGAAGAGGCTCGCATTAACTCTTCGCTCATCCTTTTCGCCAAAATGGCAGGCTCGCGCTGCCGCCCTCGCTCGCGGCGGGACGGCGGGCGTGGTGAAATTGCGCGTTCGGTTTTCCGAGTATGGTGTCATGCGTAACCTGATGATTTTCGCGGCCATCCTGATCGGGCTGGGCACCTTCATGGCCCAGATGGCCAGCAAGATGGCGCCCGCCGCCGCGACCACCGCAAAGCAGACCGTTGCCCCCGCCGTCACGGTGGCGCAGGCCAGCGCCCGCACGCTCAGCATCGCGCCCGATCCGCGCGGTCACTTCGCGACCGACGGCCGCATCGATGGCCAGCGCATCAACTTCATGGTCGACACCGGCGCCTCCGTGGTGGCTCTGAACGAGACCTCCGCCGCGCGCTTCGGCCTGCGCCCGGTGCCGGGCGATTACACCTCGCGCGTCACCACCGCCAACGGCACCATCAAGGCGGCGCGGGCGCGCCTTGCCATGATCGAGATCGGCGGCCTCACCGTGCGCGATGTCGATGCCCTGGTGCTGCCGGACGAGGCGTTGTCGGAAAACCTGCTCGGCCTGTCCTTCCTGTCCAAGCTGAAGCGCTTCGAATACGCCAACGGCAAGCTGCTGCTGGAGCAATAGGCAGCACTTTCGCATTGCGAGGGAATTCAGGGCGCTGCTTGTTCACATTTTGGGAATGAGAGGGTAGTCGAGTCGATCTTCGCAACGGCGCGGCATTTCCACCAGACGTTCGCGGGCAACATCAGACCGGAGGCGCTTGCGCAGAGTGTCGAGCCGGTCTCCCGGCGGACTCACCGTAAAATGTCTATTGCGGAGTTACCTCCACGCACTGAGCGGGGTCTGAAATGCAGAACTCAGTTTTCCCGGTAGTCTGATCGATTTTCCAAGAGCCTAACACTGGCAATCCGCCAAAAACGTTTGAAATCCCTCCCTGTACGTTAGGTCCTTTGCCGGTTGGTTTCTCTGGAAAGCCGGGCCTCTCGGTGCATTGACCGGTCAATTGCTTGGTCTCGGCGTCGAGGACTGCGGTGCAATGATGAAGCTTCTGGTTCTTGTGGTCGAGGCGTTCGACAGCATAATGGTTTACCCCAGTCTCCACAGTCGCAAACTCAGCGAAAATTTCGTAATCCGCAGCGAGCCCAACGGTCGCCGTCACGGTTAGCGAAAGTGCGAGTATCCCGGTCCTCAGCAGCTTCATAAGACCTCTCCATGTCCTCCCCTGTGATGCGCGAACCTCGGCGAAGCGAGCTTCTAGCCGGCCCTTGGTCCCGTTTCGCCAACTCGCATTTTGCCAATTGGCATTGGTCTGCATGTGTTCGGCCGCCGTCGACAATACATCGGGAATGTGCCCGCTCGGCCGGCGTGTATTCAGTAGCCCTTGTACTCTCTGACACTCAGGAGGTTTGGATTATCTTCTACCGGGGTCGCTACCAACAAGCCAGTTGGGTCGGCAGCGGTGATTGTTCTCAAATTATTGCTACCGGGTTCTGAGAACGTTAGCGTGTGTCCATAAACCTCACCGAAATTCGTGGGTTTGGCGCTGTCAGTGGCAGTGATTGTGAGATTGCGGTTCGCAGTAGTAACCTGAGGGCCTTCTGGCGGAGTGCCAGTCGAGTTTCTTGCGTAAAAGTAGCTGTCAACTTTACCATTCTCAAGCAAGGGAATTGCGCGACCGTGTGATGGAAGAGCGTCTGTTGGCGTCGGATTGGCGTGGCCGCTAAACGGAGCGGTTTTGGCGGCGCCTTGATCCAAAGTCGGACCGGCTCCCGCTGGGGGCTGTTGCTGCGCCGGGCCTTGCGGCTGCGCTTGATCTTGTTGAATCTGTGCCTGTTGAATTACGCTATCCGCGGCGAACGGATCGTGGTCAACGGGAACGAGCGAGTAGTTATCGAAATCCGGCTGATGGTCCACCGGCACCAGAGAGTAATCAGGCATTGATCATCACCTGTAGATATTGCGCACGCCTTCGGGCGAGTGCGTGCGTGACCGCACCTCGCCGAGAGGGCTGGGTTGGCTTTGTGTGTTGAAGGCAAGTGCTTGAGTGACGGCTTGCGCGAGGGCGCGGAAGTGTCGCATCCGGTTCGGCTCGCGCACCGTCTTGGCCGCGCCACCCCTGCAGAAACCATGCTGGGTCGGAGCGATGAGCGGTCAAGCAGCTCGCAGGACGCAACAGCGTGGCGTGTTGCGCCGCCGCGCAAGGATGGGTGGATGACGACAGTATTTCGCTGACGCCAAATCTGCCGCAATTATTAGCCACAAGCCGTCAATCCTGCCTTCCGCTGCGGCGATGCATTCGCTAAAGCCAGCGGCACTGTTCGTCCGCATTTCCACGAGGCCGCTTCTGATGTTTCCCAAGCCGAAATCCGCGCTGGTCCCGAACACCTATGCCTTCGAATCCGAGCCGATGGTGAAGCCGACCGGGTTTCGCGAATACGACGCGCGCTGGCTGTTCAACAAAGAGATCAATTTGATGGGCGTGCAGGCGCTGGGCATGGGGCTCGGCGCGCTGATCGCGGAGCTCGGCGTCAGGCAGGAGATCGTCACCGGTCACGATTTCCGCGGCTATTCCGCGTCGATCAAATACGCGCTGATTTCAGGCCTGATGGCGGCGGGCTGCAAGGTGCATGACATCGGGCTCGCGGTGACGCCGATGGCCTATTTCGCGCAGTTCGATCTCGACGTGCCCTGCGTCGCCATGGTCACCGCCTCGCATAATGACAATGGCTGGACCGGCGTGAAGATGGGCGCCAATCGCCCGCTCACCTTCGGCCCCGACGAGATGACGCGGCTGAAGGAGATCGTGCTCAACGCCGACTTCAACAACAAGGCCGGCGGCTCCTATCAATTCCATGAAAACTTTCCGGCGCGCTACATCGCCGATCTCACCAGCCGGCCGAAACTGAAGCGGAAACTGAAGGTCGTGGTGGCCTGTGGCAACGGCACCGCGGGCGCGTTCGCGCCGCAGGTGATGGAGGCGATCGGCTGCGAGGTGATCCCGCTCGACACCGAGCTCGATCACACCTTCCCGAAATACAATCCGAATCCGGAAGACATGGAGATGCTGCACGCGATCCGCGATGCGGTGCTGGCGCACAAGGCCGATGTCGGCCTCGGCTTCGACGGTGACGGCGACCGCTGCGGCGTGGTCGACAACACCGGCGAGGAGATCTTTGCCGACAAGGTCGGCGTCATGCTGGCGCGCGACATGTCGGCGATCAACGCCAACGCGCAGTTCGTCGTCGACGTGAAGTCCACCGGACTGTTCGTAACCGATCCCGTGTTGCAGAAGCAGGGCGCGAACACGGTCTACTGGAAGACCGGGCATTCCTACATGAAGCGCCGCACCAACGAATTGGGCGCGCTCGCCGGTTTCGAGAAGTCCGGCCACTTCTTCTTCAACAAGCCGTTCGGCCGCGGCTATGACGACGGGCTGGTGTCGGCGATCGCGATCTGCGAGATGCTCGACCGCGCCCCCGGCAAATCGATGGCCGACCTGAAGGACGCGCTGCCGAAGACCTGGTCGTCGCCGACCATGTCGCCGCATTGCGCCGACGAGGCGAAGTACGGCGTGGCCGACGCCGTCGTGAAGCACTTCGAGACGCTGCAGCAGCAGGGCGCGCAGGTCGCGGGCCAGAACATCCGCGATCTCGTCACCGTCAACGGCGTGCGCGTCACGGTCGCGGACGGCAGCTGGGGCCTTGTGCGCGCCTCCTCGAACAAGCCGGAGCTCGTGGTCGTGGTCGAAAGCCCGGTCAGCGAGCAGCGCATGCGCGACATGTTCGAGGCGATGGACTCGGTGCTGCGCACGCACCCCGAGGTCGGCGAGTACAATCAGAAGATCTGAGCACGCGGCTCGCGGCAAATCTCACTGTCATCACCCGGCTCGACCGGGTGATCCAGTATTCCAGAGGCGGCAGTGATTGAGCCGAGAGGACGCGGCGTACTGGATCGCCCGGTCCATGTGCGCAATTGCGCACAGGCTGGGCGATGACAGCGGAGAAGGTGAGGTCTTACGCCGCGGGCACCGGCAGCGCCGTCACCGACTTGATCTTCTCCATCGCGAAGCGCGAGGTGACGTTCTTCAGCGGCACGGCCGAGATCAGCTTCTTGTAGAACACGTCGTAGGCCTGCATGTCGGCGACCACGACGCGCAGCATGTAGTCGACGTCGCCGGCCATCCGGTAGAATTCCATCACTTCGGGCATGGCGCTGACGGCGTCGGCGAATTTGCGCAGCCAGGCTTCCGAATGGTCGGCGCTCTCGACCGAGACGAATACCGAAATCCCGAGCCCGATCTTGTTCTGATCGACCAGCGCCACGCGGCGCAGGATCACGCCGTCGGCCTCGAGCCGCTGGATGCGCTTCCAGCACGGCGTCGACGACAGCCCGACCCGGTCGCCGATTTCGGCGACGGAGAGCGAGGCATCCTCCTGCAACACGGTCAGGATCTTGCGATCGATGGCGTCGAGGCGGCGGTTGTTGTCATGAAGCTGAATGGCGACATCGGTCATAGAAGAAAGTTCCACATGAAGGTTCAAACTCCCTCATATAGAGAAAAATCTTCCAAATCAAGCGGATCGTGACCGGTCAGGCCGGCCGAGCGTCGGCGTGTTCGCCCAAAAACGCTTCAACTTCAGTACGTTGCGGTGCGGCATAAGCGCCCCCGAACCGGGTGCATTTCAGCGCTGCGGCGGCCGAGGCAAAGCGGAGCGCCTGCCGCAGCTCCTGCTTCTCGGTGATGGCGAGGGCAAACGCCCCGTGGAAGACGTCGCCGGCGCCGAGCGTGTCGACGGTATGGACCGGGAAGGCCGCCGTCTCCTCGAGCCCGCCCTTCTCGTTGAGCCAGATCGTGCCCTTCGGGCCGCGCGTACCGGCCAGGAAGGACGGTGTGAGCTTGGCAAGCTTTTGCAGCGCCTGGCCGTCGTCGGTGACGTCGGCGGTCTGCTGCAGCGGCTCGCTGGAGAACACCAGATGGGACGAGGCGGTGAGCAGCCCTTCCCGCATCGACATTGCGCGATCGACGTCGACCACCACGGGAATGCCGCGCTTGACCGCCTCGGCGCACAGCTCGGTGCAGAACGGCGCGCAGCGGCTCTCGGTCAGGATCGCCGCGCAATCCTCCAGCAGCAGCTCGGTCGGCGGCAGCTTGACCTTCCAGAGCTCGGGATCGCGGAAGGTGACGATGGTGCGCTCGCCGGTGTCGTCGATCATGATCGCCGAGATCGGCGTGACCAGATCCGGCATGTGGATGAGATGGTTGGTCTCGATGCCTTCCTGCGCCAGCTTGTCGAAGATGTAGCGGCTCGAGGTCTCCCGCTGATCGCCCATCGGCCCGCAGATCGCGGCGCGGCCGCCGAGCCGGGCGATGCCGATGGCGGCGTTCAGCGCGTTGCCGCCGCAGATCTCGTCGAAATGGGTCGCGTTCTCCTTGGAGCCGCGCGCCGGTACGTTGACGCGGAAGGTCAGGTCGCGCACCGGCAGGCCGATGCAGAGGATGCGGGGCGGGACTTTCGGGGCACCGTCTTGAAAATTCATGCAGGGGTCCGTCGCAATGGTTCCGTCAACTGCCTCAACCTGTCCCGATCTAATCGGCAGAACGATGTCCGGTTCCCGCTATTGGTCCAATGGATTTCGGTGGTGCACCCAGCGGCCGAGCAAATGATGGGCAATCGCGAACGGATGCGGGCCGGCCAGGCCGTCGGGATGCTGGCGCTTGAGCATCAGCGTCGCCTCGGCATGGTCGAACCAGCGTGCATCCTCGAGCTCGGTGCGGTCGACCACGATGTCCTCGTTGGTCGCGCGCGCGGTGCAGCCGATCATCAGCGATGACGGGTAGGGCCAGGGCTGCGTCATGTAATAATTGACGTCGGTGCAGCGGATGCCGGACTCCTCGAAAATCTCGCGCCGCACCGCATCCTCGATGGTCTCGGCGGCTTCGACGAAGCCGGCGAGGCAGGAATACATCCCGGGCATGAACTGCTTCTGCCGGCCGAGCAGCACCTTGTCGCCCGATGTGACCAGCATGATCACGACCGGATCGGTGCGCGGAAAGTGCTCGGCCTTGCAGCTCGGGCATTCGCGCTTCCAGCCGCCCTCCTTCATCGCCGTGCGGGTGCCGCAGTTCGCGCAGAAGCCGTGGCGCTGGTGCCAGGTCACCATCGATTTCGCCATCGCGATGGCGGAGAGCTGCTCCGGCGGCACCACACCCTGCATCGCCATGCCGCGCAATTCGGTGATCGCGACATCAGGACGCCCGACCAGCTTCTCGGCCGCCTGCGGCGCGATCCCCATGCCGAAGATCGGCGCGGCATCGCGGAGCCCTAAGAAGATCGTGCCGGGATTGGCGCCAAAGCCGCGGGCCTCCTCCAGCGAGAGCAGCGCGCGGGCCCCGCCTTCCTCCTGCTTCACGACCAGCGAGTCGCGATAGATCACGTAGGCGCGGGCTTCCCGATGGCCCTCCAGCGCGAACAGCTTCTCGTCATTGCTGCGCAGATGCGCGGCGCGGTCCAGCACATGGGTGACGAAGGCCGGTTGGCCGAGCGGAAATGAATCGGATGCAGACATCGAAAATCAACCCAACCAGATCTTGCGGCGAAGCGCGCTGATGAAATTCTGCACTTCCTCGGCGTCATGCGCCAGCGGCGGCATTACGCCCCAAACGGGACGCGGCCATGCAGCGTCGCTGGTGCGGCGCGCGATGACGTGGACATGGAGTTGCGGCACGAGGTTGCCGAGCGCTGCGACATTCAGCTTGTCGCACTTGGAGACCTCTTTGAGGGCCCGCGAGACGCGGGTGATCTCGGTCATCAGCTGCGCCTGCTCGACCTCGTCGAGGTCGATGATCTCGACCGCGCCGTCGCGCCGCGGCACCAGCAGCAGCCAGGGATAATGCGCATCCTTGATGACGAGCACCTTGCACAGCGGCAGGTCGCCGATGTCGATGGTGTCTTTCTTGAGCTGCGAATGCAGCGACCAGTTGGTGGCGGGCATGAGGGGCAAGTAATGCCTTTCCGTGTTCCCAGACAAGCCCCACAAAGCCAGCCTTACAAAGCCGGGTCAGGCCGCTTGCTTTCCGGCGGTTTTGGCCCCAAATAGGGACCGGGAGATTGGCGGTGGACGAGCCACTCGCCAACCGGGTCAGGTCCGGAAGGAAGCAGCCCTAACGAGGTCCGGATCGGGTCGCTCGTCAGTCTCCTACCTGTTTTTCCGAGCGAATCGCGCTGGAATGGCGGTCTCCGCGCCCGGCGCTCGATTTTGGCTCCTATCCGCACGCCGGTTGAAGAGACAATTCCCTAGTTGCGGATCGATGCATGAATGACGCTGGCGACCCCTCCCAACCGTCCGACGGCGCAGGCAAAGCAAGCCTTGACGGCGGCTTTGATTTGGGTGGCGCGCCGGATACGGCCAAGCCGTACCGCGTTCTCGCCCGCAAATACCGCCCCTCCAGCTTCGAGGATCTGATCGGCCAGGAGGCCATGGTCCGCACCGTCTCGAACGCATTCGAGACCGGGCGGATTCCGCAGGCCTGGATCCTCACCGGCGTCCGCGGGGTCGGCAAGACCACCACCGCGCGTATCCTCGCCCGTGCCTTGAATTACGCCAAGCCGGATGGCTCGGTGAAGGGGCCGACCATCCACATGCCCGACCTCGGCGTGCACTGCCAGGCGATCATGGAAAGCCGGCACATGGACGTGCTGGAGATGGACGCGGCCTCGCACACCGGCGTCGACGATGTTCGCCAGATCAATGACAGCGTGCGCTATGCGCCGGCCAGCGCGCGCTACAAGGTCTACATCATCGACGAAGTCCACATGCTGTCGACGGCGGCCTTCAACGCCTTCCTGAAGACGCTGGAGGAGCCGCCGGAGCACGCCAAGTTCGTGTTCGCCACCACCGAAATCCGCAAGGTTCCGATCACGGTGCTGTCGCGCTGCCAGCGCTTCGATCTGCGCCGGGTCGAGGCCGACGTGCTGATGAAGCATCTCGGCAACATCGCGGCCAAGGAAAACGTCGAGGTCGAGCCCGAGGCGCTCGGCATCATCGCGCGGGCGGCCGAGGGCTCGGTGCGCGATTCGCTGTCGCTGTTCGACCAGGCGATCGCGCATGCCGCAGGCCTCGTGAAGGCCGATGCGGTCAGGCAGATGCTCGGCCTCGCCGACCGCACCCGGGTCATCGATCTCTTCGATTCGCTGGCGCGCGGCGATCTCGCCAGCGCCTTCGCCGAATTCCGCGCGCAGTATGATGTCGGCGCCGATCCGGTGGTGGTGCTGTCCGACCTGGCCGAGTTCGTCAATTTCGTCACCCGCGTGAAGTTCGTGCCGGGAACCGCGGACAACGTCGCGTTCGGCGAGACCGAGCGGGTGCGCGCGCGTGAATTCGCCGCAAAACTGTCGACGCGGGTGCTGTCGCGGATGTGGCAGATGCTGCTCAAGGGGATCGCCGAGGTGCAGACCGCGACGCGGCCTGCCGCTGCCGCCGAGATGGTGCTGGTGCGGATCGCCTATGTCGCCGACCTGCCGACGCCGGATGAGGCGATCCGGATGATGATCGAGCAGAATGGCGGCGGCGCGGCGCCCGCGACGTCGGGCTCCGCCGCATCGTTAGCGCCACGCGGCGCGCCGGTCTCGACGATGTCGGCGATGCCGTCGGCGCGGGCACCGCAGGGTGCGCCGCGCGCCGATCTCGCCGCGCGTCCGCAGATGGCGGCCCCAGTCGCCGATGCCGCGCCGGCGCTGCGGATCACGAGCTTTCCGCAATTGATCGCGCTCGCCGGCGAGAAGCGCGACATCATGACCAAGAGCGCGCTGGAGGCCGATGTGCGGCTGGTGCGCATCGAGGATGGCCAGCTCGAGATCGGCCTTGAGCCGAAGGCGCAGCGCGCGCTCGTCACCGATCTGTCGCGCAAGCTCGAACTATGGACCGGGCGGCGCTGGACCGTCATCATCTCCAACGAGGCCGGCCAGCCCACGGTGCGCTCGCAGAATGAATTGGCGCGCAGCGAGCATCAGCGTACTGCCGAGGCCGATCCGCGCGTGCAGGAGGTGCTGGCGCGCTTCCCCGGCACCAAGGTGGTCGAGGTCCGCCGCCTTGCCGCCGAGGTTCCGGTAGCGGATGCGACCGGCGAAGACCCGATTGAAACTTCCGACAGCGACGACGATTGATCTGGCGATAGGAACGCACGCATGGCTGATTTTCTCGGCATGATGAAACAGGCAGCACAGCTGCAATCCAAGATGCAGGCGATGCAGGAAGAGCTCGGCAATGTCGAGGTCGAGGGCATCTCCGGCGGCGGCCTGGTCGCCGTGCGCATGACCGCGAAGATGGAAGTGAAGGGCATCAAGATCGATCCGTCGCTGATGAAGCCGGAGGAGCGCGAGGTGCTCGAGGATCTGCTCGTCACCGCGCATGGCGATGCCCGCCGCAAGGCCGAGACGGCGATGCAGGAGAAGATGATGGCGCTCACCGGCGGGCTCGGCCTGCCGCCGGGATTTGGTCCGACTTGAAGCGCGGCGAGATCAAGATGAATCATCGTGCCTTGGCTCTTTGTTGGAGCATGATCTTTTCGGAAAACCGCTCCACACTTTTCCGGATCATGCTCTAATGGCTACCAGCGTTGCCGGCCCCGAGATTGAACGCCTGATCCAGTTGCTGGCGCGGCTGCCCGGGCTCGGGCCGCGTTCGGCGCGGCGCGCGGCGCTGCATTTGATCAAGAAGCGGGAAGCGCTGATGACGCCGCTGACCGCGGCGCTGCAGGTCGCGATCGACAAGATTCAGGTCTGCAAGACCTGCGGAAACATCGATACACAAAACCCCTGCACGGTGTGCACCGATCCGCGCCGCGATCCCTCGATCATCGTCGTGGTCGCCGATGTCGCCGATCTCTGGGCGCTGGAACGCGCCAATGCGACCAATGGACGCTATCACGTGCTCGGCGCGACGCTGTCGCCGCTCGACGGTGTCGGTCCGCAGGACCTCACCATCGATCAACTGGTGGCGCGCGCGCATGCGCCTGAAGTGAGCGAGATCATTCTGGCGCTCAATGCCACCGTCGATGGCCAGACCACCGCGCATTACATCACCGACCTCTTGTCGGAGGCCAATGTGCGGGTGACGCGGCTGGCGCATGGCGTGCCGGTCGGCGGAGAGCTTGATTACCTCGATGAAGGTACGCTATCGGCTGCGATGCGGCAGCGGACGCTGTTCTAGCCAGCGATCCGGGAGCCGGACGCGGCATTGTTCGCCAGGCGATCGGTTACAATCCAAAAAGATCGCGCCGAAACAAAATGATAGGGTGGATGACGATTTGGGGACGGTCATCCATGCTCTGACGAATCAAGTACGGAACCACTGCAAATGACGACACACCGATTCGGCGTACGCTTGGCCGTTGCGTTTCTGGCGGCCACTTTCGCCGCGCCGTGCGCGCTCGCGCAGCAGAGCGATGCGCCGCAGAAGCCCGGCAAGATGATCCGGGCCGGCGACGTGCTGTCGGGGGAACTCGGCGTCATGAAGGTGCGCGACACCAAGAACCGCGGCAAGCGCGTCGCGACCTACCAGATCACCAGCGAGCCGCGCCGCCTGCCGCCGCCGAACGGTCTCTGCAACCTCGAAACCGGGCCGGAAACCTTTCAGCTCGTTCCGACCAACGACGCCCAGGCCGCCCAGCTCAAGAGCCTCTCCGGCAAGGCCATCTCGGTGAAGGTCGACGAGATCGCCTGCGCCAAGGACGCCGGCGAGATGAGCGAAGCCATCGTCACCAAGTGGAGCGTGGTGGCGAAGTAACCGCGTCAATTGCGGCTCCCGGCTGCGCGGGTGATGACACCGCGCTGTTTGACATCTTGAGTTGCGACCTATCCTCATCGTCGTCCTGGCGAAGGCCAGGACCCATAACCACCGGCCTTGGTTGTCGGATGGATTGTGGCCTCAACGTCGCGCAACAATTTGCATTTGGGGTAATGGGTCCTGGCTTTCGCCAGGACGACGCACGGACAGAGCCCGTAGCCCGGATGGAGCGAAGCGAAATCCGGGGCAGTTTTGCAAATTGAGAGACTTCCCCGGATTGCGCTTCGTTTCATCCGGGCTACGGCGGCTGGGCTAAACTCTCACCGGCCCCAACTCGTCGAAATGCCCGCGCCGCTGCAGCCAGGCGAGCAGGATCAGGCTCGGGATTGCGACCAGCACGCAGATCACGAAGAACATTTGCCAGCCGACGGCCTTCGCCACATAGCCCGCCCCCGATGACAGATAGGTGCGGCCGACCGCGGCGAGCGCCGTCAGCAGCGCGTACTGGGTCGCGGTGTGCAGCGGATTGCGACATAGCGCCGACAGGTAGGCGACGAAGATCACGGTGCCGATCGCGCTGGTGAAATTCTCCGCGGTGATCGCAAGCGCCAGCGCCCATTGATCGACGCCGACATGGGCGAGCCAGGAGAACGAGAGGTTGGCGACCGCCTGCAGCACGCCGCCGATCCAGAGGCTGGTTGCGAGCGAATAGCGCCGCGCCACGAAGCCACCGGCAAATCCGCCGATCAGGGTCGCGGCAAGGCCGACGCCCTTCACGATCGCGGCGTAATCGACCTTGGAAAAGCCGATGTCGATCACGAACGGCGCGGTCATGGTGCCCGAGAACGCGTCGGTGAACTTGAACAGCACCACGAAGGCGAGCGCCGCCCATGCGTCCTTGCGGCTGAGGAACTCGGAGAATGCGCCGAGCGCCGCGTGCAAGACGCGCTCCGCTGCGGTCTGCGCATGCGTGGCGGCCTCCGCGCCTTTCGATTGGGCCGGCTCGGTCGCAGCAAGCGCGGTGACGATGCCGATCACGACCAGCGCGGCCATGACCACATAGCCCCACATCCACGCCGACGGGCGGGCGAGGCCGGCGGACTCGAAGCCGCTGACGATGAACAGCGCGCCGGCGGTCGAGACCAGCATGCCGATGCGATAGGCCGCGACATAGGACGCCATGCCGGCGGCCTGCTCGCTCTCCGGCAGGCTTTCGACGCGGAAGGCATCGACCACGATGTCCTGCGTCGACGACGCGGTTGCGACCAGCAGCGCGGCGAACGCCGCGAACCATGGCGATCGCGCGGGATCGGCCAGCGCCAGTACCAGGATCGTCGCGATCAGCAACAGCTGCGAGAGCAGCAGCCAGCCGCGGCGGCGTCCGAAGATCTGCGTGAATAGCGGCACGTGCAGCGCGTCGACCAGCGGCGCCCAGAGGAATTTCAGCGTGTACGGCGTGCCGATCAGCGCGAGCAGCCCGATGGTGCCGAGATCGACCCCGGCCTCCTTCATCCACACCTGCAGCGTCGAGCCCGACAGCGCCAGCGGCAGGCCGGACGAGAAGCCGAGCAGCAGCACGATCAGGACGCGCGGCTGCAAGTACACGGCGAAGCTGTCGCGCCAGGAGGTGGGGGCCTGTCCCTGCGGCTTCGCGGGCACGTCTGACGTCGCTTCAGGTGCTGTCATAGGGGCCGTTGGTAGCAGATTCGAGCCACTAGGAGGGTGTCGTCGCCCGGCTCGATGTGCGGACCGGGACTAGGTAACACCGTTCGGAGACATGGGTAACACATCGACGGCATGGAATGGCTTGGGAGGCCGACATGCCGGGCGACGACAGTCTTTTTGTGGCCGGATCTGGTAACAACTCCTCTATGATCGCACCTAGTGATGTTGATGTCCGCAGATCGCGCGGCATGATCAGGTGTCATCGCCCGGCTCGACCGGGCGATCCAGTATCCCAGAGGCGGCAGTTGGGCGCACGCAGCTTCTACGTCTACATCCTTGCCAGCCGCATCGGCGGCACGCTGTATATCGGTGTGACAAATGACCTCATTCGCAGAGTCGGTGAGCACAAGCTGCAACTCATCGAGAGTTTCACTGAGAAATATGACGTGGTGAAACTCGTCTATTTCGAGCAATTCGATGACCCTGAGAACGCGATCAAGCGCGAGAAGCGGCTGAAGAAATGGCCGCGGGCATGGAAGATTTCCCTGATTGAGAAGGACAATCCGGATTGGAACGATCTTTACCCGGAGATTGCGGGTGGCGGCGGATAGGCCTCTGGGATACTGGATCGCCCGGTCAAGCCGGGCGATGACACTGACTATGAGGTGAGATGAGGGTCCGTACTACTCCCCCGCCTGCAGCTTGCGCGGGGCGGGGAACAGCTCGGGCGTCGCTCCCTTGACGAAACGCGGCACTTCGATCGGGGTCTCAGCCTTGCTGAAGTCGAGTTCCTCGATGCGGCCGGCGCGCTTCTCGATCTTGTCGGCGGAGATCAGGATCTGCCTGACGTCCTCGTTGACCTGGCCGAAGTGGTTTTGCAGCTTGAGCACGCGCTCGCGCAGCCGGCTGAGGTCGTCGCCGAGATGCATCACCTCGTTGCGGATCTGGTCGGCGGCGTCGCGGATGCGGGCGTCCTTCAGGATCTGCTGCATCACCTGGATCGCCAGCATCAGCAGGGAGGGCGACACCAGCACGACCCGGGCGCGATAGGCCTTCTGGACCACGTCGTCGAAGCCGTCATGGATTTCGGCATAGACCGATTCCGACGGCACGAACATCAGCGCGGTGTCCTGGGTCTCGCCCGGGATCAGGTACTTCTCCGCGATGTCGCTGACATGCTTCAGCACGTCGGCGCGCAGCCGCTGGCTGGCGAATTTACGTTCCTCGTCGCTGCGCGCATCGTGCAGCGCGGTCATGGCCTCGAGCGGGAATTTCGCGTCGATGCAGAGCGGACGCTGGTCGGGCAGGAACACGACGCAGTCCGGCCGCTTGCCCGTGGTCAGCGTGTACTGGAACTCGAACGAGCCCTTCGGCATGCCGTCCTGGACGATCGCTTCCATCCGCGCCTGGCCGAACGCGCCGCGCGACTGCTTGTTGGCGAGCACGTCGCGCAAGGTCGTCACCTGGGTGGTGAGCTCGTTGAGGTTCTTGTGCGCGTGATCGATGATGCCGAGCCGCTCGTGCAGCACCCGCAGCGAATCCATCGTGTTGCGCGTGGTCTGTTCCATCGATTGGCCGACCCGGTGGGTCACCGAGTCCAGCCGCTCGTTGACCGCGCGGGCCATCTCGGCCTGACGGCCGGCCAGTGCCTGCCCCATCGCGTCGACCCGCCCGGAGGCCTCGCTCTGCGCCCGCAGCATGTCGGCGAGCCGCTCTTCCAGCTCATCGGCGCGAATGGCCTGGGCCATCGCGAGTTCCGCGCCGCGCCGGCTGGCGCGCGCGATCACCATTGCGATGGCAAGCAGCAGGACCAGCGCCAGCGTGCCAAGGCCGATCAGGGCGTCGGAGACACGGAGGGGAAGGTCGCCGATCGTGAGCAGAATCTCGTTCATGCCATCAGTTGTAGCCGATTCGGCATCGCCATCGAACGAAAAGGGAACATTTATGGTAAACACTCCCTTAAATTCCTTGGTTAATGTTGTCTGAAGAAACGTGGTTAAGGCTGTCTTAACCGGTTCCTGAGCGCATTGACCCCATGAAGTCAGCAGCTTAAATCGCCGCCATGGCATTACGAGAAATCATCATCCTGCCGGACAAGCAGTTGCGTCTGGTATCGAAACCGATCGAGAAGGTGACGCCGGAGATCCGCAAGCTCGCCGACGACATGCTCGAGACCATGTATGACGCGCCGGGCATCGGGCTCGCGGCGATCCAGGTCGCGCAGCCGCTGCGGCTGATCACCATGGACCTCGCCAAGCGCGACGAGAACGGCGAGACCACGCCGCAGCCGCGGGTGTTCATCAATCCGGAGATCATCTCGCATTCGGAGGAGCTATCGGTCTACGAAGAGGGCTGCCTGTCGATCCCCGAATATTACGAGGAGGTCGAGCGCCCGGCGCGGGTGCGCCTGCGCTTCACCGACCTCGACGGCAAGGTGCACGAGGAGGATGCGGAAGGACTCTATGCCACCTGCATCCAGCACGAGATCGACCACCTCAACGGCGTGCTGTTCGTGGACTATCTGTCGAAGCTGAAGCGCGACCGCGTGTTCAAGAAATTCGAGAAGGCCGCCAAGCGCGCGGCGGAGTAGGATCGCCATCGGCACTCGACTCCCTCTCCCGCTTGCGGGGGAGGGTTGGGGTGGCGGTCTTTCCACGAGTCGTATCGCTGAGATAGCCCCCACCCGGATCGCATCTTCGATGCGATCCGGCCTCCCCCGCAAGCGGGAGAGGCCAACCGAATTCGCGGAAAGACCCGCGCGCTTGATATGCGAATCCTCTCCCCGCAAGGGAAGGAACAGACCGAGTTCTCGTCATGCCTCTTCGCCTGATCTTCATGGGCACGCCCGATTTCGCGGTGCCGACGCTGCTGGAGCTGGTGGCCCATGGCCACGAGGTCGTGGCGGTCTACACCCGCGCGCCGAAGCCGGGCGGGCGGCGCGGCCTGCAATTGCAGCCGACGCCGGTCGAGCAGGAGGCGCGTCGCCTCGGCATATCAGTGCTGACGCCGAAGACCCTCAAGACTCCGGAAGCGCTCGAGGCGTTTCACGCGCATGACGCGGATGCCGCCGTCGTCGTGGCCTATGGCATGATCCTGCCGCAGGCGATTCTCGACGCGCCGAAGCTCGGCTGCTTCAACCTGCATGCTTCGCTATTGCCGCGCTGGCGCGGCGCCGCGCCGATCAACCGCGCCATCATGGCGGGCGATGCCGAAAGCGGCGTGATGGTGATGAAGATGGATGTCGGCCTCGACACCGGCGACGTCGCGATGGCCGAGCGGCTGCCGATCTCGGACAGCATGACGGCATCCGACCTGCACGACGCGCTGGCGCCGCTCGGCGCCGATCTGATGGTACGCGCAATGGGCGCGCTGCAGCGTGGCGGCTTGCAGCTGACGAAGCAGAGCGAGGCCGGCGTCACCTACGCTGCCAAGATCGAGAAGGCCGAGGCGCGGATCGACTGGAAGCAGGCGGCGCACGCGGTGCTGCGGCACATTCACGGGCTTTCGCCGTTCCCCGGCGCCTGGTGCGAGCTTTTGGGCGAGGGCGAGCCGGTGCGGCTGAAGATCCTGCGTTGCGAATTGGCGAAAGGCGCGGGCGAGCCGGGCGATGTGCTCGACGACAATCTTGCGATCGCCTGCGGCGATGGCGCGGTCCGGATCCTCGAACTGCAGCGCGCCGGCAAGGCGCCGATGAAGGCCGCGGATTTTCTGCGCGGCACGCCGTTGAAGCCGCCCGCGCGGCTCGCCTGATGCCCCGCTACAAGCTCACCATCGAATATGACGGCACGCCGTTCTCCGGCTGGCAGATCCAGGACACCGCGCCGACCGTGCAGGGCGCGCTGGAGACGGCGGTCAAGGCGATCTGCGGCGAGGACGTGCGCGTCCATGGCGCCGGGCGTACCGATGCCGGCGTGCATGCGCGCGGCCAGGTCGCGCATTGCGACATCGCCAAGCAATTTCCGCCCGGCCGCTTCCGCGACGGGCTGAACGCGCATCTGCGGCCCAATCCGATCGGCGTGCTGGCGGCTGATATCGTATCAGACGATTTCGAGGCGAGGTTCTCGGCGATCAAGCGGCACTATCTCTATCGCATCACCAACACCCGTGCGAACCTCGCGCTCGACATCGGTCGCGTCTGGCGCGTGCCGCGGGCGCTCGATGCCGACGCGATGCACGAGGCCGCGCAGCGACTGCTCGGCAAGCACGATTTCACCACCTTCCGCGACACCGAGTGCCAGGCCAAGTCGCCGGAGAAGACGCTCGATCAGCTCGACGTCACGCGCGAGGGCGATGCCATCAACATCGTGACGTCCGCGCGCTCGTTCCTGCACAGCCAGGTGCGTTCGATGGTCGGCTCGCTGGTCTGGGTCGGCGAGGGCCGCTGGAGCCCTGACGATCTCTTTGGCGCACTCGCCGCCCGCAACCGCGCCGCCTGCGGCCCCGTGGCGCCACCGGACGGGCTCTATTTGATGCGGGTGGATTATTAGGCGGTGTGAATGATCCGGTAGGATGGGTCGAGCGAAGCGAAACCCATCACTTCGAATCCGCGGCCCACATGATGGGTTTCGCGGAGTTTATCATCGGGCCGCGCTTTGCGCGGACCCGTTGGCTCTACCCATCCTACGGACCATATCTGGTGCGGGCGGATGACGAGCAGCCCCAATCCCTACTGTGCATGGGGTTGTTTTCGACGTTTTTGTCTAGCTAGGCGGCGCTCTCTCCTAGCCTCGCCCCGCTTGCGGGGAGAGGCCGGATTGCATGCAGCGCAGCGGAATGCGATCCGGGTGAGGGGGACTCTCCGCGAGTCCGTTGCTCACCATCTTTGCGGTTAGACCCCTCACCCCGACCCTCTCCCCGCAAGAGCGGGGCGAGGGAGAAGAGGACTACGCAAAATACCGGTCCAGCACGCCACGATAGACCTTCGTCAGCTTCTCCAGATCGGCCACCGGCGTGCGCTCGTCGATCTGGTGCATGGTCTGGCCGACCAGGCCGAATTCGATCACCGGGCAATAGCCCGAGATGAAGCGCGCGTCAGACGTGCCGCCCGAGGTGGAGAGTTCCGGCTTGCGGCCCGTGACCTCCTCGATCGCGGCGACCGCGAGATCGGTGAACGGGCCGGGCTGGGTGACGAACACGTTCGAGTTCGACGGCTGCCAATCGATGTGGGCGCGGATGCGGTTGCCGCAGGCCTTCGCCAGCCGCTCGTCGACCAGCTGCCGCAGGCTCTCCTGGGTGTGGTTGTCGTTGTAGCGGATGTTGAACTTCGCCCGCGCCTGGCCGGGGATCACATTGCTTGCGGTGTTGCCGACATCGACCGTGGTAAATTCGAGGTTGCTGGCCTGGAATTGCGCGCTGCCGTGATCGAGCGGCTCGTCGCTCAGCGCCACGATCAGCCGCGAGATATCAGGCACCGGGTTCGAGGCGCGGTGCGGATAGGCGACGTGGCCCTGCACGCCATCGACCACCAGCGTGCCCGACTGCGAGCCGCGCCGGCCGATCTTGATCATGTCGCCGAGCACCTCGACATTGGAGGGCTCGCCGAGCACGCAATGGTCGAACTTTTCGCCGCGCTCGGCGCACCATTTCAGCAGCTTGACGGTGCCGTTGATCGAGACGTCTTCCTCGTCGCCGGTGATCAGGAAGGAGATCGAGCCGTTGCCATCTTCTCGCGGCTTGCCGCCATGATCCCTTAGATATTGCAGCACGGCGGCGACACTGCAGGCGATGCCGCCCTTCATGTCGACGGCGCCGCGGCCGTAGAGATAGCCGTCCTTGACCTCGCCGGAGAACGCGCCGAGCGTCCACGCCGCTTCATCGCCGGGCGGCACCACGTCGGTGTGGCCGGCGAAGGTGATATGCGGCGCCGAAGAGCCGATGCGGGCATAGAGATTGTCGATATCGGCGGTGCCGGGCTCGGAGAACGTCACGCGGTGGACGTCGAAGCCTGCGCTTTTCAGCAAATTTTCAAGAACGCCAAGCGCGCCGGCGTCGGCCGGGGTGACGGAGGGGCAGCGAACCAGATCGCGGGTAATCGAGACGGCATCACTCATGCGCCTCGCTTAACACGTCACACCGCGGGTGGACCAGCTTTGTGCGGCATCATTCGAGCTCGCTCTGCTGATCCCAGCCCTGCCTGGAGCGCGACCCGTTGCCGCGGTCGCCGCCTTGCCGCACATGGGTTTTTCCAAGCGGATTGGGACCATAGCGATTGGGGTAAGAGGTGCCGCGCAGAAACGCCAGCTCGATGAAGCCCCAGATATAGAACACGAAGACGATCGCGCCCGCGGCCATCACCCAATAGGAATCATCGGGAAGCCGGTCCGAGAACTGGCTCATGAGGCCTGGGATCGCGAAGAACGGGACCATCCACCAGCCGCTCTTGTCGCGGTCGTGCAGGCGCTTGATCGAGACCGCGATGTAGACCCAGACGAACAGTGCCGTCCCGCTGGCCTTGACCAGCAGCGCGGGCAAACCGGCAAGGGTCAGCGATCTGTAGCTATCAGGGTCGAACGCCCGGAAGATGTCGTCGACATTGAAGCCGAACCCGCGCTTGCCGCCGAGGCCCGCCAAGATCACCAGCGCGGCCAGGAATATCATCCAGCACACGATGATCAGTGCTGCGAGCCAGAACTTGGCCCGGTTGACGCGGCCCTTGAAGCCGAACAGGTAATTGGCCCAGTCCATGAAAAAGCTCCGGACAGCGGCAATGTTTCGCGGCCCGGAGTTTTGTCGGCGTCGGATGGAATTTGGTTCGATCAGTCTAGACCCGTCATCCCCGCGCAAAGGCTTCGCCTTTGTCGCTGGAGGTGCGAGCGGAGCGAGCCTCGAAGGATGCACGGCCACAGTCGGGCCGTCGACCCTTCGAGGGCCGCTGAAGAAGCGGCCACCTCAGGGTGACGGTGCGTTCCTTAGTCCCGCAGCAGCTCGTTGATGCTGGTCTTGGCGCGGGTGCGCTCGTCGACGCGCTTGACGATCACGGCGCAGGCGGTGGCCGGCCCGGGCTGGCCGTTCTTCAGCGGCTTGGCCGGCAGCGTGCCCGGCACCACGACGGCGTACTCCGGGACCTCGCCGACGAAGATCTCGCCGGTTTCGCGATCGACGATCTTGGTCGAGGCGCCCAGGAACACGCCCATCGACAGCACCGCGCCCCTGCGCACGATCACGCCTTCGGCGACCTCGCTGCGCGCGCCGATGAAGCAGTCGTCCTCGACGATCACGGGCTCGGCCTGCAGCGGCTCGAGCACGCCGCCGATGCCGACGCCGCCGGAAATGTGTACGCGCTTGCCGATCTGGGCGCAGGAGCCGACCGTCGACCAGGTGTCGATCATGGTGGCTTCATCGACGTAAGCGCCGAGATTGACGAAGGAGGGCATCAGCACGACGTTGCGGGCGATGAAAGCGGAGCGGCGCACGATCGCGCCCGGCACGGCGCGGAAGCCGGCGTCGCGGAAGCGGTTCTCGCCCCAGCCCTCGAACTTCGAAGGCACCTTGTCCCACCACGAGGCCTGGCCCGGGCCGCCCGCGATCTGGCCCATGTCGTTGAGACGGAACGAGAGCAGCACCGCCTTCTTCAGCCACTGATTGACCTTCCACTTGCCGCTCGCCTCGCGCTCGGCGACGCGGGCCTCGCCCTTGTCGAGCAGCTCCAGTGCGTGGTCGACGGCCTCGCGGACCTCGCCCTTGGTCGAGGTCGAGATGCCATCGCGGGCGTCGAACGCGGTGTTGACGGTGGTTTCGAGGGCGGACAGCGACATCGGGACAATCCTTGGGCGTATCGGGGATATGAGGGAATTTTGCAGGGCTTTTTCGGAATTTGGGGCAAGAGAGTCAAGGCAAACCCCACCGTCGTCCCGGCGCAGGCCGGGACCCATAACCACGAATGCCAGCGATGCGGCACGATGGGGCCGTAGCGCGTAATCCAACCGAGATTAGTGGTTATGGGTCCCCGCCTACGCCGGGACGACGTGGGGAGAGATCAGGGCTTCAGCCGCTGCAAGAACCCGGTGAGATCGTCCGTGACATGGTCGACATAAGCGGCGTCGCGGCCTTCGAGCTCCCAGGTCTCGCGCACCACTTCCTGGCTGCCGTCGGGCACCACCAGCACGGTGGTCATGCCGAGCTCATGCGGCACCACCAGATTGCGCGCGAGGTCCTCGAACATCGCAGCCTTCGCCGGATCGACGTCGTGAAGCCTGAGGAACTTCTGGTAGGTCTGCGGCGCCGGCTTGGGCTCGAGATCGGCGGCGATGATGTCGAACACGCCGTCGAAATGATTGGAGATGCCGAGCCGGCCGAGCACCGCGTCGACATGGTCGACCGAGCCGTTGGTCAGGATCAGCTTGCGCCCCGGCAGCTTCTCGATCGCAGCGCCCATCGCCGGATTCGGCTGCAGCGGCGAGTGGTCGATCTTGTGCACATAGGCGAGATAGTCGTCGGCCTGTACACCGTGCTCGGTCATCATGCCGCGCATCGTGGTGCCGTAGCGCAGGTAATAGTCCTTCTGCAGCCGCCGTGCCTCCTCGGGCGAGATCTTCAGCCAGTTGCCGACGAACTCGCCGATCCGCGCATCGACCTGCTGCCACAGGTTGACGTGATGCGGGTACAGCGTGTTGTCGAGGTCGAACACCCAGGTCTCGACATGGCCGAAGCTGCGGGGAGTTTTCATGTTATCTTTCCGTCGTCGTCCTGGCGAAAGCCAGGACCCATACCGCGTGATCCATCAAATGAAGCGCGGTGCCAATACCGCGCAATGGTCGGTCACTACCCGTCTTTGCCAAATGATTGCCTGTGGTAATGGGTCCTGGCTTTCGCCAGGACGACGGTGATGTATGTGGCGCCACTGTCTTCATCACGGCATCGCAAAGCGCAGCGTCTTGCCGCCGCTGGTCATGTCGACGGTGGTGAAGCCGAGCGCGGTGAGGCCGCGGGTGGCGCAGTCGCCCTGCTCGTTGACCTCGAACTTGCTTTCGCGGGTGCAGAGCTGCACCGCACCGCCCCAGTTCAGCGGCTTGTCCTTGATGCGGATGGCGCGGTTGTCGCCGTCGACGGCTTCCGCGAAGGAATAGATCTGCTTCGGCGTGCCCGACACGTCGGGATGCAGGCACTTGCCGGGGTCGATCCGATACCAGCCGCGGCTGGTCACCGCCTTGCCGTCGTCGGTCGCGACCGCGGCCATCACCTTGTGCGGCGTGTCGTTGCACCAGGTCAGCCCGGTCGGCGACGGCTTCTGCACGGCGTCGACCATGGTGTTGAAGAAGTTCGGCGACTGCACGATGTCGCTGCCGAGCCCGCGGCTCCTGAGGAAGGCCGACAGCGCGCTCTGGGTCTTCGGCCCATCGACGCCGTCGATCGGCGCCGCGTCGTAGCCTGCGATCACCAAGAGGCGCTGGATGCCGGCGAGCCGCGCCTGCTCGTCGTCATACTCGCTGTCCTCGGCGAGGTAGGCGACAAGATTGCCGTCATCGGTCTGCGTCGGCGTGATCTGGGTGAATTGCGCCGGTGTCTGGCCGGAGCGGCATTGGCGCGCGGCGGCGATCACGAAATTGTCCTGCGCGACGCACAGCGCGTCGGTGCCGTTCTGCGGGATCGGCGACGCACCGTAGACGCCGAGCGCGCGGGCATTCAGCAGCACGCGATCCGCGGTCAGCGCGCCCTGCACCACGACGCGGCAGGTCGCGGGATCGATCCGAAACCAGCCGCGTGTCGCCGTTGCGGCCTTGTCGTCGATGCCGATCGCGGCCTCGATCACGTAGCTCATGCGGTTGCAGAGCTTGAGATCGGCATGTGCGGGCGCGGCTGAGAACAGAAACGACACCAGCGCGGCCGGCAACGACATCGCGAGCCGCGCCGGCGGCGACCGGCGAGGGTTCCTCGCCGCGCGTCCCGCGATGACGACCTCGTCTGCCATTACTTATGGATCAGCGTGCCGGTGCCCTGGTTGGTGAAGAGCTCGAGCAGCACGGCGTGCTGGGTCTTGCCGTCGATGATGACGACGCCCTGCACGCCCTGTTCGAGCGCGTAGATGCAGGTCTCGACCTTCGGGATCATGCCGCCGGAAATCGTGCCGTCGGCGATCAGCTTGCGGGCCTCCTTGATCGACAGGTCCGGAATCAGCTTCTTGGACTTGTCGAGCACGCCGGGCACATCGGTCAGCAGCAGCAGGCGCTTGGCCTTCAGCGCGCCCGCGATCGCGCCGGCAAAGGTATCGGCGTTGACGTTCAGCGTCAGGCCGTCCTGCGAGGTTGCCAGCGGCGCCAGCACCGGGATCAGCTCATAGCCGATCAGCTGATTGAGCAGCGTGAGGTCGACCTTCTCGGGATCGCCGACGAAGCCGAGATCGACCGCCTTCTCGATGTTGGAATCGGGATCGACCATGGTGCGCGTCGTCTTCGACGCCTTCACCATGTTGCCGTCCTTGCCGGAGAGGCCCACGGCCTTGCCGCCGGCTTCGTTGATGTAGCCGACGATCTGCTTGTTGACCGAACCCGCCAGCACCATCTCGACGATCTCGATGGTCGCGGCGTCGGTGATGCGCAGCCCGGCCGCGAATTCCGACTGGATGCCGAGGCGCTTCAGCATGGTCGCGATCTGCGGCCCGCCACCATGTACGACCACCGGGTTGATCGCGGTCTGCTCAAGCAGCACGATGTCGCGCGCGAACGCCTTGGCGGTGTCCTCGGCGCCCATGGCATGGCCGCCATATTTGATGACGATGGTTTCCTCGTCATATTCCTGCATGTGCGGCAGCGCCTCGGACAGGATGCGGGCCTGATCGAGCGGGCTGATGTGCTGGTCGGTCATGGGGCTGGTCTCACGTCAGCGGAGGGACGGGCGCGTTTCTATCTGATTGCCGGGCAGGGCGCAAAGTGGGGATCGCGATTCGTAGCCCGGATGGAGCGCACGCAAAATCCGGGGCTTGCACCCGCGGCACGATTCCCGGATTTCGCTTCGCTGCGTCCGGGCTACAGGCTACCGTTCAGCGCTTCGGCCACATAGCCGAAACCGCCAGCAGCAGCCAGCTCAGGATCAGCAGCGTTCCGCCTGATGGAGCCGCCATCGGAAACAGGCCATGGCCGCCATATTGGCGCAGCGTGAGATCGCCCGCGAACAATGACGCGGCGATGACGAAGCCTGCCGCCGCCACGACACCGAGCTTCAGATGGATGATCGCGCGCTCCGCGACCGCAATGGTCGCGATGGCGGCGGTGGTATGGAACAGCAGCATCGAGGATGCCGCCGCCAGCCGCGATGCGTCCGGCAGATGGGCTGCGGCCGCTGCCAAAATCACGCCGCAGGCGCCCATGATCGCGGCAAGGCCGATCAGGAGACGGGATGCGCCGTTCATCGGCGCCGCTCCTCGATCAGGCGCACCATGGCGGCACGCAGCTCCGGCATGCCGTCGCCGGTGCGCGACGAGGTCACAAGCACTTCGGGGAACGCGGCGGGATGTTTTGCGAGCTTCGCGATGGTTTCGGCGGTGACGGTCTTGAGTTCGCCGGCCCTGACCTGGTCGGCCTTGGTCAGCACGACCTGGTAGCTGACCGCGGACTTGTCCAGCGTCTTCAGCACGTCTTGATCGACGTCCTTGATGCCGTGGCGGGCGTCGATCAAGACATAGACCCGCGCCAGCGTCGCGCGCCCGAGCAGGAATTTGTGGATCAGCGCGGTCCATGACGCCACCTTGGTCTTCGGCGCCGAAGCGTAGCCGTAACCGGGCATGTCGACGAGACGAATGTCCGCGTTTTCCGGGCCCTCGAAGAAGATCAGTTCCTGGGTGCGGCCCGGCGTATGCGAGGTGCGAGCGAGCGCATTGCGGCCGGTCAGCGCGTTGATCAGGCTCGACTTGCCGACATTGGAGCGGCCGGCAAAGGCGACCTCGAGACCGGCCATCGGCGGCAGCGTCTCGATCGAGGGCGAGGCCCAGATGAAGCGCCAGTCGCCGGCGAACAGCTTTCGCCCCTGCTCGATCAGCTCCGCATCAGATTCGGCGGTCATGCGAAGGATCCCATTTCATCGTGGCCGGGCAAAAGCCCGAAGCGCAGCTTTGGCGTAAGACGACCCGGCCATCCGCGTCAACGTTTTGCTGGCCGCCAAATATGTCGATGCCCGGCGCAAGGCCGGGCATGACGCAGTGATAGATCGGGCGCAGGAAGCTATGTCGGCTTCTTGGCGAAGGTCGACTTCAGATTGTCGAATAACTCCACCTTCACGCCGTTCTTGCGCATGATGAAGCTCTGCTGCAGCACGGAGAGCGTGTTGTTCCAGGCCCAGTAGATCACGAGACCCGCCGGGAAGCCGGCCAGCATGAAGGTGAAGATCAGCGGCATCCAGTCGAAGATCATCTTCTGGGTCGGATCCGGCGGCGCCGGGTTGAGCTTCATCTGGACCCACATCGTGATGCCCATGATGATCGGCCAGATACCCATCACCAGATAGGCGCCGAAATGCGGTCCGAGCAGCGCGATCGGATCGAACGGAACGAGCCCGAACAGTGTGAACAGATTGGTCGGATCGGGCGCGGAGAGGTCCTTGATCCAGCCGAAGAACGGCGCGTGCCGCATTTCGATGGTGATGAACAGCACCTTGTAGAGCGAGAAGAACACCGGGATCTGCAAGGCGACGGGAAGACAACCGGCGATCGGGTTGATCTTCTCCTTCTTGTAGATCTCCATCATCTCCTGCTGCTGCTTCACGCGGTCGTCAGGATAGCGCTCCTTCAGCGCGGCCAGCTGCGGCTGCACCGACTTCATCTTCGCCATCGAGGCGTAGGACTTGTTGGCGAGCGGGAAGAACAGTAGCTTCACGATCACGGTCACCAAGAGGATCGCGATGCCGAAATTGCCGACCAGGCGATAGAACCAGTCGAGCGCCAGGAACATCGGCTTGGTGATGAAGTAGAAATGGCCCCAGTCGATCAGGAGATCGAAATGGTTGAGGCCGAGCTGCTTGTTGTAGCCGCCGAAGCCGACCAGCGGGAAGTTGAGGCCGACCGTGGCGGCCTCCTTCGCGCCGGCGAACAGCCGCGCATTGGCAACGCCGGTGCCGCCGATCGGAATGGTCTGCGCGCCGAGCATGTAGTCGGCCTGATAGCGCTTGTCGCCGGTGGTAAAGCGGGCGGTGTCCAGCGTCGCATTGGTTTCCGGCAGCAGCGCGGTGGCCCAGTATTTGTCGGTGATGCCGAGCCAGCCGTCGGTGACCTTCGAGAACACGACGCCGCGCGAATTTCCGCCGGTCGGGGTCTTGGCCTCGTCGAGGTTCTTGTAGGTGTATTCCTGCAGGCCCTGTTCGCCGAGATAGCCGATCGGGCCTTCGTGCAGGATCGCGTAGCCGGAGACCGGCGGCTTGCCGCCGCGCGAGATCAGGCCGAACGGATACAGCGTCACCGGCGCGCTGCCTTGATTGTTGACCTCATCCTTGATGCTGAAGAGGTAGCGATCGTCGATCGAGATTGTGCGGCGGAAGGTCAGGCCCTGGCCGTTCTCATATTTCAGAATCACCGGGGTGCTCGGCGACAGGCTGTTCGATCCTTCCTGCTGCCAGACGGTTTCGGCATCAGGCGTCTTCACCGACGAGCCGTTGGCGGTCAGCCACAGGAATTCGGCATAATAAGGCTCGGCGGTGCCCGACGGCGACAGCAGCACGACGGCCGGCGATGTGGGGTCGACGGTCTCGCGGAACTGAACCAGCGCCAGATCGTCGATCCGGGCGCCCTTCAGCGCGATGCTGCCGATGACGCGTGGGCTCTCGATCTTGATGCGCGGGCCGGCCGCGAGCACCGTCTCGCGGCTCGCCACCGGAGCGTCGGCGCCGGGCGCGGCGGCTGTCGGTGACGGCGTCGCGGAGCTTCCGGGAGCGGCGCCGGGAGCAGCACCAGGGGTCGCCTGCGGTGCCGGCTTCAACAGCTCGGCCTGGCGCTGCGCCTCGCGCTGCTTCTCCATCTGCGGCACGTTATAGAAATATTGCCAGGCGATCAGGACGAGGCCCGACAGAATGACGGCGATGATCGTGTTGCGGTTGTCGGACATCTCTTAGGGTCTCGTCATTCCATTCGGATTGGGAGCGCTCTTGTTACCCGCCTTGTTGGTACCCGTCTTGTTGGTACCAGCATTGGGCGCAGGCCGGTCGAGGCGGCGCAGCGCCGACCGCAGGTCGTCAATCATGGTCGCAAAGTCGCGGGTCAGCGCGTCACGACGGCCGACTAGCACATAATCATGGTGCGGCCGCATGAATACGGCATCGACCCGTCTTATCACTTCGCGAAGCCGGCGGCGGATGCGATTGCGCTCGGTCGCGGTGCCGTTCTTCTTGGTGACGGTATAGCCGACGCGGATCGGGCCCTGATCGTCGCGACGGCGGCCCTGCAGCACAAAAGCTGCGGTATTCGCCCGTGCGCCATTGGCAACGGCGAGGAAATCCGCCCGCTGCCTCAGCCGATCCATATTGGGTATCTCCGGAGAGGAGACGTCCGGGCTCAGGCGCTCAGGCGCTTGCGGCCGCGCGCACGGCGCGCAGCGAGGACCTTGCGGCCGCCGGCCGTGGCGAGACGGGCGCGGAAGCCGTGACGGCGCTTGCGCACCAGTTTGCTGGGTTGATAAGTCCGCTTCACGGGTAATTCTCCGCTGACCGGGCAATTTGCCGTTGTATTGAGATGGAGTCCGATGATGCTGGCAGGCCCAAGCGAGCCGATTACGGCCCCAAATGAGCCGCCCCCGGTCAAGAACCGGGCCATCGCGGACAGTTGGCGCGGCTTATAAGCGAGCGCCCTGTTTTCGTCAATGTCACAGGGCGTCGCAAAGAGGCTTCTTTGAAACGTCGCAATTGGGGCGAATATAACTGTTTTCGCGGGGTTTTTGACGGTGAGGAGCGCTTTGGGGCGTTCGGGGAACCGCCGACATTAGCGATCCGTAATTTGACCGGCTTGGGGGCCGGGCCGCATCTTCCGACCCCTAAGCCCAACAAGGCCTTATCTTGTGGCTCTAACTGACGATCAGGCGACCGCGCAGAAGCAGCGGCCCAAGCCGCCCCTTCGGCTCGGGCTGTCCGGCAAGCTTTTGCTGCTGACGATCCCCCTGGTGATGATCGCCGGGCTCCTGATCTACGTGCCGGCGATCGCCAACTTCCGGATGAACCGGCTCAATGACCGCCTGGCTGCCGCCAACACCGCGGCGCTGGTGCTCGATGCCGCCCCCTCCGGCCTGGTGCCGGATTCGCTGGCGCGGCAGATCCTGACCAGCATCGGCGCCCGCGCCGTCGCCATCAAGCTCGGCCAGCAGCGCCGCCTGCTCGCCAGCGCCGACCTGCCGGCCGCGATCGACCATGATGTCGACATGCGGGCCATGACGGTGTGGTCGGCGATCGTCGATGCCTTCGAGATCATGCTCGAGCACGGTGACCAGACCATCCGCGTGGTCGGGCCCGCGCCGGGCCAGGCGCAATTCATCGAGGTCGTGATCGACGAGAAACCGTTGCGGCAGGCGATGTACCGTTTCTCGCGCAACGTTCTGGTGGTCGCGCTCCTGATCGCCGGCCTGACCGCCGGCCTGGTCTATCTGGCGCTGCATTACCTGTTCGTTCGCCCGATGCGGCGGCTGACCGCGAGCCTGGTCGGCTTCCACGAGAATCCGGAGAGTTCGGCGCGAATCATCGTGCCCAGCCAGCGCGGCGACGAGATCGGCGTTGCCGAGCGCGAGCTGTCGGACATGCAGCGCGACCTCGTCTCGATGCTGCATCAGAAGAGCCGGCTTGCCGCGCTCGGGCTCGCCGTCTCCAAGATCAATCACGACCTGCGCAACCTGCTGGCGTCCTCGCAATTGCTGTCGGACCAGCTCGCCAGCGTACCTGATCCGCGGGTGCAGCGCTTCGCGCCGAAACTGCTGCGCTCGCTGGAGCGCGCCATCGCCTTCTGCCAGTCGACCTTGTCCTATGGCCGCGCCCAGGAGGCGGCACCCGACCGCCGCGTCATCATGGTGGAGCCTGCGGTCGCCGAGGTGCGCGAGTCCGCCGGACTTGCAACCGATGTCTCGATCACCTGGATCTGCGCGATCGAGCGCGGCCTCACCATCGACGCCGATCCGGACCAGCTGTTCCGCGTGCTGCTCAATTTGGTGCGCAACGCGACCCAGGCCCTGGAAAGCCGGCCGGACAGCGATGGCGGTGCCCAGCAGATCCGCATCACCGGCCGCCGCGAGGGCACGGTTGCGATCATCGAGGTCTCCGACACCGGCCCCGGCGTGCCGGCCAAGGCGCGCGAGCATCTGTTCGAGGCGTTCCAGACCTCCGGCCGCCCCGGCGGCAGTGGATTGGGCCTTGCGATCGCCGCCGAGCTGATCCGCGCCCATGGCGGCCATATCCATCTGGTCGAGGGCACCATCGGCGCCACGTTCCAGATCTCGATCCCGGATCGCCCGGTGGAACTACTGTCGGTCCGCAGTGAGCGGGCGAGGGCCTGAGGCCATTCCGGTAACCCAGGGCGGCTATGACAGCGGCCGAAATTGGCGCTTCCAGACCTTGCCAACCGGACCGGGAGCCTGTAGCTAGAGCGCTCTTTCGCGACGCTCCGGGGCTCCCGGAGCCGTGCGGGCTTTAGGCCCACCGCGAAAATGCGCCCGTAGCTCAGCTGGATAGAGCATCAGACTACGAATCTGAGGGTCGGACGTTCGAATCGTTCCGGGCGCGCCATTCAACTTTGTTTTCATTGGAGTTTCGCGTTGCGTGCCGGGCTTGCTGCCCGGCAAGGGCATTGGCCGCGCCGCGATTTCCAGTTGTCGGGGTGTCGCGGCCATCAAATGTTTGTGCGATGCGGCATCATCTTTATTGCATTGCAACAAAGTGAGCCTACCTCTGCGCCTCGAGACCCATCGAGGAGCCTTCAAGTGACCAAGATTTCCCTTTCCATCATTGCCGCCACTCTCGCGATCGCGAGTGCAACGGTCGCGTCCGCCGCCGAGCTTCCGACGTTCGAAGCCGGTGGATTGCCGATCTCGCCGGTGCAGGCTGGCGTGCTTGGCGCCGCCAACGTCCACGAGCAGGCAGCGGCCGCCGCGACGGCGGCCACGCCGCATCAGCTCCACGTCCTGACGCCGCGAAGCAAGGTCACGACTGCGCGGGCTTCGCTCCCGGCGGACCGCTCGCTGCACTAACCGGCATCGCCGAACCCTTGGAGAGAGCCCGCGACGACGTTGCGGGCTTTTTCGTCCCGCACAAGTCGTGGCGTGCTTAAACAGAATTGAGCTCGCGCGTAGAACGATCAGCTCCGTTATCTCCGGGCCAACGGTTTGCCTAGCCGCCGCGCAGAAGCAGCAAACGCGTCCGACATTTTTGATCGAGCAGGCATCAGCCGCATCAGCCGCGACGGCCCGTCAGAATCGGGCTCAAGGGCGAGGCGGACGCCCGTAAAAACCCTGCTTGCGCGCGCCCGACCGTTGAGCAAAAAATAAGGTTTTTAGCTTATAGGGGACGGAGTGTTTTTATTCCTTTTGTCCATCCTATTAAATCGGCGAGTCATCCCTCATGCCGAGTGACATCGCAAACGCCGTCTTTTACGCGGCGGTATTTCTGGGCATCGTCTATGGCAGTCGCATCCTGGAAAAAAGGTGGCCGATTGCGGACGTTCCTTACCCCGAGTTTCGTGATGATTGGCTCGCGGTGATCGTAAGCCTCGGGTTGTCGCACATGCTCGCTCCAGCCGCGGCGATCACCGCGGGCGCAATTGCGAGCTATGCTGGTGTCGGTTGGATCAAGTTACCGACCGACGGTTACTGGTGGTACGTCTCTCTCGCAATCGTCGTGGTCGCGCTCGATCTCTACAAGTACACGTACCATCGCCTCCAACACGCGATCCCGTTTCTTTGGGCGATGCACTCGTTCCATCACAGCGCGAACGGCGTTACGTTCATTACCGGCGGTCGGCATTTCTGGTTTGAGAGGGTGCTGTCCGACGCCTTCCTTCCGATTATGGCGATCTTGTTTCGCGTCCCGCCGGACATGGCGATAGCTGTCGGATTTATCTTCTTCATCCCCGATACATGTGCCCATCTCAACGTCCGCATCCCGCTCGGCCGGTTTGTGACCTGGATCAACAATCCGCAATGGCACCGGATCCATCACTCGATCCATCCCGAGCATCGCGACAAGAACTTTGCGGCCTTCTTCCCGCTCCTGGACATTTTGTTCGGCACAGCCTGGGTACCGAAGCCGGATGAGTATCCTGCAACGGGCCTCGTGCCCGCCGAGCGAGTGGACATTATCAACAGTGTGATCTGGCCAATCCGGCATCTTCGCCATCGGGAGTCTCGGAATGAATTGGGTTAAAGGTCTTTTGGTGTTCCTCGCCTTGTTGCTGGGATACGCCGACCTGGTGTCGACCAATGTGATCCTGGATCTCGGATTGGGTGAGTTGAACCCGTTCATGCATCTGGCACAGACATGGTTCGGCGTGTGGTGGCTGGTCCCCAAGCTCGGTTTGACGTTTCTCGTCACGTGGCTGCTTTGGCGCAGCAACAACGTCTACAATATCGCGCTCGTCGTCGCCTTCTGTTCGACGCCCGTACTGAACAACCTCGTGGTCATCGCGGGCAATAGCTGAGCCGGCCGCTTCGTCAGTTGTCGCAACTGGCGAAGCGTTGCCCTGTGCGGACTTTCCATTGCGCTTGGCCGCCGCGCAGACTTTCGTCGCATCTCGCAGAACCTGCCCGCATCGTCCGACGACAAACATCCTGGAATGACCGATGATCGCGTTCCGGCGGTCCAGGAGATCGAGTGATGTCGGACAGGTTTGTTCTCGCCTGCATCGTCTGCAGTGCCCTGATCCTGGGGGCCCTCGGTGCGACGGTGCACGCGCAGACGCCGTCGAGCTGCAAGGAGCCGCGGGCGGGCACCAGCCGCGTCCCGATGCTGTCGCCGCCGCTGGCCAATGTGGTGACGGGCAAGGGACGGCTACAATTCTACTCGGCGCCGAATCTTCACTGCCCGATCAGCGGCGTGTTCGTGATTCCGAACGACGAGCTCGTCGCCTATGCGCAAACCGATGATGGCTGGTCGTCGGTGATGTACCTCAATCGAGGGACGGGCAACGACGTCTCGGGTTGGGTGAGGTCGGCGCGACTGAAGGTAACCGGGACCATCGCTCCGAAGTAACGCGTGATCGGGATCGCAGCGGATGCTGCATGACAGCGAGCGGCGAGCCGGCCGCGACGCATGGGCGTTGCCACCTCAATGGATCGCTGCGTACATGATCTTCTCCTCGGTGGCCTCGACCGCGGAGAATTCCTCGACCACCTTGCCCTGGCGCGAGACCAGGATGCGGTCGGAGAGGGCCATGATCTCGGGCAGATAGGATGAGATCACCACCACCGCCTTGCCCTCGTCGGCGAGCTGGTTGATCAGCTCGTGGATCTCGACAATGGCGCCGACATCGACGCCGCGGGTCGGCTCGTCGAAGATGATCAGCTCGGGCTCCTGCACCAGCGATTTGGCGATCACCACCTTCTGCTGGTTGCCGCCTGAAAGCTCGACCACCCTGGCCTCGTCGCCGATGGCGCGGACCTTGAGCCGCTGGGTCCAGGTCTTGCCCACCGTGTTGGTCTCGCGCCGCGACAGCATCATTCGGCCGGCGGGAAACTTCGAGAGCAGGCCGAGATAGATGTTGCGGGCGATCGAGGCGGTCTCGAAGAAGCCCTCGACCTTGCGATCCTCGGTCACATAGGCGATGCCGGCTTTGACCGCCGGCGCCGGAACCCGGTAGCGCACCGGCTTGTCATGCAGCAGAATCTCGCCGCCGTGGAAGAAGTCGCGCTTCAACACGCCGGATACGATCTTGAAGGTCTCGGTGCGGCCCGCGCCGACCAGCCCGAACACGCCGGTGATCTGTCCGGCAAACACCGACAGCGAATTGTTCTTCACCATCGGCGCCATCTTGAGGTTCTGCACCGTGAGCACGCGCGCCCCGGCCGGCCGCACGCTGGTCTTCCGCGCGCCGTACAGCGTGTTGGAGAGGTCGCGCCCGACCATCGCTTGCACGATCGCTGCGCGGTCGAATTTCGCCGCATCGTCTGTGATGACGTGCTTGCCGTCGCGCAACACGGTGATGCGGTCCGCCAGCAGCAAGGCCTCTTCCAGCGCATGCGAGATGAAGACGATCGAGACGCCGCGCTTCTTGAGGTCGCGGACGAGGTCGAAGAAGTATTTTTTCTCTTCCGGTGTCAGCGATGCGGTCGGCTCGTCGAAGATGATGACCTTGGCCTTGTGCAGGACCGCGCGCGCGATCTCCACCATCTGCTTCTTGGCCGCGCCGAGTCCGCTCACGGTCGCGGTCGGCGTCACGTCGAAATTCAGCGACTGCAGGAATTGCTGGGCGGCGATGTAGATGCCGCGCAGCCGGTTGTAGAACTTCTCCTGCCCGAGAAACAGGTTCTGCGCCACGGTCATGGTCGGCACCAGGCTGTTCTCCTGGAACACCATGGCGATGCCGAGATTGCGGGCCTCGAGCGGCGTGCGCGGCGCGACGTCGGAGCCGTCGACCGTCATGCTGCCCGACGTCAACGTCACGACGCCGGCCATCACCTTGGTCAGCGTCGACTTGCCGGCGCCGTTCTCGCCGACCAGGGCGTGGATCTCGCCGCGGCGCAGCTCGAAGTCCACGCCCTCGATGGCGGGCACGCCGGCGTAAAGCTTGGTGGCCTTGCGCAGGGACAGCACGGTGTCGCTCATGAGCCTGTCTCCTCGGCGAGCCCGGCGAGGGGCAGTTTCAGCACACGGCCCGGTCCCTTGGCGATCAGCATGAGGTCGCTGCCCAGCTCGAGTGCCGCGACGACGCCGTGATTGACGCCGTCAACCCGGCTGTGCAGCGAATAGAGCGGCTTGCCGTCTTCGCCGAGCCGGATCACGAGGCCGTAGGAGCGCGGCGGCGCCCACGGCTTGATGACGCCCATCGTCTTGATGTGCGCGCCCTGCATCGGCTCCTTGAACGAGAAGCCCGAGCGCAGCCGCGGCGCCACCCAATAGGCCGGGTCGATCTCGGCCATCATGCGGCGGCGGTAGGCCGGCTCGCGCAGCACGAATTCGATCAGCTGGGTGCGTGCGGTGAACGCCGTGAGCCAATAGCCGCCGCCAGCAGCCTTCGACAGCCGCGACGGATAGACCGGCAGGTGGCCGAGTACGATTTGCGGCGGCCTGCCATCCGCGACAAGCACGAGACGATGCCGCCAGCTCTCGCTGACCAGGACGCTATCGCCGCGCGCACAGGCGCCGAAGGCGTAGCCGAGCTTCGAGGCTAACGGCTTCACCGATCCGGTCCTGGGATCGAGCCGGAACACGCGGCCGCTCCGGTTGAGCTCCATCAGGTCGCGCGCCCAATCGTCGACGCCGCAAGTTGTCGAGCCGTCCGTCGCGATCAAGGCTCCGTCGTCCGCCAGCGTCAGCGCATTGATCGCATTGAAGGCGGCGTCGCTGAATGTCACGCCCGGCTCGCCTGCGGAAGGATTGGCGTAGAGGCGCACCTCGCGGCCGCCGAGCGCAACCGCGATGCCGCCGTCGGCGAGCGCACAGAGTGCGGAAATCGGTTGCTCGAAGCTGCGCAGCTCGGTCGCGGTGCTGCCGTCGAGGCGCAGCAGGCGGCGGCCGTCGGCGACATAAAGATTGCGGCCGTCGGTTGCGAGGTCCTCGGGCGCCTCGCACTCCAGCAGGGTGGTCGCGGCTTCCAGTTTCTGGTTCGGCTTGAGCGCGCCGTCGAACGACGGCACGGTGATGGTGGCCTCGCCGCGGCCGAGAAAGCGGTTGGCGAATTCCCTGACGGCCGCGATCACGACAGCTTCCCCCAGCGCTTGTCATACTGCACGAAGTTCGGGTCCGCGTTCTCTAGCTTGTAGCGGCCGATCCGGTTATTCATGATGCCGCCGAGATAGAGATAGCCGCGATGCTCGCGCATCGAGGTGATCATCGGGTGGTTCTCACCGCGCAGGTCCCAGAACGATTCGAGGATCTTGCCCTGCTCGTTGAACTTGACGACGCAGCCGGTGTTGATGTTCGGGAACAGCCATTCGTCGACCGGGACGCGTTTGGCCATGCGGCGGCGGAAGCCCGGCATCTTCCAGGCGAGGTCGAGCGAGGGGCTGCGCATGCCGACCAGCGCCAGCCAGTAATTGCCATCGGAGGCGAGATTGATGTTGTCTGGATAGCCCGGCAGATTGTCCATCACCACCTCGACCTGGCCCTTCTTCGGCCCCGCGAACCACAGCCGCTTGATCGAGCAGCCGAAGGTTTCGGCGAACAGGATCGACTGGCCGTCGCTGGCGACGCAGATGCCGTTGGGGAATTTGAGGCCGCGCAGCGCCGTGTGCGTCGCGCCGGTCTTGGTGTCGTAGCAGATGATGCGGCCGTTGCCGCGGGCCTCGAGGCCGTCGATCGGCCATTCGTCCATCTCGTAGCGTACGGTGGCTTCCGAGAAGAAGATCAGGCCGTCGTCGGTGATGTCGAGGTCGTCGGCGAGCCGCAGCCGGCTGTCGTCATTCACCGAATGCATGCTGCGATTGGTCTCGTCGGTCGCCTTCTCTACGGTGCCGTCGGGCGTGATCCGGTACAGGCCCATGCCGCCGATGCAGACATAGAGATTATCCTGCCGGTCGAACGCCATGCCGAGCGGCTGACCGCCGATATGGGCGAACACCTCCATGCGCTGATAGTCGGGCGCGAAGAAGCGCATGATGTCGCCATGGCGCGAGCCGGCGTAGAGATTGTTGTTGCGATCGAGGATCACGTCCTCCGGCGCCTCGATGCGGCCGAGACCGATCAGTTCGACGTCGCGCAGCTTGTCGTTCTGCTCGAACGGGCCGCCCTGGCCGATCTCGGTGGCCGGCGGCGGCGGCAACGCGTGATAGGTCGGCGCGACATAGACCTTGCTGATGATGCGGGTGCGGTTCTTCTGCCAGCGGATGTCGACCATCGCGGCGATCAGCAGGATGCCTGCGAGCGCCATGCGGTTGATGCCGCCGCGCGCATTGAGCGTGGTCAGGCCGTTGGTGATCAAGAGCACGATCAGCACGCCGACCAGCGATTTGGCGACCGAGCCCTTGCCGCCGCCGAGCGTGATGCCGCCGAGCACGGTCGCGGTCAGCACGATCACCTCGAGGCCGACGCCGATGTCGCCGCCGACGGTGCCGAGCCTGGCCGCGAAGAACAGCGCGGCGATGCTGGTCAGCACACCGCTCGCGACATAGCACAGCGCGATGGTGCGGCGAACCGGAATGCCGGAATTGTAGGCCGAGCGGCGCGAGCCGCCGATCGCGGTGATGTGCCAGCCCGGGCGCAGCCGGGTCATGAAGATATGGCCGAAGATCGCGATCGCGATGTAGACCAGGGCGACGCTCGGAATGCCGAACACGTCGCCGCCGCCGATGAAATTCCAGGACGGGATGTCCGGGAAGGCCGCGGCGATCGAATTGGAGTAGCGCTGGATCAGCAGATCGAATGCCGAACGGTAGATGATCAAGGTGATCAGCGTGGTGATGAAGGCGCGCAGCCGCAGATATCCGATCAGCACGCCGTTGACGGCGCCGAGCAGCGCGCCGCAAGCGAGGGTGGCGACCACCACCGCGGGCACCGGCCAGTTCAGCACGTCGAGCAGATAGAGCGCGCAGAAATCCGTCAGCGCGAAGATCGAGCCGACCGACAGATCGATGCCGCCGACGATGACGACCAGCGCCATGCCGAGCCCGATGAAGCCGATCTCGCCGGCCTGCCGCGCGGTGTCGGCAAGGCTCGCCGGCGACAGGAAGTGATCGATGGAGCGGCTGAGCGCGAAGCCGACGATCAAAAGCAGGATCACCGGAATGGCGGTCTCGGTCCAACGCTTGGACAGGATCTCGCCGAGGAGATGATCCGGCCAGTAGCGGTAACGCAGGCTCGTCAGGGTATCGCGCATCGGCATTCCAGCAGGGCGTTGGATTTTGGGAGATCGACGTCCCGGGCGGAGCGCGCCCGGGACGCCAAGCGGACGTGGCCGGGCTATTTCTTCAGGTCACTGAGATTCCAGCACGCGGTCTGGCTGTCGGCGTTCTCTTTGGTGATCGGGATCAGGGTGGTGTATTCCGAACCCTTGATCGAGCCGGCCTTGGCACCTGACGACAGCAGCCATTTGATGGTGCCTGCCATCTGCGCGGCCTGGGTCGGCACGTCGTAGCTCAGGTTGAGGTCGAAGGCGCCGGACTTGACGAGTTCGCAGGCGCCCTTGCGCTCGCCGCCGCCTGAGGTCGCGACGAACACCTTGCCGGTCAGGCCGGCTTCCTTCACCGCCGCCGCGGTGCCGATGTCCATGCCGTCCCAGAAGCCGACGATGCCGCAGAGATCGGGATTCTGCTTCAGCACCGTCTGGGTGATCGCCTTGGCCTTTGCCGCATCCCAGTCCGCCGCCTGGCTCGAGACCACCTTGATCTCGGGATGCTTGGCGAGCACGTTCTCGACGCCCTTGAGCGTGTAGGCGCTGGCCGCCGCCGAGAGCGCGCCCTGCACGATGGCGATCTTGTTCGACTTGCCTTGGCAGGCCTTGACCACGGCCTCGGTGTCCTTTTCGCCGATCTCGATCCAGTTGGCGCCGACAAAGGCCGAAGAGCGATAGGCCGATCCCATGTTGATCTGGATGACGTAGATGCCTTCGTTTTCGGCGCGCTGCAGCAGCTTGGCGTAGGTCTGCACGTCCGGATTGTGGATCACCATCACGGCCGGCTTCTCCGAGATCAGCGAGGTCACCGCCTGCGCGCCGGCATTGGTGTTCCAGTTGGGGTCGCGGATCTCGAACTTGACGCCGAGCGGCTCGAGCTCCTTCTTCATGCCGGCGTACCAGCCTTCGGTGAGGTCGAAGTTCATGGCGACCGGAACATAGGCCACCGTCTTGCCGGCGAGCGCCTCCTTGAACGGCTTCTGGAACGGCTCGTCCAGGCCCTGCTGGGCCAGAGCCGGGGCGGCGATGGCCGCGAGCCCGAGCGCTGCGGCGATCACCTTGGCAGTCCTGACAGCGTACTTCATTGCTTCCTCCTTGGTCGTGATTGATCTTTTTGTGGCTTGGTTCAGATGTCGCCCTGCTGTGCCGTTTCTTCGTTGCGCGGATTCAGGAATGAATCGGTGATGACGGCGAGCAGCAGCACGACGCCCTTGACGAGGTTTTGTCCGGCGTAGGAGATGTCCATGATGGTCATGCCGTTCAGCATGGTGCCGATCAGCAGCGTTCCGATGATGACGTTGAGTACGCCGCCGCGGCCGCCCGACAGGCCGATGCCGCCGAGCACGACGACGAGAATGACGTCGTAGATCAAAGTCGAATTGAAGACCCGGGTGGGCATCGAGTTGACCGACGCCGCCATCACCAGGCCTGCAAAGCAGCCGATCAGGGCCGCGACGACATATTGCAGCACGATGATCGGCCGCGAGGGGATGCCGGTGACGCGGGCCGCATAGGGATTGTCGCCGATCGCGTAGATATAGGCGCCCCAGCGCGTCTGCCGCAGCAGGAAGGCGACCACCACGCAGGCGATCGCGAACATCACGATCGAGGTCGGGATACCGAGGATGGTGCCTTGTCCGAGCCGCTCGAAGCCCTGCATGCCGTCGCTCCACTGCACGACGTCGAGCTGAAACAGCGCGGCCTGTCCGAGGCCGGCGAGCAGCAGGCCGGTCGCCAGCGTCGCAAACAGCGAAGGGACCTCGGCGTAGGCGATCAGCCAGCCATTGACCAGGCCGAAGGCGATCGTGAGCAGCACGGCCGTCAGCAGCGAGGCCGGCAGCGAGTGGCCGTTCTGCACCATCTGCAGCACGAGCCCCGGAGGCACCGCGAGGGCTGCGATCAGCGAGATGTCGATGCCGCGACCGATCACGACCAGCGCCATGGCAAGCCCGAGGATGCCGAGCACCGCGACGTTCTGCAGCAGCGTCAGCATGTTCTCCGGCGTCAGAAAGCCGCGCAGGAAAATCGAGAACGCCAGGAAGAGCACGGCGAATACGGCGAAGACGATCTCCTGTTGATTGAACCGCAATCGCTTCATGCCTCGTCCTTCCTGCTGCTATGGCTGCGCTGTCGGCCTGGATCTCGTGCGGGAGCCGGTCGCGACGCGGCCGGGCCGCGTCCTGCCGGCGACCGCGGCGTCGACGAAGGCGCCGACGGCGTTGATGTAGGCCTCGATCGAGGTGCCGCGTCTGCGGTACTTCGCGCGCTTGACGTACCAGTCCTGCAGCAGCGGCTTGATCAGCGAGGCCGTCAGCGTGACCTGGTCGATTGCGAACATCCCGCTGGCGACGCCTTGTTTGAGGACGTCGGCGATGATCTTTTCGGTCATCACCTCCATCTCGATGGCGCGCTGGCGCTCCGCGGGCGGAAACGACTTCGCTTCCATGAAGGAGAACACGAACCAGGGCTGCATCGCCTCGCTCATGCGGACATGGGTGGCGATGATCCAGTGCAGGTGCTTGCGCGCATCCTGCTTCACGCTGGCGGGCGGTGCGGTGAGGACTTCCGCCGCCGTTTCGGCGACCTCGCCGAGGATCATCGACAGCAGCGTCGGCTTGCTGTCGAAATAGGTATAGAGGCCGCCCATGCTGAGGCCGGAGGCCTCCGCGAGCTGGCGCAGCGTGGTGGCGTGAAAGCCGTGCTTGTTGGACAGGGTGAGCGTCGCGCCGATGATGCGCGTGAGGTTCGGAACCGCGAGATGCGGCTTCTGGACCCGGATGGAATCCCGATGACGTTCGAGAATGCGTGCGCAAAGCACGTCCATCGCGAACGCATTTGTCCCCGGCCGCTGACGCGCGAGACCCACGTTGCCTCCCTGGCTATGTCCCCGGACCATTCATTTGGATGCCGATCCGGGCCGGGCTTTGCGCCCTTGCTCAATTCCTAGCCCACGAACTGCCGTTCGGAAAAGGGGGATGATCAATTTTTCTGAGAGAGCGCTCGCTCGTTTTTTGGCCCACGGCGCGTCGCTGGCCTGGAGCGCGGCGCCGCTCCGGCGCTGTTCGGGAACTTTTCGCGCTGAAAGGTCAGCACAAATTCCCGGCACTCCGGCCGATCATGTTGCCGGTTAGACGGCCGTCACATTCCAGATATAAAGAACGCAGGGCTCGCTGGCCGGAAGGTCAACCCGCACAGACATGCTGGCCGAATTTCACCCACGGTCACTTTGGGCCGAAGCAAGGTTATGACGGCAGTTGGATCATATGGTGCACGCGCGGGCGCTGCGAGCGGCGCTGGCGCTCCGGGAGCCTCCGCAACGTCGCGGTATCTGTTCGGGATTTGTGCTGCGCTGCTGATCGGCAGCATCTGCGCGGTTGCCGCGCAGCAGCGCGACACCGTCACGGCATCCGCAGCGATCGAATTCAACATCCCGGCCCAGCAGCTTGCGAGCGCGCTGCAGGCTTATGGCGAACGAACCGGCGTTCAGGTGCTCTATGAGAGCAATTCTGCGACGGGACGGAAGTCGACATCGGTCGAAGGCAGCCTCACGCCCGAGGATGCATTGAATGTGCTGCTGACGGGAACCGATCTGAAGGTCCAGTACATTCGTCCGGATGCCATCACGCTTGCTTCGCGCGCCGTGCGCGCCGATCATCCGCCGGCGAGCCCGCTTGCGACCGCGGATCTGTCGCTCGGGACGCTGCAGGTGCGGGCGACCAGTGATGGCAACGATACCGGCGCGCTGCGCGACTACAGCGAAAGCCTGCAGCTCGACATTCAAAAAGTGTTGCAGAAGAATATCGGGTCTCGCGGCGGCAGCTATCAGCTCGTTGTCGATCTGTGGATCGATCCCTCGCGCACGATCCAGCGAACCCAGCTGTTGCGATCGACCGGCGATCAGAACCGTGATGCCGTCGTGACCGCGGCGCTGCAAGGATTGACCGTCAGCCGAACGACGCCCGCGAATGCGTCGCAGCCGGTGCGGATCGCGATCCGGGTGAAATCGTTCCAATGATTGACAACGACACCAGCGGAGCGGATGGCGTGCGCGGCTTGAGGCCGATGACGCTGCTGTTTCATCCCGAGGATCCGAGCGCGTGGACCTCGGGCGAGGTGCTGCGTTTGCTCCTGGTGCCGGCTATCGCGGCCCTGTTGTTCGTCGGGGGAATTTACTGGATCCGGTTGCAGCCGCCGGCTGGACCGGCAAGCCGGGAGCAGAGCTCGATCGTCCAGGTTCGGTTGCTGCCGAGCCCATCGCCTGCGCCGATTCCGGTTGCACCGGTGTCGCAGCCGCAAACCGCGACCGTCGCCAGCCGGACCGACGTGTCACCGGAGAACTCCGAACCGCCGCTCGACAATCTGACCGCATCCCCGGCGCGGGAGCCGATGCCGGCGGAGCCGGTCGTGCCGAGCTTGCGTCCGACGCCGTCACCCGCCGATGCGCCGCCCAACAGTGCCGCCGTGAAATTTCAGCAGGCGCTGCTTCGTCACGTGGCACGCTACCAGCGCTATCCGAACGCGGCGCGGCTTGGCCGGTTGCATGGTGCGGTCGAGACGCTGTTTTCGATGCAGCGGGACGGCACCCTGCTCGAGGTCTGGGTCAAGACCAGTTCCGGACAGGCCGTGCTCGACAAGGCTGCGGTCGAGGCGATCCGGCGGGCGCAGCCGCTGCCGTCGATCCCGTCGGCGCTGCCCGACCGGCTCAATATTCAGATCACTTTGGTCTTCGACCCGGCCTGATCCAGTTGCGCGGGCCCGTTCGACTTCGCAAGCGCGAGCGGCAGTTCATTGTTTGGATGTGACCGCGATGCACCAGCTTGCGTGTCGTTCGGTGTCGACTTGTTGCCGTCATAAATGTGTTGTGCGCGGCCGTTACGAGATGGGCAGCTTCAAGAACAATTCAATCTGGATATCGGGCTGGTGTCTGGGAGGCCGCGGAACGTGGCTGAAATCAATCGAGTGCGGCTGCGGGGCCAGCTTGCAGATAACTACGACGGGCTGGTCAAGAAATTGACCCGCCGTCTGGGATCGTCGGACTTCGCGTACGAAGCCCTGCACGAGACGTTCCTGCGGCTGGAGCGGGTCACTGACGCCGTCCCGATCCGCAGCCCCGCCGACTATATCTTTCGCATCGCGATCAACATCGCCCGGGATCGCCAGAAGGCGCAGAATCTTCGCGTCAGCGCCGCCGAAATCGATTCATTGCTCGACGTCAGCGACGACGGACCGAGCCCGGCGCGAATCGTCGAGGCGCGCTCCGATATTGATGCCTTCAAGCGTGCGCTGGCCGAATTGCCGGAGCGGCCGCGCGATGTGCTTTATAGTATTACGATCGAGGGACGGACGCCGAGCGATGTGGCAACCCGCCTCGGCGTCAGCGTGCGAACGGTGGAAAGCGATTTGAAGTTGGCCCTGAGCCATTGTGCCGATTGCCTCGATTATACTCTGATCCGTCGTCTCGGCGGTCCTCGTCCCCGTACGTGATCGCATTCGCCGCGGCCGCGACCCGCGCCGTCACCCGCAACCGGCTGTCGAAATTTGTTGCCGGAACAATTTCCAACAACTGCAGGCGCTTGACCTGAAATCAGGGTTCAAGCTGCAGGATTTTCAACCTCTGTTCTGCGGGATAGCGGGCTTTCCGTCGTCTATAGGGTAGAGAGCGATCTCATAAGGACCGTTTGGGTGCCTGGGAAAGGTTCGCCGGAAGTGTTGCGCCGCCTGAAAACACGTGCAGACCTGATCGGCCTGGCAAGCGATCGCCGCGCGGCCTCCCGGCGCGCGATGGGGCGCAAGCTGCAATTACCGGATGTTTCTGGTTGCGTTGTGCGCAATGGCCGATTGCGGTGCCCTGCTGCCGTCGGAATCGTCTATATAGCGAACTTCGCTATGTGCTCGACGCGATCGGGAGGTTGAGGTTTGGCGAGCAGGGTGATGAGCAATCCGTCGTGACCGAGCCGACCCGCACTTCCGGGCCCGATCCGTTGCTGGATGAGGCGCTTGACTGGGTTGTCCGGCTGAAAGCCGGCGCGCCGACACGCGCCGACGTCGACGCGTTGCAACGCTGGCGCGCGCAAAGTCCCGACCACGAGGATGCCTTCAGGGCAGCTGCCCGGCTGCTCCGCAGCGCGAGCGCCGCGGCAAAGGAACTCGCCGATGAGCAGGCCGCCGCGGCCCCCGCGGTGGCGTTGCCGCCCCGGCCATCACGCTTCTTGACGCGGCGCATCGTGTTCGGCGGTGCGATCGCAGCCGCAGCCGGCTATGTGATGATCCGCCCGCCACTCGACATGTGGCCGTCGATCGAGGAGCTCTCGGCCGACTACCGGACCGGGAAGGGCGAACAGCGCAAGGTGATGCTGGCGCCCGACATTTCGGTTGAATTGAACACCCAGACCAGCCTGGCGCTGCGGCCCGCGCCGAACGAGACGCGGGTCGAGTTGATTTCGGGCGAGGCCTCGGTGGTCGCCCGCAGGTCGTCGTCGACGCCGCTGGTGATGCTGGCGCGCGACGGCCGCATCAGCGCGCTGCAGGCCGATTTCAACGCGCGCTGCCTCGATGGCGTGGTTTCGGTGACGTGCCTCGACGGTATCGTCACCGTCGAGCAGGACGGCCGTTCCGTGCAGCTTCGCAAGGCAGAACAGGTCACCTATTCGCGCGCGGGCCTGCAGGCATCGCTTCCGGTCGACGCCAAGCAGGTCGCGGCCTGGCAGACCGGATTGTTGATCTTCCGCGACCGGCCGCTGGCGAGCGTCGTCGACGAAGTGAACCGGTACCGCGCTGGAAAAATCATCATTACCAATGCGGAACTGAAACGCCGGCTCGTCAACGGCACATTCCAGGTCGACAAGCTCGACAATTTCGTCGCCCAGGTCGAGCAACTGTTCGGCGCGCGGATCACATCGCTGCCTGGCGGTGTGGTGCTGATGAGCTGACTAAAGTCGAACGAATCGGCGCCGCGCGCTCGATTTCCTAACAAACCAAAAATTTCTTTTGCGCCGCCGCAGATTCTTTTGCGGGTTTGCGTTCGCCCAGTCGTCTTCAGAGTAAGGCGTCGTCATCGCGGCCTTCCTGTCGCGATGGCGCGCGTCTGCGCGAAGTAAGTGGGACGTCTGTGCGTAGTCGAAGAGATCATCGGGCTATTGGGCATCGTCAGCGATGCCGGATCGGGTTGCGTGTGTCGGCTGCGGCACTCACCGTGGTTGGCTCTGTAGCAGCTATCGTTCCGGCGCGAGCGGCGAAGGAAGCAGCGAAAGATGCGGCTGCGGCTACGGCCGCAGCGCCGGCGGACAAGCAGCCGGCGCAGGCGAATGCACCGGCGCAAAAGCCGTCGGCGCCGCTGCAGCGCTTCGACATCGGCGACTTCGCCGTACAGGGTGCCGATAGATTGCCGCAGGTCGAGATCGAGGAGGCGATTTATCCGTTCCTCGGTCCGGGCAAGACCTCTGATGACGTCGAGAAGGCGCGGGCCGCGCTGGAGAAGGCGTATCACGACAAGGGCTTCCAGACCGTCAGCGTCGCGGTCCCGCAGCAGAACGTGACGGGCGGTGTGGTCACCCTCAAGGTGACTGAGCTGAAGGTCGGGCGGCTGCGGGTGAAGAATTCGCGTTATTTCGATCTCGACCGGATCAAGGACAGCGCGCCTTCGCTGAAGGAGGGCACCGTTCCCAATTTCGGTGACGTCACCAAGGACATCGTGTCGCTCAACCAGTGGCCGGATCGCCGTGTGACACCGGCGCTGCGTGCCGGCGTCGCGCCGGGCACCGTCGACGTCGATCTCAATGTCGAGGACAAGGCGCCGTTCCACGCCAGCCTCGAAGCCAACAACCGGCAATCGCCGTCCACCACGGCGAGCCGCGTCTCCGCCACCGTGCATTACGACAATCTGTGGCAGCTCGGCCATTCCCTGAGTTTCACCTATCAGGTCGCGCCGGAACGCCCGAGCGATGCCGAGGTGTTCTCCGGCTCGTATATGGCGCGGATACCGAACGCCGATTGGCTTAATTTGCTGTTCTACAGCGTCAAGTCGAACAGCAATGTCGCGACGATCGGCGGCACCAATGTGGTCGGCCCCGGCACGATCATCGGCGAGCGCGCCGTGATCACGCTGCCGACGCGCGAGGGCCTGTTCCACACGCTGTCGGTCGGCATGGACTACAAGCATTTCGACCAGACCGTGAAGCTCGGCACCGACGGGTTCTCGTCACCTGTCACTTATTATCCCGTCGTCGCGACGTATGGGGCGACGTTCCAGGAAGAGAAGTTCACGACGCAGTTCAACGCCGGCGTCACCTACAACATCCGGACGCTGAGCAGCCCGTGGGACGAGTTCGACGCGAAGCGCTTCAAGGCTTCGCCGAGCTTCACCCACCTCAACCTCGACGTCTCGCATACCCAGGAGCTGCCGGAAGGCTTCCAGCTCTACGGCAAGGTGCAGGGCCAGATCGCCGACGGCCCGCTGGTCTCGAGCGAGCAGTTCAGCCTCGGCGGTCTCGATACCGTTCGCGGCTATCTCGAGTCCGAGGTGCTCGGCGACAACGGCGCGGTCGCCAATTTCGAGCTGCGCACGCCCAATGTCGGCAGCATGCTGCAGGGCGAGCTCAAGAGCGAAACCGGTGACGGCAAGCCGCGCTTCATCACCTTCAACGATTGGCGCTTCTTCACGTTCTTCGATGCCGGCTACGCGTCGATCCAGCAGCCGCTGCCTGATCAGCAATCGTCATTCGTCGCATGGAGCTACGGCATCGGCACGCGGTTCAAGAGCTTCGATTATTTCAACGGCATGGTCGCGTTCTCCGTGCCGGGGGTTACTCAGCAATACACGCACGCAAACAGTCCGCGCGTGAACTTCCGAATCTGGGGTGAATTCTGATGGGGATGGCTCTTACTCTCGAGCGACGCACGCGCCGGCCGGCGCTGCGTCGAGGCATTGCGAACGTCGCGACGGCGTTGTTGTTCGGGCTCGTCGCCCTGGTGGCGTCGCTCGCGCCGGCCAATGCGTGGTGGAACGACGAATGGTCGCTGCGCAAGAAGATCACGGTCGACGTCAGCGCGTCGGGCGCCAACGTCACCGATCCGATCGGCGGGGTGCCGGTGCTGGTGCGGTTGCATGTCGGCAACTTCCGCTTCAGCTCGGCGAAGGACGACGGCAGCGATCTGCGGTTCGTCGCCGGTGACGACAAGACGCCGCTGAAGCATCACATCGAGAAGTTCGATTCGCTGCTTGGCGAAGGCCTGGTCTGGGTCGCAGTGCCGAACATTGCGCCCGGCGCGCGGACCGATATCTGGCTCTATTACGGCAACAAGAAAGCGCTCGCGACCAGCGATCCCAAGGGCACCTACGATCCGGATACCCTGACGGTCTATCACTTCAACGAGCGCGGCACGCCGGCGATCGATTCCTCGGTGTGGGCCAACAACGCCCAAAGCGTCGGCCAGCCGGCGGACGGTTCTCTGATCGGGACCGGCTTGCGGCTCGACGGCCGCGCGCCGGTAACCGTGCCGGCCTCGCCGTCGCTCGCGGCGCCGGATGGTGCTGCGCTGACCTGGTCGGCCTGGATCAAGCCGGCCGCCTTGCAGCCCAACGCCGCGCTGTTCAGCCGGCGTGACGGCGCCAACGCACTGGTCGTCGGTGTCGACAATGGCAGCCCGTTTGTCGAAGTCACCAATGCGGGCTCCGTGCAGCGCTCGAGCGCCGGAGCACCGGTGGCGGCCGGCAGCTGGCATCATGTCGCCGTCGTTGCCGGAAACGGTCAGGTCACGCTCTATCTCGACGGCGTATCCTACGCCGCGCTCAGCGCGAGTCTGCCCGCCCTCAATACCGTTGGCCTGATCGGAGGAGACTCGTCGACCTCCAGTGCGTCTCCGATCGCGCCTGCGACGGCCCCGTCCGCAGCAACACCGTCAGTGCCCCCTGATGCGCCGGCCGCGGACGGTGGCGCCGCGCCCGCGGCGACGCCGGATACGGCGGCAACGCCGGCACCGGCGCCTGTAGCCGCCGCGATGGCCGGCTTCGTCGGCGACATCGACGAGCTGCAGATCAGCAAGGTCGCGCGGCCCGCCGGACTCATCAAGGTGATGGCGATCGGACAGGGCCCCGACCAGGCCAAGCTGATGGCATTCAGCGTCGACGAGGAGACTGCAAGCTGGCTGTCCGGCTACTTCGCGGTGATCCTGAAGTCGGTGACGCTCGACGGCTGGGTGGTGATCGGCATTCTCCTGATCATGGCCGCGGTCAGCTGGGTGGTGATGTTCGACAGAGCCTCGTATCTCAGCAAGCAGGCCAAGGCGAATGCCCAGTTCATGAAGGGGTTCCGCGAGATCGCGGCCGATCTCACCATGCTGGATCGCGGTGACGCCGACGATATCTCGACGCTGGGCGGACGCCTCACCGAGGCCGACGCCAAGATGATGCGTTCGTCCTCGCTCTACCGCATCTACCACATCGGCGCCGCGGAAATCCGCCACCGCTTCAGCAACTCGCAGCGCGCGCCGGTGCTGTCGGCGGTCTCGATCGCGGCGATCCGCGCGGCGCTCGATAGCGGCGTCGTCAAGGAGATGCAGCGCCTCAACCGACTGATGGTGGTGCTGACCATCGCGATATCAGGCGGACCGTTCCTCGGCCTGCTCGGCACCGTGGTCGGCGTCATGATCACCTTCGCGGCGATCGCGGCGAGCGGCGATGTCAACGTCAACGCGATCGCGCCCGGCATCGCTGCGGCGCTGGTCGCAACCGTCGCCGGTCTCGGCGTCGCGATCCCGGCGCTGTTCGGTTACAACTACCTGATCTCCCGGATCAAGGACCTGACCAACGATATTCAGGTCTTCGTCGACGAGTTCGTGACCAAGATGGCGGAATTCTATTCCGCCGACCGGCCGGACCCGATCGAACACCGCATCGCTGCGGAGTAACGGCCATGCAGATCCAGGCCGACTCCAAGCCCTATGACGACATCAACATCACGCCGATGCTCGACCTCGCCTACGTGCTGCTGGTGATCTTCATCATCATGACGACGGCGACCGTGCAGGGCCAGAAGGTCAATCTGCCGAAGGCCTCGGCGGCGCCGGGCCTTGCGACCCAGACTACCAAGGCGATCACGGTCGCCAATGACGGCAAGATCTTCCTCGACACTGTACCGGTGACCTTGGCCGAGCTCGAGCAGCGGCTGATCCAGCAGAAGGCGCTGACGCCGGAATTTCCGGTGGTGCTGCGCGGCGATGCGCAGGCGCAGTACCAGAGCGTGATGGATGTGTTCGATCTGCTCAGCCGTATCGGCCTGAGCCAGGTCGGGCTCGCCACCAAGCCGCTCGTGAAGTGAGCCAGTCGGGAAGCGACGCCATGATCACGCAGCCATCACCCTTCCCGCTGACCGAGCGCAGGACGCTGCGGTCGTGGCTGAGCGGCATGATGCGATCATTCGATCACGGCTGCGGCGCAGCGGACGTCACGCGCGCCGAGCCCGTTTCGCAGGTGTCGATCCGCGCCGGTATTGGCGCGGAACTCGGTGTGGTCCCGGTCGCCGCGGACGTGCGCGAAGAGCCGCGCGGCGAGGTGGTGGCATTTCCCGTTCATGGCGAGGCCCTGCTGGTCAAGCTCGCGGATGTGCTGCGCCGGTACGTCGCGGGCCGCGAGCCCGCCGACAACCCGCTGCGGCTGACAATCTCGCGATGCCCGTGGGCCCGCCTGTCGATCGACGCGATGGCCTATGTCGACTATTTGAGCGAGGTTGAGACCTTCCACGCAGCGATCGAAGCAGGCCCCGACACCAAGGTCATCCTGAAGACCACGGACTTCGACGCGCTTGCCAGCTTCGTCATGCAATACGTCAATGACAGGCTGCTCGACCGCGCCTCGGTGGAGGCCGCGCCATGAACGCGCCGATGCGGGACCAGAACGCGCGCGCCGCGCCGTCAGCCGACGATCACGATGTCGCCGTCGCGCCCGCAACAGCCGCGGCGCCGCCGACCGCTGCCCGCAACACGGCCGCCCGGAAGGGCGAGCGCAGCGCGCTGCTGCGCTACGGCGCGGTGGTGGCGGTGGTCGCGCTGTTCCTTGGCGGTATCGTCTACTTCTTTCTCGGTCACGACGATCTGCCGCCGCCGCGTCAGGTGCGCGATCTCACCATCGTCAATGTGACGCTGCCACCGCCACCTCCGCCTCCGCCGCCACAGCCGCAGCCCGAGCAGAAGATGATCGAGCAGCCCAAGATGGCGGAGCCCGAGTTCAAGGAAGAGAAGCCGGTCGACAAGCCGAAGGACGAGCCGGCCAAGGACGCCAAGAACGACGAGCCGCCCGGTCCGCTGTCGCTCGATGCCAAGCCGACGGGACCCGGCGATCTGTTCAATCTCGGCGGCAAGCCCGGCGGCAACCCGTATGGCGGAGGCGGCGGCGGTGGCAGCCGCTGGGGTTGGTACACCACGATCATCACCTCGCAGGTCGAGGCGGCGATCCGCGCCAATCCGAAGACCCGCAACATGGCGACGCAAATCCAGGTGCGGCTGTGGGTGGATGGCTCCGGCCACGTCACCCGCGTCGTCCTGACGCCGTCCTCCGGCAATCCGGAGATCGATGCGGCGCTTCGCAACGAGGTGATCGGCAGCCTGACGCTGCGCGAGCCGCCGCCCAAGGACATGCCGATGCCGGTGGTCACGCGCGTCACCGCGCGACGGCCGAGCTGACGAGACCGACTGACGAACGACCAACATTCGAACGACCAACCTACGAACTTCAATGTGCGAGTGAGAACTGGGGGACTGATGTTTAAGAAACGAGCTCACGCAGAATGGCGCGCGTTGCCGCTTGCGGTGTCGCTGAGCGCGCTCGCCTGCGCAACGCCGGCCGTGGGCCAGACCGCGGACCAGGCCGCCGAGCAGGGTCCCGCCGCCGCGGCGAAGCGGACCGATGCCAAGAAGCCGAAGGTGTCGAGCACCAAGCCGACATCGTCGAATGCCACCGTCAACCTCGTCAATCTCTTGGTGCAGCAGGGTGTCCTCAAGGAGGAGCAGGCCCAGGCGCTGATCAAGCAGGCCGAGGACGAGGCCTATGTCTCCCGCCAGGCCGCCAAGGACGCCACCACCAAGGCCGACGACGCTACCAAGGCCGCAACCGCCGCCGCGGCGGCGGCGCAGCCGCCGGGCACCAGGCACGTCACCTACGTTCCCGAAGTCGTCAAAAGACAGTTACGGGAAGAGATTAAGCAGGAGGTGATGGCCAAGGCGCAGAAAGAAAACTGGGCGTCGCCCGGAACCTACCCGGAATGGGCGCAACGCATCCGCTTCTACGGCGATGCGCGCGTGCGCTATCAGGGCAACTATTTCCCGACCGGCAACGACCAGGCCGGCGCCATCAATTTCAACGCCATCAACACCGGTTCGCCCTACGACCTTTCGTCCATCTCGAACCCTTATTCCGCGCCGACTTATGATGCCCTGCAGGACCGCAACCAGTTCCGGTTTCGCGGCCGCCTCGGCATGGAAGCGGACCTGCTATACGGGTTCACGGCCGGCCTGCGCATTGCGTCTGGCGAAAATAACTCGCCGGTGTCGACTAATCAGACGCTTGGTAGCAGCGGGGGCAACTTCTCGAAGTATGGCGTCTGGCTGGATCGCGGCTACATCAACTGGCAGACCTGGGGCGACGATCTGAGGATCTCCGCGGGCCGTTTCGACAATCCGTTCTGGTCGCCGACCGATCTGGTCTGGTACCGCGAACTTGGATTCGACGGTTTTGCCGTTCAGGCCAAGCACGAGGTGTGGGAGGGCTTCACGCCATTCGCGGTGGCCGGCGCATTCCCGATCTATAACACCGATTTCAACGCCGGAATCAATCTGACGACTCCGCCAACCAAGTTCGCGAGCCACGACAAGTGGCTGTTCGGAGGCCAGGTCGGTTTCAATGCGCGATTCAATCAGGACTATGCATTCCGGTTCGGCGTCGCCTACTACGACTTCGACAATGTGCAGGGCCAGCTTTCCAGTCCCTGCATCGTCGAGGTTGCAGCCGACGTTTGCGATACCGACCTGACCCGGCCGTCCTTTGCGCAGAAGGGAAACAGCTATTTCGCGCTGCGTAACATCATCCCCGATCCCCCTGGCACCGGCAACAATGGCGGCACCAGCTTCCAGTACCAGTATTTCGGACTGGTCAGCCAGTATCGCCCGGTGGTCGTCAGCGGACAGCTCGATCTCGGACAGTTCCATCCGACGCACATCGTGCTCGACGGCGAATACGTCAACAACACCGCGTTCAGCCGTTCCCTCATGAACGCTGCGGCGGTGAACAATCGCGGGCCGAGCCCGGATGGCGGCAACACGCCCGGCGCGTTCAACGGTGGCAATCAGGGTTGGCTCGGCCGCGTCACCGTCGGCGACAGGGAGATCAAGCATCTCTGGGATTGGAACGTCCACGCCGGCTACAAATACCTCGAATCCGACGCCACCATCGATGCCTTCGCCGACTCCGACTTCGGTCTCGGCGGCACCAACCTCAAGGGCTATTTCGTCGGCGGCAATATCGGTCTCGGCGAGAATGTCTGGGCGACCTTGCGCTGGATGAGCGCCAACAGCATCGCCGGCAACCCCTATGCCGTCGACGTCCTGCAAGTCGACCTCAACGCGAAGTTCTGACCATGCGCATCGCACTCTTCGTCCTGATGATGGTGATCGGAGCATTGAGCTCCGGCACCGCATTCGCCCAGTCCGAGACCGATCGCCTGCGCGACGCCCTGCGCAGCGCGACGGCGCAGACCCGTGCGCTGGAAGACCAGCGCACGGCGTTGCAGGCCAAGGTCGCCGACGCCGATCGCGAGAAGGCGGTGGCCAAGAAGGAGGTCGACGACCTCAAGGCGCAGCTGAAGAAAGCCGACAAGGAGCATCGCGACGCCGTCGACGAGTTCAATCAACGGCTCGCCGAACGCGATGAGACGCTGGAGAAGTGGAAGTCGGCTTACGAAGAAGCTGCCACTGTTGCCCGCACCAAGGACGCCGAGCGCGCCAAGTTCGAAGGTGAGGCCTCCGCCTACAAGGCCAGCACCAAGAGCTGCATTGCCAAGAACACCCAGCTGATCAAGGCCGGCAAGGAGATGGTGCAGCGCTACAAGGACCTGACCATCGGCGAGATCGTGGTTTCGCGCGAGCCGATGATTCAGCAGCGCCGGGTCGAAATCCAGAATCAGCTGCAGGAAAGCCAGGACAAATTCCTCGATCAGAAGGTGAATCCATGACGACCGCCACTATCGTGAAGCCGCTTCGGTCGATCGGTCTCGCCGCCGCCGTTGCGGCTTTCGTTGCGCCGCTCGATGTCTCGGCGCAAGCGCAGGCTCCCGCGCCACGGACGGTGCAGGCTCCCGTCAGGAAGCCACAGCCCGCGGCTCAGGCGCAAGCCGCCGCCACGCCCGCGCCGGCTCCGGTCGCTGCTGCGCCGAAGCCCACCGCGCCCGAGAATGTCATCGCGCGCGTCGGCGACACCAACGTCTCCGCCGATGATCTCCGCAGCTATGTCGCAGCTCTTGCCCCGCGCGAGCAGGCTGCGCTGGCCAAGGATCCGGCCATGCTGAGCCAGGCGGTCCGGCTGCTGCTCGCCAACCGCCTCGTGCTGCAGGAGGCGGTGGCGAAGAAGTGGGATCAGCAACCCGCCGTCGCCGCGCAGCTCGACCGGGCGCGCGAGGGCGCGGTGGTCGAGCTCTACCTGCAATCGGTGTCGACGCCGCCGGCCAATTTCCCGAGCGAGGACGACCTGCAGAAGGTCTATGAGGCCAATCGCGCCGCGTTCCTGATGCCGCGGCAATTCCAGCTCGCGCAGATCTTCGTCGCCGCGCCGAAGGAGGGCGACAAGGCCGCCGAGGACAAGGCGAAGCAGGAGCTCGACGACGTGCAGCGCAAGCTCAAGGCGCCGGGAGCCGACTTCGCGGCGATCGCGCGCGGCGACAACAACGCTGCCAAGGATGCCGGCGACCTCGGCTGGGTTGCCGAGAGCCAAATCCGTCCGGAGATCCGCAACCAGGTGATGGGGCTCGCCAAGAACAGCGTGTCCGAGCCGATCAAGCTCGACGACGGCTGGCACATCATCAAGCTGCTCGACACCAAGGCGTCCTATACCCGCACCTTGCCCGAAGTGCGCGACCAGCTGGTGCAGCAGATCCGCTCCGAGCGGTCGAACATGATGCGGCGGGCCTATCTCGCCGAGCTGCTGAAGCAGCATCCGCCCGTCCTCAACGAACTTGCCCTGTCGAGCCTGCTCGACGCGTCGAAAAAGTAATACGGAGATAAAGATGCCCGAGATCATCACCAATCTCACCATCGACGGATTGCGCGAGAGCTTCCAGAATGTCGGCTATCGCGTCGAAACGCTGACCGATCCGGTCGCCAACACGACCTATCTGCGCTCGGCGACGGCGGGGCTCGGCTTCGAAATCCGGCCGGGCAACCAGCTCGTCGGCGAGGAGCAGAGTTTTGTCGACGCCACGCTGGTCACCACGCTTCAGGTGCAGGGCGAGCTGCCGCTCGACCTCGTCAATCGCTGGAACACGACGCGGCGGTTCGGGCGGCTGCAGTTCAGCCAGCCGTTCCTGATGTTCTGCCTCGATGTCTCCGTGGCCGGCGGCGTGGCGCCGAACTTTGTGCGGGCGCAAATCGAGGTCTGGGACCGGCTGGTTCAGGAGCTGATCGCCTATCTGCGCGAGGAGCTGCCGAAGATCGTCGCCCGCAATGGCGCGGCGGCTGTCCCGCAGCCGAGTGCGCCGGCCCAGCAGCCGTCCCATGAGCACGCCGCGGAAGCAGGGGCAGGTCCGACGATCCAGTAAATCATGCGGACACGCGACGATCGGGGCCGTAAGCGACCGATGAATGACGGTGCCTCAACGATGAAGGCGGGCAGCTGCAGCCGATGGCGGAAGCTGCTTGATCCCGCTCGTCACCGGGGCAGCCGCATCGCAGCCGGCTGCCTTGTGCTCGCGCTTTGTCTTGTCCAGCCCGCCCGTGCCGAGGGAGAGACGCCGGCGTCGTCATTCAGCACGCGCTTTGCCGCCGTCGAGTCGGCAGACCCTTCAGCCGACGCCACGGCAAAGCCGCCGGCCGAGGCGACGGCGAAGCCGGCCGCGCCGGCCAAAGATGCGGCGAAGGACGGCGGCGGGAAAACGCTCCCGCCTCCGCCGGTAGGCCAGCCCGCGGTCTCGGACGCGCGCATGCGCTATCGCGCGCTGATCGAGAAGGAGGCCGCGGGAAGCGGACTCGCGCCCGAGATCGCCGAGGCGGTGATGGGCGTCGAGAGCGGCTACAATCCCGACGTGATCGGCGGCGTCGGCGAAATCGGGCTGATGCAGCTGCTGCCGTCGACCGCGCGCATGCTCGGCTTCTCCGGCTCGCTTGCCGAACTCGCGATTCCCGAGAACAACATTCACCTCGGCGTCATGTATCTTGCGCAGGCATGGCGCCTTGCCGGTGGCGACCTGTGCACCGCGGTCATGAAGTACCGTGCAGGTCATGGCGAGACCCGCTTCTCCTATCTGTCGGTGAATTATTGCGTGGCGGTGCGCGCCCGGCTATTTGCCCGCGGCTTTCGGGTGACCGGTACCGTACCGGTCGCGACCTTCGGCGAGCCGGGCCGTGCCGGTGGCGGCGGATGTAGCCGCAAATGCCTCGGCGGCGGCGGACGCATCGGCCGCGTCGATCTCGTCGCACTCAACACGCGGCTCAACGCGCTTGTGATCCAGGCCCGGGGAGGGAAATAGCAAGGCCGCTCTCATTCATATCGTTGCCTTGATATCCTCGCTTGATATCTGCCTCTGGCTTCCTATCGTTTGAAACAGTTGTGGTTCTGCAAGGAGCAGCACCGATGAAAGTGATCATGTTGGCGGTCGCCGTTGCCGGATTGTCGATGGTGCAGGCGCAGGCACAGACGCAGCAACACACGCCGCTGCCGGAAATTGTCGTCGGCACACCGCCGCCGGCGCTCAACCTTAACCGCGACACCAGTGGCGGCACCGGCCGGGCCGCGGCAAGAGGCAGCGGCGGCGCGCCCGCCGAGCGTTGCGGCGATGCGGCCTCGCTTGGCTGTATCAACGAGCGGCTCAAGAAGCAGGTCGATCAGGTCAATCCGCCCGTGACGAACACGCCGCCGATCGACGCGAAATCGCAGGATCTCAAGGTGGGCGTGGTCAACATCCCGGCGGTGCAGCAGCAATATGGCCGCAACTTCGGGGTTTCGGCGTTTCCGTACCGCCCGGCCGCGCCGGTCTACACGTCGCCGGTCGGACATCGGTGACGATCGTCGATGTCCAATGATGCTCGATCTTGGTGATGCGACTCGTCACATTTCCGATGGTGGCGTATGGGAAAATGAAGATGGCAATCGCTTACTGATTCCCAACCGCTTGCTGACTTCATGCGCAAATCCGATGTGACGTGTCCAAAATGCCAAGCCGGCTATCGCCGGATCGAACTGACGTCGAAGGGCGGCGCGGCAGGCGAGTTTCTATGCCTGGTTTGCCATGAAGTCCTCGAGAGGATGGACGGTTCGACCGACATCGCTTTCCGGCTGACGGTACAGCCCAACACGAACTCCTACGCGTTTTAGGACCGGCACCCCTGAAAGCGTGCGGGTAGGAAACGCTATTCGCCGCGGATATCGCTCGGGGCCTTGTTGGTCCAGCGGTGGAACGCACGCCTGAAGTTTGCTGCATCGCTGAAGCCGAGCGCCAATGCGATGTCGTCATTGGCCAGCGTCGTGCTGCGGAGATATTTCAGCGCGATCTGGGTCCGCAGCTCGTCGTGCAGCCCCCGGAAGGAAAAGCCCTGCTGGCGAAGCTGGCGCCGCAACGACCGGTCGTTCACGCCGAGCAGCTTGGCGATGGCCTCGAAGGTCGGCGGGTTTGCGATGTCGCGAAGCAGGATGGCGCGGATTTTTCCGGCAATGCCGGTCCGCAATCTCAAGTCGCCGAGCAAGTCGTCGCAGAGGGCGACGATGGTCGGATACGTCGTCTTGTTGCCGAGATCCGCTCTCCGGTCCAGCAACTGCGCCTTGAAGACGATCTGGTTGGCCGGCTGATCGAAACGCACCGGGCACCCGACATGATCGAGCGGAAGCTCGAAGTCCGGTGCCTGCGGATAGGCGAGCGTGATTTCAAGGGGAGCGAAGCCCGGTCCCATGATGTCGCGCATCAGCGAAATGTGGATGCCGATCTGCATCTCGGCGACGAACCGGTACAGCGCGGAATCGGCAAGTGCGTGCAGATTGGGCTCGATGGTCCACCTCGCATGGGCCTTGTCCTCGGCGAATTCGATCGTCGCCAGCGGCGCGGCGAGCGCGTGGTAGCGCATCGCGAATTCCATTGCCTTGCGAAAGTCCGGGCAGCACAGCAGCGCATAGCCGTACATTCCGTAGGTCGAGATGTGGATCGATGCGCCGATGCGATAGGGCAAATGACGGTCGGTCGACAGGCGCAGCGCGTTTTGACAAACCGTCATCAGCTGCGTCAGCGAGATCCGCGCCTGCGGTGAGTGGACGTCGGCCAGCGGAATTCGCGTGTCGCGCAGGATGGCGTCGGCCGGGACGCCGGCGCCGGCCAGCATGTCGAAGACGGCGCCAAGCTTGGTCGTCTCATAGACCTTATCGCTGGTGCCGACGGTCAGGATATCGTTGCGGGAGCCCACAGGCCTCTTCAGTCGCGTGGTTGGTTGCAAAGTGAACCAGCCTTTCCTTCGGTCGGAAAGCAGTGCGCCGCAAACCTGGCCCGAGTGGATTTCCGTTCGCTAGCCCTCGGAACATAGCCGGTTCGCGCCAAAACCCAAGACTCATCAATGGGCCTCCCTTGCTGCGCAGCAGCAAGACCGCCGCCATTGATGAGAGCACCTTGTCCGGTTGAGACCCCGCCGATGTCCGTTTCGGACCTTCACAAATCTCGGGCGTCACGCGAGGCTTCGTCCTAATGTCACACGGCCAGACCGTCGTGATGCAGCACGGCAGACCACACGATCCGCTCGCTTAGAACTGCGGACGCAACGGTCGGAGGACATGCCAGGTCGAGGGAGGCTTCCATGGTTGGAAGGCTGATTCAGACTGCCCAATCCGCCTATCACTATCCGCTCATCTTCAAGCAGCTTTGGCACACGCCGAGCGTCCAGGCGCCGGACCAGGAGATCGTCTATCGCGATCTCAAGCGCCAGACCTATCGACAGACCCGAGAGCGGATCGGCCGTCTCGCCTCGGCGCTCAGCAAGGTCGGCGTCGAGCCCGGCGACACCGTCGGCGTGCTCGAATGGGACAGCCATCGCTTCCTCGAAGCCTTCTTCGCGATCCCGATGATGGGGGCCGTGCTGCAGACGGTGAACGTCCGCCTGTCGCCGGAGCAGATCGCCTACACGATCGATCACGCCGGCGCATCGACGCTGCTGGTCAATGAAGAGTTCGTCGGATTGGTTGAGGGACTGAAGGCGCAACTGCCCAAGGTCAAGCGGATGATCGTGATGTCGGACAAGCCCTCGCCGCAGACCGGCAGCCTGTCCTTCATCGGCGAATATGAGAACCTGCTTGCGGCGGCCTCGCCGGATTACGACTTTCCCGATTTCGACGAGAACACCCAGGCCACCACCTTCTACACGACCGGCACCACCGGTCTGCCGAAGGGCGTCTATTACAGCCACCGCCAGCTCGTGCTGCACACGATCGCCGGGCTTGCGCTGTTCGGCATGGCCGGGTCGCAGGGGCGCTTCTCGCGCGACGACGTCTACATGCCGATCACGCCGATGTTCCACGTTCACGCCTGGGGCTTTCCGTGGTCGGCGACGCTGGCCGGTACCAAGCAGGTCTATCCCGGCCGCTACGAGCCGGCGATGCTGGTCAAGCTGATCAAGAGCGAAGGCGTCACCTTTACCCACGGCGTGCCGACCATCCTGCAGATGCTGCTCAACGCCGCCGCTGCGGCCAAGGTCGATCTCAAGGGCCTCAAGATGGTGATCGGCGGCTCTGCGTTGCCGAAGGCGCTGGCCAAGCAGGCGATGGAGGCCGGCATCGACATCTTCGCGGGTTACGGCATGTCGGAGACCGGCCCGCTTGCGGCGGTGTCCCATGTCCAATCCAGGGATCTCAGCGGCGATCCCGACGGCGAGGTCGAATTCCGCACCCGCGCCGGCATGGCCGGCCCGCTGGTCGACCTGCGCATCGTCGATCCCGACATGAAGGACGTGCCGCATGACGGCAAGTCGCCCGGCGAGATCGTGCTGCGGGCGCCCTGGCTTACCCAGGGCTACTTCAACAACCCCGAAGGCTCGGAGCAGCTCTGGGAGGGCGGCTATCTGCACACCAGCGATATCGCCGTAGTCAGCCCGGGCGGCTATGTCCAGATCACCGACCGGATCAAGGATGTGATCAAGACCGGCGGCGAATGGGTCTCCTCGCTGCAGATCGAGGATCTGATCTCGCAATGCGCGGGCGTGGCCGAGGCCGCGGTGATCGGCGTCAAGGACGAGAAATGGGGCGAGCGGCCGCTCGCGCTCGTGGTCAAGAAACCGTCCGGTGCCGACGGCCTCAGCGACGAGGCCATCAAGGACCATCTCAAGCTGTTCGCCGACAAGGGCGTGATCTCGAAATACGGCATCCCTGGCAAGATCCTGTTCATCGACAGCATTCCGAAGACCAGCGTCGGCAAGATCAACAAGAAGGAGCTGCGCGAGCTGTACGGCGACATGTGACGGCTCGGGTGCAGTCGAGAAAAGATCGTGGAGGACGATGTCATGAGCAACCTCACACTTGCCGGCCTGGGCGAACACGTCGGAAAGGAGCTCGGGCTCTCCGATTGGGTCACGATCGATCAGCAGCGTATCGACAATTTTGCGTCCTGCACCGGCGATCATCAATGGATCCACGTCGATGTCGAACGCGCGAAACGGGAGAGTCCGTTCCGCGGTCCGATCGCGCATGGCTATCTGACGCTCGCGATGGTGGCGCCGCTGGCGATGCAGGTCGGCATCATCCCGCGCGATGCCGCCGCCGGGTTGAACTACGGCGTCGACAAGGTGCGCTTCCTGGCGCCGGTGCCATCAGGCGCGCGGGTGCGGCTGCGGGTCGTGCTGTCCGGCGTTGAGCCGAGGGACGGCGGCCAGGTGATCATGAAAACCCTGAACACGCTGGAGGTTGAAGGATCAGAGAAGCCGGCGCTGATCGCCGAAACGCTGGCCCTTCTGATCCCCGCGGCGGGAGCAAAGCAATGAGCACGGAAAATCGCAGTCCGGAGTCCTCGGCGTCTGACATGTCCGAGGCGGCGTCGCGCAACACGCTGGCGCTCAATCCACTGGTCGGCATCCAGGGGCAGGATCTCGTCGAGGGCGCCGGCATCCTGTTCAAGGCGGTCATCAACGAGCCGAAGGTCGCGACCGAGCAGTGGCTGTCCTTCGTCGGCGAGCTCGGCTCGATCGCTGCCGGCAAGTCGGAGCGGGCGCCGAAGGCCGGCGACAAGCGGTTTGCCGATCCGACCTGGAAGGAGAGCTCGCTGCACTCCGGCCTGCTCAAGGCCTATCTGGCGTGGGGTGAGGCGGTCAACGGTCTGGTCGACAAGACCAGCCTCAGCGACATCGACAAGCAGCGCGGCATCTGATCACGGATATCCTGATCGATGCGGTCGCGCCGACCAACACCATGCTCACCAACCCGGCGGCGGTCCGCAAGTTCATCGACACCGGCGGACAGAGCCTGTGGAGCGGCCTGAAGAACTACATCGGCGACCTGACGCAGAATCGCGGCATGCCGTCGATGGTGGACATGAACGCGTTCAAGGTCGGCGAGAACCTTGCCACCACGCCGGGCGCAGTGATCTTCCGCAACGAGCTGATCGAGTTGATCCAGTACACCCCGACGACGCCGACGGTCAGGAAGCGGCCGCTTTTGATCACGCCGCCGCAGATCAACAAGTATTACGCGCTCGACCTGTCGCCGGACAAGAGCATGGTGCGCTTCCTGCTCGAGAGCGGTTTTCAGGTCTTTGCCGTGAGCTGGCGCAACCCGACGGCGGCGCACCGCGACTGGGGGCTCGACACCTATGTCGCCGCGCTCGACGAGGCGGTCGACGCGGCGCGCGAGATTTCCGGCAGCGAGGACATCTCGATGATGGGATCCTGCTCCGGCGGCATCACCTCGACAGCCTATTTCGCGACGCTCGGCAGCGCCGCCGAGAAGAAGATCAAGAACCTGGTGCTGGCGGTCTGCCTGCTCGATCCCAACTCGGCCGAGGAAAGCACGTTCGGCTGCCTGATGACGCCGGAGACCATGCGGGCGGCCAAGGCGACCTCGCAACTGCGCGGCATCGTCGATGGCCACGATTTGGCGCGGATGTTCGCCTGGATGCGACCTAACGATCTGATCTGGAACTACTGGGTCAACAATTATCTGCTCGGCAACCAGCCGCCGGCGTTCGACATCCTGTACTGGAACGCCGACACGACCCGCCTGCCGGCGGCGCTGCACGGCGACTATCTCGATCTCTATTTCTCCAACCCATTCGTCAACGCCGGCAAGCTGACGCTCAACGACAAGACCATCGACATGAGCAAGGTCAAGGCCGACAGCTACGTCGTCGCAGGGGTGACCGACCACATCACGCCGTGGAAGGGCGTCTACAAGACCGCGCAGATCATGGGCGAGGGCACCACTTTCGTGCTGTCGAACAGCGGGCACCTGCAGAGCCTGCTCAATCCGCCGAGCAATCCGAAGGCGTCCTTCATGATCGGGCCGATCTCCAAGGACAAGCCCGATGCGTTCATGGCCTCGGCCGAGAAGCGCAAGGGCAGCTGGTGGCTCGACTGGCGCGACTGGCTGCAGGCGCGCTCGGGCGACGAGGTGGCGGCGCCCGCCTCGCTCGGCAGCGCGCGCTATCCATCCCTTGGCGCGGCACCGGGGACCTACGTCTTTGACTGACGATCTCACCAGCGCTGACGAGGCCGGGCCGGCGGCGGTTGCGCAGCGCGGCACGATCGAGACGCGGCAGATCGCGATCGACGGCCAGCTGCTTCAGGTCGCGATCCGGCACGGCGACGGCAGCGGGCCGCCATTACTGCTGTTCAACGGGATCGGCGCCAACTGGGAGCTGGCGAAGCCGTTCCTCGACGCGCTGACCGGCACGTCAGCCATCATCTTCGACGTGCCCGGCGTCGGCGGATCGCCGAGGCCGGCATGGCCGTATCGTCCGTCGACCCTGGCGCGGCTCGCCGCCGGGCTGGTTGCGGAGCTGGGCTATGCCGAGGTCGATGTCGCCGGCGTGTCCTGGGGCGGTGGCATCGCGCAGCAATTCGCGCATCAGTTTCCAAAGCGCTGCCGCCGCCTGGTACTTGCCGCGACCGCGCCCGGTTTCACCATGGTGCCGGCAAGTCCGTCGGTGCTGTGGAAGATGGCGACGCCGCGCCGCTACACCGACAAGGGCTACATGAAAACGATCGCCGCCGACATCTATGGCGGCGCGTTTCGCGACGATCCGTCATTGATCGGCCGGCATGCGGCCGCGATGCATGGCGCGCGCAGCATGGGCTATCTTTATCAACTGCTCGCGATGACCGGCTGGACCAGCCTGCCCTGGCTGTGGTCTCTGCCGCAGCCGACGCTGATCCTGATGGGCAGCGACGATCCGCTGGTCCCTCCGGTCAACGGTCAGATCATGGCGAGCCTGATCCCGAACGCCGAACTGCGCCTGATCGACGACGGACATCTGTTCATGGTGACGCGGCCAAAGGAAACCGCCGACTTGATCGAAGCGTTTCTGGCTGACGAGAGTCGTCAGGCCGTGTCGTCATCCCTGCTCGCGCGAACGACGAGCTACTTCAGGGATCTCGTTCCAACGCCCGGAGGCGGACAGCAGAAGCCTTAAACACAGCAACCAGGGAGGATATCGTGACCGACAATACCTCTTACATAGACATGCTGCGCAAGTTCGGCAGAGATCTCGGCTTGCCGAAGCTGAACGTGGACGAATTGCTGCAAGCCCAGAAGAAGAACCTCGAGGCACTCGGCCAGAGCGCGAAGGTTGCGGCCGAGGGCGCGCAATCGGTAGCGCAGAAGCAGCGCGAGGTGATCGAGGCGGGCTTGCGCGAGGCCTCGACCTTGGCGCGCGAGTACAAGCCGCTCGGCAAGATTCATGAGAACCTCGCGCTGCAAACCGAATTCGCGCGGAAGGTGTTCGACATCGCGGTCAAGGGCGCGCAGGACAGCGCGTCGACGGCGCGGCAGTCGACCACGGAAGCGGTGAAGATCATCCAGGACCGGATGAAAGAGAATTTCGACGAGTTCCGCGCCAGCGTCCGCCCGAACAAGCCAACCTGACGTCACGATGAGACGAATCCCGGCAGGGCGTCGGTCGTGTCGGGAGCGCGAGAGTAGGGCGAAGCACCGCTATGCATCAGGGAGGACACCATGGCTAACGCGCAGGCGACACGGTCAGCCAAGCCGGATTACGCGCCGCCGCCGGTCAACGGCGACTTCTACGGGATTGCCACCGTCCTCAACGACACGGAGCGCGCGCTGGTGCAGCGTGTGCGCGCATTCACCGAGGGCGTGGTCGCGCCGCTCATCGAAGAGTTCTGGAGCCGCGACGAATTTCCGTTCGCGATCATCCCTGACATGGCCGAGATCGGCATCGGCGGCGTCGGCTATCAAGGCTATGGCGCGGCCGGCGGCAGCTGGCTGCTGAACGGCTTTGTCGCGATGGAGCTGGCGCGGGTCGATTCCTCGGTCGCGACCTTCTGGGGCGTGCACACCGGGCTTTCGGCAGGCTCGATCTATCTGTGCGGCGACGAATCGCAGAAGCAGCGGTGGCTGCCTGCGATGATGCGCTTCGAGAAGATCGGCTCGTTTGGTCTCACGGAGCCGCTGGTCGGCTCGGCGACGTCGGGCGGCATGCTGACCACCTGCCGCCGCGAGGGCGACGTCTGGATTCTCAACGGCCAGAAGAAGTGGATCGGCAACGCCACTTTCGCGGACATCAACGTAATCTGGGCGCGCGAGGAAGGCTCGAACCAGGTCAAGGGCTTTGTCGTGGCCAAGGACAATCCCGGCTTCTCGGTCGAGAAGATCAAGACCAAGATGGCGCTGCGCGTGGTGCAGAACGGCCTGATCACCCTGAAGGACTGCCGCGTGCCCGAGGCGGACCGCCTGCAGAACGCCAACTCCTTCAAGGACACCGCCAAGGTGCTGCGCATGACCCGCACCGGGGTGGCGTGGTTCGCCGTCGGCTGCGCGATGGGCGCCTATGAACATGCGCTGCGTTATGCAACCGACCGGCAGCAGTTCGGCAGACCGATCGGCGGCTTTCAGCTGGTGCAGGACCTGCTGGTCCGGATGCTCGGCAACGTCACTGCGACGCAGGCGATGATGCTGCGGCTCGGACAGATGCAGGACGAAGGCGTGATGCTGGACGAGCATGCTTCGCTGGCGAAGGCGTTCTGCACCGTCAAATGCCGCGAGACCGTCGGCTATGCGCGCGAGTTGCTGGGCGGCAACGGCATCCTGCTCGAAAACCATATAGGCCGCTTCGTGGCCGATGCCGAGGCGATCTATTCCTATGAGGGCACCCGCGAGATGAACACCCTGATCGTCGGCAAGTCGATCACGGGATTGAGCGCCTTCGTCTGAACCATTGCAAGGCGTCTAATACCGTCATTGCGAGGAGCGAAGCGACGAAGCAATCCATCTTTCCGCATGGTCGGCAATGGATTGCTTCGCTTCCCTCGCAATGACGGGGATAGATCGCGCGACCGTTCACTCCGCCGGCGGCAGGCTGCCTTGGCCGGCTTCGGCGGTTGTCCGCGACAGCATGCCGAGGGCAACGATCGCGGCGGCAAAGCCGGCGGCGGCGCCGACCCCGAGTGCCCAGCGCGGGCCGAGGTGATCGGCGACCCAGCCGACGATCGGTGCGCCGATCGGCGTGCCGCCGAGCGCCACGCCGAGCCGCAGCGCCATCACGCGTCCGCGCATCGCAGGCTCGGTCGCGAGCTGCATCAGCGCGTTCGAGGTGTTGGCGACGGTCAGCGCGGCGACACCGATCACGACGAGTGCTGCGGCGAACAGCCAATAGCTCGGCGCCAGGGCGGCGAGCGTGCAGCCGAGACCAAAGATCGCAGAGCCCAGCATCAGCGAAGAGAACCGCGGCTGGTCGCGGCTCGCGGCGAGCAGCGCGCCCGACATCGTGCCGAGCGCCATCACCGATGACAGCAGCCCGAAGCCGCGCGCGTCGGTGTGGAACACGCCGACCGCCATCGTGGAGATGAAGATCGGAAAGTTCAGTCCGAAGGTCCCGATCAGAAACAGCATGATCAGCGTCGCCCGGAGATCGGGGCGGGACCAGACATAGTGGAAGCCCTGCATGATGCTGCCCTTGGTGGGATGGGCGCGCGCGCTCGGGCGCAGCTCGGAGGTGCGCAGCAGGGTCAGCGAGGTCAGCACCGCGAGGAACGAGGCGCCGTTGAACAGGAAGGCCCAGCCGGTGCCGACGGAGGCGATGATCAGGCCGGCGACGGCCGGGCCGATCATGCGCGCGGCATTGAACGAGGTCGAGTTCAGCGCGATCGCGTTCGACAGGTTCGTGTCGCTGACCAGCTCGGCCACGAAGGTCTGGCGCACCGGCGCGTCGAGCGCTGCCGCGCAGCCGAACAGGAAGGCGAACACATAGACGTGCCAGAGCTGCACCAGTCCGGTGACGGTGAGAATCCCGAGGACCAGCGCGAGCACGCCCATCGTCGCCTGGGTCGCCATCAGCAGCTTGCGCTGGTTGAAATGATCTGCGGCAAAGCCGCTCCACGGCATCAACAATAGTTGTGGGCCGAATTGTAGCGCCATCACGATGCCGACGGCGGATGCGCTATGCTGCGTCAGCTGGGTAAGGACGAGCCAGTCCTGGGCGGCGCGCTGCATCCAGGTGCCGATGTTGGAAACCAGCGCGCCGGCCGCCCAGACCCGGTAGTTGAAGCTTGCGAGCGATCGAAAGACGCGTCTCATGGTCTCTGAGGTTCATTCCCGCCGTGAAACCGTCCGAACCGCCGCGCCAGGAACAGGCCGATCAGGAAGCCGCCGAGACCGAGCGCTGCGACGTCGCTGGTCGTTCTCAAGCCGAAGTCGCCGACGCGGCAGACCAGGAGATATCCGACCGCGAGGTTGAAGAAGCCCCACACGATGTTGACGGTCGATGACGACAGGCCCTCGCCCGGCGGCTTCGCGAACGGACTCTGGAACGGTTCGCCCATCATGCCGGCGACGACGTGAGGGATCGCGTTGGTGAGGAAGGCGCCGCCGAAGAAGTAGGCGACGAGGTCAAGCCAGTTCATGCGTATTGGTCCTTTCAAGCAGATCGATGATCGCCTGCGTCGAGCCGGTTTCGCCGAGCCGCGGGAACACCTGTTCGATGCTGTAGTCATGTGCGTTCGGCCGTGCATCGGTCATGGCGTCGATCGCGAGCGTGACGTTGAAGCCGGCCTCATAGGCCTGCCGTGCCGTGGATTCGACGCCGGTGCCGGTCGCAACGCCGGCGACCACGACCTGCGTGACGCCGCGGGCGCGCAGCTGCTTCTCGAGATCAGTGCTGGCGAACGCACCCCACGTCCGCTTGGTCACGACGATGTCGCCCGGCTGCCGATCGAGCTCCGGAATCAGGTCGGTCCAGCCGTCGGGAAATTGTCCGTCGTGGCGCGGCCGCTCGGTTCGTCCGGGTGCCGTGCCGTCGACATTGACCAGCACGATCGGCAGTCCACGCCGTCGAAACGCGCTGATGAGGGCGCAGGCGCGAACCACGACGTCTCCGAACGGATGCACGAACGGCGCGCCGACGAGCCCTGATTGCAGATCGACGACAATGAGGGCGGTGATCGGATCGAGCGTCGTCAGAGCCATGATCGCTTCCTGTTCTCACAATTGGCGCGGCGCGGCCGGCATCAATCTGCGACCAGCCGTTTCAGCAAGCCGACGGCGGCGGCGAGTTCATCCTGCTCCCGTGCCGACAACCGCGCGGCGATGGTGCGCGACAGCCAGTCCTGCCGCGCGGCGCGGCCGGTGCGCAGCCGCTCGCGGCAGCTATCGGTGAGCGACATGATGGTTTGCCGGCCGTCGTCCGGATCGGGCGCGCCGCGAACCAGACCCGCGGCCTCGAGCGATGATATCGCCGAGCTCATCGACTGCGGACGCATCCCTTCCGATCGCGCCAGGCTCGACACGGTCGCGGGGCCGTCCTTTTCGAGGCGCAGCAGCACCGCGACCTGGGACGGCGGAAGATCCTCGCGCTGGCCCTGCTCACGCAGCCGGCGCTTCAGCGTTCCGATCAACAGGCGAAGGTCTTCGGCGAGCGTGGATGTGCGCGCCGAGCCGGTACGGGCCGCTGCATTGTTCATGTCGGTGAGACTAGCAGATATACAGGTAAACTGTAAAGATTATCTTTGTAGTTTGTCTGCAGAATTCGCGCGGTCTGACCTCGGTGCGGCGGACCGGTTCGCTTGACGTCATCCGATGGCCAGGAGGCGCGGCGCGCACGACATTGTCCGTGCGTGGTAATGCCGGCCGCGGCTCGCAGGGAAATGAAATGGGCAGTGAGCGCCGGCCACATCGCGGCGCGATGACGACGCGTGCTATTCGCTCTCGCTGGTCGCCGGCAGTGCGTACATGTCCCGTGCGCGCCGGGTCGCGGCCGCATAGCGCGCGGTCGCGCTGAGGCTCATCAGGCCGGCGCGCACCAGTCCGAGGATGGCGCGGCGCGAGTGGAACGGCCCGGTCTTGCTCGCGGCATATCCGCGCGGGTAGAGCTGCAGGCGGCCGGCGAGCGCTTCCTGCAACGCCAGCTTCTGGGTCGCGCTCAGGCGCCGGCGCCGCGCAGGCTTTTCCGCTTCCGCCAACATGAGCTCGATACCCAACGATTTCCGTGGCGCGGCCTTCATTGTCAGCTCACACTCCGGCCGACTGGCGCGACCTTCCGCGAGGCGCGGCGCCCGGCCGGCATCGCCATGGACGCCGGCATGTGGCACATCATGGCTTGCGCTGTTGCTCATTCGTAAGACAGAACCGCATTTCGAGCAGCAGTGGCATCTGACGAAAGTCAGGATCAGTTATGACGAAAGTCATATTCGTTTGCGGCCGCTGCCGGCTTACGCCAGAGTGGGCTGCTCGCTGAGTTGATGGGCAACGCATGATCGATTTGAGCGCGGATTTGCTTGCGGCCGCAGGAGCCGACGTCATCGGTCTCGCCGTCATCGGTGCCGACCGAAGCATGCAGCGGAAGATCGGGCGGCTGGTCGAATGGCTTCCCGCGATCGGCGTCGATTGTTGCGAATGCATGCTGCTGGTCGGCATGGAGGCCGAGCTCGCGGCGCTTGCCGGAGGACAGCGGGATATGATCGCGCTGGCCGGTGTCCGCGGTGCCTCGCCTGACATCGCGCAGCCGATGACGGCGGTCGTGCTGTGGAATGATGCACAGTCGCATTACTTCGTCATCGCCATGCCGGACTTCGCGGGACGTCAGGTCGAAACGCTGCTCGGCAGCGAGCGCCGGGCCCGCCGCCTGATGGAGCAGCAGCTCGAGGCGGCAAGCGCGGAAGTGCGCTTTGCCTCGCTGGCGCGGACGCGGCTGCGGCTGGCGCGCGATCTGCACGATACGCTGGTGCATTCGATCGTGGCGCTGCTGACCCAGATCCGGCTGATCAGGCATTATCTGTCGGCCGACCCGGCGCGCGTGGCGGACAGCCTTGCAACCGCCGAAGACGCCGCCGCGAGCGGCCTCTCGCGCGCCCGCGAGGCCATCGATCGCCTGCGCACGCCCGACGATTTGAAGCTTGATCCCGATGTCGAGGGACTGCTTAGCGACTTCGCCGCGCGCAGCGGCGTCAGGGTGTCGATCCAGATCGACGAAGAGGCGCGTCCCGGTTTGCGCGATTGCGGCTTGACGGTTCAACGCATTCTCAGCGAGGCATTGCGTAACGTTCAGGCGCATGCGAAGGCACGCCGTGTCTCGTTTCACGCCTTCGAAGCGCCGGCCGCGGTCGGTCGCAAGCTCGTTGTCGAGATCCGCGACGACGGCCGCGGCTTCGATCTGGCGGTGCCCACGCCCGGACATTTCGGATTGATCGGGATGACCGAATTTGCTGAACTCGTCGGCGGAAGCTGCGCGGTGGAGAGCGCGCCCGGACAGGGAACGCTGGTCCGGATATCGCTCCCCGTGGCGGTGCCGCCGGCAGCGTCTGCCGGCCTGCTGGCCGATTGATGTCGTTGCCGCGCATTCAAGACCTTCGAGAGGATAACGGAAACCCGTGAGCAGAATTGAGAAGGTGCGGGTGCTGATCGCCGAGGATCAGACCCTGATCAGGGAAGGTATCGCCACACTGCTGGCCCAGCAGAACGACGATTTCGAGATCCTTCCCGGTGCATCCGACGGCGAGCAGGCCATCGAATTCGCGCGGCGCTATCGGCCGGACGTCATCCTGATGGACCTGCAGATGCCGCGTGTCGACGGCATCGCGGCGACCCAGCGGATCCTGCGCGAGTTGCCGCAGACCCATATCGTGGTGCTGACGACATTCGAAACCAACGACCTGATCTTCGAGGCGGTCAGCGCCGGCGCCAAGGCGTATCTCCTCAAGGACGCCAGGATGGAGGAGATCGCATCGACCATCCGCGCGGTGATCAACGGCCAGTCCGGGCTGTCGCCCAGCGTCGCCGCGCGCATCCTCGACGAGTTCAAGCGGCTACGCGGCCCGCGCGTCTCGGCGAAGCTGCCGGTTCGCGACGGGTTGACGGCGCGGGAGAATGAAATTCTCACGCTGATCGTCGAGGGCAAGAGCAATACCGAGATCGGTGAACGGCTGCATTTGGCCGAGGGCACGGTGAAGAATTATGTCAGCACCATCCTGGAGAAATGCCATGTCAAGAACCGTACGGAACTGGCAATAAAGGCAATAACTTACTAGAAATAATTGCCCTCAACCGCACGCCACGCGGTTGATCCGGCTGAGATTGCTCGCCTTTCTCTGGGCCGCGCCGACAAAATTGGCTATAGGTTTGTTTCGGATTTGCTTTTTGACACGGCAGGTCCGGATTGCGCGGCTTTGACTAAACAGGGAATGACCATGAAGGGTATCGAGCGCCAGACCAAGGATACGGATGGACTGGCAAACGCGGCGGCCGGCAATGGCGCGGAAGCCGCGGCACATGGCATGGCGGCGATCGATCAGGTCCGCGATCTCCTGTTCGGCGGCGCGCAACGCTCGATTGAGACCAATCTCTCGGGTCTGCGCGAGGAGATGCAGGCATCGCTGAAGCAGATGCAGGCGGACTTCAACAACGAGCTCACCGCGCTGCAGGCGCGGCTCTCCGACCTCGAACGCGATACCGAGCAGAAGCGCCTCGACTCGCTGAAGGATGTCGGTGCGGCCATCACCCAGCTCGGCGCTGCGATCAGCGGATTGGGATCCGGCCGCACGGGCAAATAGCATGGCAGCTGCTGCCGGCCAGAACCGCGAGATCGAGCAGCTCAGGACATTGCTGTTTCAGCCCGAGGCGACGCGTCTGACGTCGCTGGAGGCCGACCTCGACTCGCTGCAGCGCTATGTCGGCAACGCCGATCGCCTGGAGACGGCCACCGCCGGCATTCTGGTCGAGGCGCTGGAGCGCGCCGAGGTCAACCGGCCGCGCGAGCTCGCCACCGCGATTGCGCCGGTCGTGGTCTCAGCGATCCGCAGCGAGATCAAGAATTCGCGCGAGCAGATGATCGAGGCGCTCTATCCGATCGTCGGCCGGCTGGTCAGCGCCGCGGTTGCGAACGCGTTCCGGGAACTGGTTGCCTCGCTCGAGCAGCGCATCAATGCGCTGACCTCGGCGCAATTGTGGGTCGGGCGGGTCAAGTCGCTGGTGACGGGACGTCCGATCAGCGAGTTCGTGCTCGCCGACAGTCCGCCGCAGATCAACCGGCTCCTGATCATCGAACGCGGCAATGGCCGCCTGGTCGCCGACTGGAAGCGCGAGGCGACCGTCGACGAGCGCGCCGACCTGCTCAGCGCCATGGTCGCGGCGATTCTCGAATTCTCCGTGCAGGCGCTGGCCGGCGAGGGCAATCTGCAGACGCTCGATTTCGGCGGACGGCAGCTCGCGCTGCGCGCCTCGCCCCGCTTCATCCTGGCGGCCGAGTGCCTGGGGCCGCTGCGACCCGCCGACAATGCCAGGATCAATTCGCTGTTCTTCGATGCGATCGAACGCATCGACCGTGGCGCGGATTGCGATGCGCCGATGCTCGCCTCGCTCGCAACCGCGATCGAGACCGACGACACGCCGCGGCGGATCGCAAGCCGGCGCGGCAAGGTGATCCTGTTTGCCGTGCTCGCCGCCCTGGCTGCGCTATTGCTTTATTTTGCCGTGACGTCGGTGACGCGCGCGCTGCTGGAGCGGCGTACCCATGCCGCGCTGGAGCAGCTCGCCGCGAAGCAGCCCTTGCTCGCCACCTTCCCGCTGCGGCTCGACTTCGATCACGGTGGCCGAAGCGTGGCCGTCTCGGGCATCGAGCCGAGCCAGTTGGAAACCGCGCCGTTGATCGACGCGCTCGCTGCGGCCGCAACGCCGTACAAGGTCGTCGACCGCATCGGACTGGTGTCCACGCCGGAGCAGGCGGCGGCATCGCAGGCCGGCATTGCAGGCCTGCAGCAGAGCCTGACCCGCCTGCAGGCGAGTCTCGACCAGATGCGCGAGGCGATGGGTGCGCAGGCGAAGTCGGGCGACCAGAAATATGCCGCGCTGAGCGAGCAATATGACAGACTCGGCGAGCAGTACGCGAAATTGGGCGAGCAATATGCGAAGCTGCAATCCGTGGCCGACGGTCCGGCGGCGCGGCTCGACCGTTTCATCGCCTCGACTGCGGTCTTCTTCGTCAACAATTCAGACGAATTCCTCGACAACGACCAGGCCGATCAGCAGCTGCGCGAGCTCGCCGGGCTGCTGACGAACAATGATCTCAGGCTGCGGATCGTCGGCTATGCCGATCAGAGCGGCACCGAAGGCACCAACAAGACGCTGGGGCGCAAGCGTGCGGAGCAGGTGCAGCGCAAGCTGACCGCGCTCGGGGTCGATCCGTCGCGGCTGATTTTGGTTTCGCGCGCCGCGACGATGCCGATCACCGACCGGCTCGACACGACCGCCGGCGGCAACCGCCGCGTGGCGTTCGAGACGGTCTATCGAGGCGAAGTGGCCCGCTGATGCTCACCGCCAAAGTCATGCTGCTCGGCGATATGGGGGTCGGCAAGACCTCGATCCTCTATCGGCTGATCTACAACCGGTTCGAGGGCCAGTACAAATCCACGCTGGGTGTCGAGATTCTGAGCCATGACGTGGTGCCGGCGGATGGCAGCGATCCGATGCGGCTCGTGCTGTGGGACACCGACGGCGATTTCGGAACGCAGATTTTCGACACCGTCTATGTCACCGGCGCATCCGCCGCCATCATCGTGTCCGATGTCACGCGGCCGCAGACCGTGACCCGCATGGTCGAGCTGGTCCGCGGTTTCGAGGGGCGCTTCCCGGGGCGGCCCTACCGGGCGCTGCTCAACAAGATCGACCTGCCGGAGGCTGCCGGCAGCGCCGGCGCGATCGCCGAACTCGCCAAGTCGAGCGTCAAGCCGGTCAGCGCCAAGACCGGCGTCGGCATTGCCGAATGCTTTGTCGAGCTCGCCCAGACCATTCGCCGCCGTCAGCTCTAGTTCGCATAACTCCGCACAGGTTTGTGTCAGCCGTCCCGACTTCTCGGGGCTGGCGAATCGGGCCGGGACGGCTGACTTCATCGCACGTGGGGCGTACGATGAAACGCGCGACATGCGGTGCACGACCGCACGATTCTCTCTCTCCAACTGCACCACGCCGTCCCACACTCCGATAGTGACGATGGTCATCTTCCGCTCGGCCAATGGCCTGCCTATCGTCCACCCGTCACTGGAACCAGTCACGGGACCAACGGTGTCCCGGGCGCACGGAGCGAGAGAACATGAGCATTTTTGGAAGCATCATGGGTGCAATCTTCGGCCACGGTGCCCAGGCCAAGACAGCTGAGACGACAACGACGGCAGCACCCGGCGCCTCGCCGGCACCGACGTCAACCTCTGCATCTGCATCGCCGGCACCCGGCACATCCGCGGCGCAAACGGTCGACGTCGCGGCGATCGTCGACAAGGCGGCGGCCGCCACCGGCGAGAAGCTCGACTGGCGCACCTCGATCGTCGACCTGATGAAGGCGCTCGGCCTCGACAGCAGCCTTGCAGCGCGCAAGGAGCTCGCCAAGGAGCTGCACTACACCGGCGATACCAACAACACCGCCACCATGAATGTCTGGCTGCATCAGCAGGTGATGGCCAAGCTCGCCGCCAATGGCGGCAAGCTCCCGGCCGACATCAAGACCTGATCACCGTTTGAGCCGTGCGCGGCGTTCGCCTGGCGCACGGCTCCGAACCACGTGTATTGCGTAGGAGCAGTTGCGATGACCTCATCTCATCTTGCCATCCTGAACAGACCGCGGACCGGCGTCGTTGCCGCCTCGATCGCCGCAGGACTCGGCCTCGCGGCATTGGCGCTGGGCATCACCATCGCCGTCGCCCGCGCCGATAGCGCCGGCGACGAGCCGCAGCCGGCGCACGTGGATCCCGGTGTGCAGCGCGCCGCGCAGACTCTGCCGCCGGCGCGGGTCATCCTGCCGGCGCCGTGGGAGCAGGCCGCTCCCGTGCAGCCGGTCGCAGCACCAGCGAAGCCCGCAGATCACAAATAATCTTCGCGCCTCTGTAGCGGCCGTCGATCTGCGCATTTTGCGTAACGGTCGCTGCGAATGGCCCGCACACCGCCCAGCTCTGGAGCCTCGCAATGCCAGAACAGGTCAAACTGCCCCGAAAATTGTCGCAAGAGCCCGGCGGTCCGCCGTCGCTGCGGCCGAGCCACCGGCGGGTCATCGAGGAGCTCGACCGCTGGGCCAACAGCCCCGGCCTGCAGCCGCCGAGTGACGGAGAAAAACAAGCCGACGACAAGCGCCGGCGCAAGTAAGCGTGCCGCTGATGGACCCGCATCGCCGAGGATGCGGGCCCAGGGGTGCCGTCTTCGATCAGTTGAACGGCACGCGCGCCCTGGCCGAGAACGTCCAGATCCGGGCCGTGCCGCCGAGCCCGCCATACTCCGCGCCGAGGCCGAGCATCATGCCGCCCGCGAGCCTCGCGTTCAGCCCGCCGGTGACGCGGGCCGACCAGCCCTCCAGCACCAGCGTCGGGTTGACCGGGATGCCGTTCACGGCCAATGCCGCAGCATCGTCCCTGCTGAAGTAGTAGTCGCCATAGACGCCGAGATAGGGCGAGACCACCGCGGCGTCGGTCGTTGCCAGCGGATAGCTCAGCTTGACGCCGCCGGATGCGCGGCCGGTGACGAAGTCCCGCGCGGTCTGCAGCGTGCCGAGCGTGTCGACATAGGCGTTCTCATGCTCCCACAGCGTGTAGAGGCGCGCGGAGGGCTCGATCAGCAGGTTGCTCATCTTGTAATTGCCGGTCAGCCCGGTCGCGAACATCCAGCGGTCGCCATTGAAACTGCCCTGCGCTGTTCCGGCCACGCCATTGTAGCCGATCTGCGAGAAGGTCACGGCGGCGTCGTAACGCAGCGTCGGCGTGATCATCCAGCCGAGATAGCTGCCTGCGGTCCAGCCGTCACCGGTGAGCTTTCCGTTGATGTCCTGGGCCGTGTAGTTGAACGTCTCATAGCCGGCGACCGCGCCGACCAGGAGGTTCGGCATCGCCCGGTAGGTCAGTCCCATCAGGGCGTTGAGCTGGTTGCCGTAGACCGACGAACCTGTTGTCCCGACGCCCGGCGAGGTCGGCGACGACCAGCGGTCGATGCCGCTGCCCCTGACATCGATCCAGAACAGCCAGTCGCGCGGGTCACGGTTGATCGTCGTCTGGGTTTTGGGCGCCGCCTTGGTCGGCAGCTGCCGATCGATTGCCGCAAACGCATTGTCGATTCGCGAATTGCCGCCGCCGCGCGGGCCCGAACTGCGATCCGAGGCGTAGGCACCACGATTCCCGGTGTCCGCCTGCGCCGCGCCGTCTGACGGATCGGCTGCAAAGTTGAAGCGCATCCCGGCGCCGCCTGGCGTCATGAAGCTGCCGCCTTCGCTGAACCCTTCCGAGATCGCGTTGTCGATCGCGCCCGAGATCGCCTGGCCGGAGTTCTGCGCCACCAGCTTGGTGATGTCGATCTGCAATGCCCGCAGCTTCACGCTGTCGGCCGGGACGTTCACGCTCTGCGCCAGCGCCGGCGAGGTGCTGGCGTTGAAGGCGCCGCTGCCGGCATAGCTCGCCGTGATGGTGTGGCTGCCGATCTTGAGCGTCGAGCTCGAGAAGCTCGCCGTGCCTGCCGCGAGCATCACGGTGCGGATCGGCGATCCATTGTCGCTGAAGGTCACTGTGCCGGTCGGCGTGCCGGCTGAGGCGGTGACGTTCGCGGTGAAGGTCACCGATTGGCCAAAACTGCTCGGATTCTGCGACGAGGTCAGCGCGGTCTGGGTTGCCGTTGCGGCTGCAAAGGTGAAGCGGTCTGCCGCTGATGTCGCTGATGTCCCGGCTGCCGTCGTCACCGTGATATCCACCGTTCCCGTTCCCGCCGGCGAGGTCGCCGTGATCTGGGTGCTGGAATTGACGGTGAAGCTGGTTGCAGGGGTTGCGCCGAACGTCACGGCCGTCGCAGCGGTCAAACCTGTGCCTGTGATGATGACCGTCGTCCCGCCGCTGGTCGGGCCTGTGGTCGGCGAGATCGACGTTACCGTCGGCGCGGACGCGACATAGGTGTATTGATCCACGGGAGACGTAGAAGATGTCCCTGACGGGTTGGTCACGGTGACATCGACCGTGCCGGTACCCGCCGGTGCGACGGCGGTGATCTGCTCGTTCGAATCGATCGTGAAGCTCGTTGCACTGGTGGCGCCGAAGTGCACGGCGGTGGCGGTGTTGAAGCTGCCGCCCGCGATGACAACGGTGGTGCCGCCCGCCGCGGGCCCCGTCGTCGGGGAGATCGAGACCACCGCCGGTGGCGAGCTAGCCGCGGCGACCTGGCTGAACAGTGCGGCGGCGATCAGGGCGAGGGCGCATCCGGTGCGTCGCGCGATCGCCGTCAGTCTCGTGCAGAAGTCGGGTGCAAGACGCGAGGCGGCGGAGCGGAAACGAGTCCGCGAGAAATTTGCGATCGGCAACAAGGTAACCCCCGTCGCGCCGGCCCCGCTGCGGAATCGGCGCACATTCAAAAAATACGGGTTTGTTGTAGTACACGGCTCGCGCGGCACGCCGCGGAATCTCCGTACGCATCGGCTTTTGTAACGCGGCGTTGCTGGGCTGCTACGTCATTGCACGATTTGAGAAGCCGTTAGCGCACGATATTGCTGCGAGCAGGCCGTCATTCGCGTTCAGCGCACGCAAAGTGGGTCGTTGATAACGCACCCGTCTCATGAGGTGCTTGCTGCCGGATCGCGGCGGCTACGGCCGCAGGGCCGTCGCAATCAGCGCGGTCGAGGGGATAGCGAAGGTGTCTCCGATCCGCCCGCGCGCGATCTCGCTCCGGAAGGCCCGCGCAACCGTGGCGCTCTGCTCTGCATCGAGCCCGCTCCAATGCGGCATGAACTCGAACAGTTTGTCGACGTCGGCAGGATTGGCGACATGGAGCTTGAAGTCGTGGGTAATCTCGGCGACGACAGGATCGCGGAAGCCGGCCGCGATGACCGCAGCGCTGAGGCGGCCGGGATTGGCGAGCTCGGCGAGGCCCGTGCACGGCATCGGCGTGACGTTATCGGGGTAGAGCCGCCGGATGATCTGCGAGAGCAGCAGATACACGGCGGCGCCGTCGGCGCTCTTCCAGACCGCAATCGCCGCCGATCCGCCTGGCCGCGTCACCCGCGCCATCTCGCGCAGCCCGGCGCGCCAGTCCGGAAACAGCATCACGCCGAACACCGACACCGCCGCATCGAAGGCGGCATCCGGCAAGTCGAGCGCCTGGCCGTCCATCTGCCGTGCCTTGATATTCGCCACATCATGCGCGCGAACCCGTGCCACCATGCCGGCCGAGAAGTCGATCGCGGTGACGTCAGCACCCCTGCGCGCGGCCGCAAGCGCCGCGGCACCGGTGCCGGTGGCGACGTCGAGCACTTTCGACGACGGGCCGATCGGGAGCATCGCGACCGCGGCCTCGGCGAAGTGTGTCGTGAACGGCTGCGACTGCGCCTCGTAGGTCGCGACCATCTTGTCCCAGTGCGCGGGGTCATTGAACGGAAGCGGCTTCGCCTGGTCACTTGGCTGCATGAATCTGGTCCTCGAGACTTTGCTTGTATTTGGCGAGCCGGCGCTTGAAATCCTTCGCGAGCGCGTCGAGCGTCACCGCGCCGAGCCGCTTCAGGAAGAGGGCCTCGACCTCGCGAAACGTGCCTGACAGCGCGTCGTTGACGGCCTGTTCGACCAGGCAGCCGGGATTTTCCGACCGATGGCCCATCGCGACGATCGTGGGCGCGCCGACTGCGCGATAGATGTCGGCAAGCGTGATGTCGGCCGGATCGCGCGCCAGCGTCCAGCCGCCGCCATGGCCCTTCTCCGAACGGACCAGACGCTGCTCGCGCAGGCCCGCCATCACGCGACGCACGACCACCGGGTTGGTGGCCATCGCGTGCGCAAGTTGCTCCGACGTGACAGGCTCACCCGCTCCGATCATGTGGAGCAGGCCATGCAGGACACCAGACAATCGGCTATCGCGTATCATGTAACTTCATATGTTACATGATGAGCTGGACGTCAAGAGGGGGATGGCCGGGCGCATTGTCGTTGCTCGGCGCCCACCTCCCCTTGAAAAGGGGAGGCCGCTTTGCTCGTGAGAGCAAAGCGGGTGGGGATCTGCTCTCTCCATAAACACCGGCGTCTGCGGCTGGCCCCATCCCGACCTTCCGCCGTTCAGGGGAAGGAGAAGAGATCAGGACCTCCCCCTTCAATCGGGATTTGCGTGCCGGATTTGGCGACGCCGCGCGTTTAATCCCCATCGGGGTTTTTGGCGGGGGCGGTATCGTGGGCAGTGTGGCTGTTGATCGGATGTTGCTGGATGCGGCGGCGCATTATGGCGCGGGCCGCGCGACGGAGGCCGGCAAATTGTGCGGCGATATCCTCACCGCCGATCCCGACCATGTTCCGGCGCTGCATCTGTCTGCCGTCATCGCCTTCGTGACCGACCGCGCCGCCGAAGGCGCGGTGCTGCTGAACCGGGTGTTCAGCCTCGATCCGCATCACGGACCGGCGTTCGCCACGCTCGGCGATGCGCTCGCCGTGAAGGGCGAGCACGAGGGCGCGGTGGCGGCGTTCCAGCGCGGCATCACATTGCGGCCGAAGGATGCCGGCCTGCACATCAAGCTCGGCGTTGCGCTGTGCGAGCTGTCTCGCTTCGACGAGGCCGAGGCGGCGTTTCGCCGTGCGATCGCCCTCGATGGCGGCCTGACGCGGGCGCGGTTCAACCTCGCCGTCGCGCTGGCCGGGCAGCAGCGGCCGGTCGAGGCCGAGCAGGCCTATCGCGAGGTGATCGCGCGCGATCCGGCCTATCGCGGCGTCTGGCTCAACCTTGGCAATGCGTTGACCGATCAGAAAAAGCACGACGCCGCCGCCACCGCCTATCGCCGCGGGCTCGGCGCGGATCCCGATCATCCCGGGCTGCATAGCGGCCTTGGCGCGGCCCTCTACCGCCTGGGCCGGCTGGAGGACGCGGTCCTGCACTATCGCCGCGCGATCGCGCTCGATCCCGACAATTTCGCGCCGCGGCGTCTGCTGGCCATGGTGCTGCACGAACTGGGCGAGCGCGAGGAGGCGGTCCGCATCTATCGGCAGGTCTCGGCTCGCGATCCGTCCGATCACGTCATTCTCAACAATCTCGGTGCCTGCCTGTTCGAGCTCGGACAGGTCGACGACGCCATCGCCTGCGCCGAGCTGGCGCTGGCGCTCAAGCCCGACTATGCCGCCGCGCACACCAATCTTGGAATCATCTTCGAGACGCAGAACCTGGTCGAGGCGGCGGTCGCCGCGCATCGGCGGGCCATCGCGCTCGAACCCAATTACGCCAAGGGCCACGCCAATCTTGCGGTCGCGCTGCGCAATGCCGGCGAGATCGACGCGGCGCTGGTGGCCTCGCGCCGCGCCATCGCACTCGATCCCGAACAGCCGCTGGCGCATTACAACCACGCGCATTTCCTCCTGATGAACGGCGAGTTCGAGGAAGGTTTTGAAGAATATCAATGGCGCCGCAAGACCAAGATGCTCAGGGAAGGCGATCCCGTGTTCGACGAGCCGGAATGGCAGGGTGAGCCGCTGGCGGGACGCACGCTGCTGTTGTTTGCCGAATACGGGCTCGGCGACGCCATCAATTTCGTCCGCTACGTACCGATGCTGGCGGGCAAAGGCGGCCGGATCATTCTGCAAGTGCAGCCGGCGCTGGTCTCGCTGCTGCGGCCGATGCTGCCCGACGTCGCGGTGTTCGCCCGCGGCGAGCCGTTGCCGCCGTTCGACCTGCAACTGCCGTTGCTGAGCCTGCCGCGGATCTTCCGCACCACCGTCGAGACTATTCCATCGGCGGCCTCCTACCTGCAGGCGGACGCCACCAAGCTCGCGCGCTGGCGCGAGGCGCTCGCCGGCGTGTCCGTGCTGAAGGTCGGCGTGGTCTGGGCCGGCAACGCCAGGCACAAGGGCGACCGCCAGCGCTCGCTGCCGGCCGATGCCATGCTGCCGCGGCTGGTCACGTCTGGCGTGCAGCTCTACAGCCTGCAGAAGGAGCCGCGGCCGGACGATGCCCCGGTGCTGCGGCGTCTCGGTGCTGATGTTGTCGACCTCGCGCCGACGCTCGGCGATTTCGCCGACACCGCAGCGGCCGTTTGCGCGCTCGATCTCGTCATCGCCGTCGACACCTCGGTGGCGCATCTTGCCGGCGCGCTGGGCCGCCCGGTCTGGATGCTGTGCCCCTATGCGCTCGACTGGCGCTGGCTGCGCGATCGCGCCGACACGCCCTGGTATCCGACCATGCGGTTGTTCCGCCAGGATAAGCCGCAGGCCTGGGAGGGCGTGCTGACGCGGATGTCCGACGAGCTTGCACGCGTCGCACGAGGGGAGCGGGACTTGCTGCTGCCGCAGGCGGCACACGGCTGACGACCAGCCGAGCCTTCCGGCCAGTCACCCCGCGCTCATTCCCTGTGCGCCGCCGAGCAGCTTGGCGTTGAGCCGGCCGCCATCGAACAGCATTTCGGTCACCGCGCCGTCGACGTCGGAGACGGTGACCTGTCCGCCGCCGCTGCTGACGATGCTGGCCTGGGCGAGACGGCGCATCAGCTCCTTGATGAAGGCGGCGCTGACGCCCTCGGTGCGCCGCACGGCCTCGTCGATGACGGGCTGTTCGAGCGGCAGGCCCTTGCCATAGAGCCGGATCAGCTTGCCGCGTCCGGTCTCGTCGGGCAGCGGCACCTCGATCGCCTGGTCGATACGGCCGGGCCGGCCGGCCAGCGCGCTCTCCAGCTCTTCGGGCCGGTTGGAGGTCAGCACGAACAGGATGTCGCAATCCTCCTTCAGGCCGTCCATCTCGTTGAGCAGCTTGTTGAGCAGGGATTCCTCGCACGGCCCGCCCATGTCCTCGCGGTCGCGCGCGATCAGGTCGACATCCTCGATCACGACCATGGTCGGCTGCAGCAGGCGGGCAAGGTTCATATAGGCGCCGAGCAGGCCGACCTGTTCGGCGGTGATGATCAGCGTGGTGTGATCAGGCAGGTTGGTGGCGAGATAGCGAATGGTGTGGGTCTTGCCGGTGCCGGCGGGCCATAGAGCAGGATGCCCTTGCGGGTCGACTGGCCGAGCTTGCGCAGCAGGTCGCGGCTTTCGACAAAGCCGAGCACGTTGCGATCGAGCAGCCGCAGTGTCCGTTCCGGCAGGATCACGTCATCCCGGGCGACGGTCGGCAGGCGGTGCACGGTCACGCCGCGGGCGCGGCCGCGATAGTCAGCGGCATCCTCCAGTGACAGGATCTTTCCGCGATAGGATCGTGCCGCACGCACGGCAGCTTCCAGGTCGGCAAAGGTCCGCTGCACCAGGGCGTTTCCAGCGGCGCCCGCGGGCACCGCAAGCTCGATCCGCAAGCCCGGCTCGCTCTGATAATCGCGATGGTAGCTGAGCAGCACCGCGTAGCGCAGCTCTTCGGTCTGGCACAGCCACAAGCCATTGGTGAGGCATTTCACCGGCTCGGACTCGCCGACGTCGACGTCGTGATACTGCGGCGGGGCGATCGCTGGTGCGTTGCGGCTGTTCTCCATCAGCGCGGCGAAGGCCAGGGTCTCGTAGCGGTGTTCCTCATGAAGGCCGAAGAAATGGATCGGCGCGTCGAACAGCCTGTCGATCGCGATCTGAACATCAGCACGCATGTGACCGGGAAACTGCCGCGACCGGGTCAGGATCTGGTTGCGCGGCACTCCGGCAAAATGCCAATCGAGGGCTATAAAGGCATATCTGAACTCCTCGCCCGGCAGTTTTTCCGAGCTGGCCCTGGCGGCGAGCAAGCAGTTGCTGCACAGGCAGATCGTCTTGCGGACGAGAAAGACATCAGTCACGGGTTCCAGTGAGCCACAGAGGTTGCATGGCCGAGCCGCGTCGGCGGCCTCCGTCGTGATCGTTAACGGATAGCCATTGCTGCGGATCAGTTGCTGCGCGGACTCCAGCAGGGCTTGGGCCACAGGTGCTGGATAGGGACCGCATGCGATTCCGTTCAGGGTCTCGATCCGTGCGGTAGCGGCAACCGCCTCTTTCCGGGATTTGCCGAATACCGTGCGCAGCAGGTCGCGCATGAATTCTATCGGTGTCTCGCTGTCGTCGTGAATGAAGAGCCTGATCGGGCCGTTCTCGGCAAAGACGTCGTGCATGGCCACCTCGAAACGTAATCGGAAACAATAAGAACAAAATAAGAACATCATGACCGCCGGCCTGCGTCAAGCGAAAGATCCTGTCACCTCAGCCCTGGCGTGTGGTGCGCCGATCGATCGGTTCGACCGGGAACGCGTCGCATGCGTAAACGCCGCTCAACACCTGTGACGATCGTGTTGCGGCAAATGCCAAGAGATGGTCGTCGCAGCAGCAAACTTCCGACACATCATCAAGGCGAAAAGGGGCGATCCGACATGGCGCGAGCGCGAGAGCAGAGTCCTCCCGGGGGATCTGCGGTCGCGCAATTATTTTAATAAGAGGCCCTCGTGTCGCACAAACTTCGCTTTGCGATCCTTCTCGTCCTCACCCTGTTCGTCTCGCCCGCGCTGGCGCAGCCCGCCGCCAAGCCGGCGCCGCCGCAGCCCAGTACCAGCGACGCATTGACGCCGGAGCAGGCCAAGCGCGCGCTCGAGACGCTGCAGGACGACAAGAAGCGCGGCGAGATCATCAACACGCTGCGCGCCATCGCCAATGCCTCGCCGCAGGCGGCCGCGCAGCCGGCGCCCGAGCAGCATTCGCCGATCCCGCTCAGCGCGGACAGCCTCGGCGCGCAGCTTCTGCTGATGGTCTCGGAGCAGGTCGGCGAGATGTCGCGCGAGGTCGCCGACGTCGCGCGCACGCTGACGCATTTCCCGGCGTTCTATTACTGGTTCCTGCGCACCGCCAATGATCCGGCAGCCTATGGCCTCATGATCGACATCGCCTGGAAGCTGGCGCTGGTGCTCGGCTGCGCGCTCGCTGCCGAATGGGTGGTGTTCCGCCTGATCAAGCGGCCGGTCGCGTTCCTCGAAGCGCGGCTGCCGCAGACCGCGCGCGTGCCGGTGCAGGCGCTCGCCAGCGCCGATCCGCCGTCGTCGGTTGCCGACGTCACGCCGGAGGGCGATCTGCATCGCCGCCGGCTCAGCCTGGCACGGGCCTGGCAGTCGCTGGTCCGGCTGCCTTTCGTGCTCGGGCGCCTCGTGCTCGAGCTGCTGCCGGTGGTCGTGTTTCTCAGCGTGGCCGCCGCGCTGCTCAGCACTGAGATCGGCAATCAGTCGACCACGCGGCTCGTGATCCTCGCGGTGATCAACGCCTATGCCTTCTCGCGCGCGCTGATCTGTGCGGTGCGCGCGCTGGCCGGCCCGTTCGGCCTGGTCCGCGTCCGTGCCGAGACCGCGGCCTATATCGAGATATGGGCGCGGCGCATCGTCGCCGTCGGGGTCTCGGGGATCTGCTTGGCCAATGTCGCATTGCTGCTCGGGCTGTCCCACGCCGGCTACGCCGCGCTGCTCCGGCTTGTGATGCTGGTGGTGCACCTCTTCATCGTCGTCATCATCCTGCAATGCCGCCGCCAGGTCGCCGACGTCATCCGCGCGCCGGCCGATCGCACCGGCCTTGCGGCACGGACGCGCAATCGTCTCGCTTCGCTGTGGCATGTGCTGGCGATCGCGCTCGATCTCGCGCTGTGGGCGGTGTGGGCGCTGAACATCCGCAACGGCTATTCGCTGCTGCTGCAATATTTCGTCGGCACCGTCGCGGTGCTGCTGGTCACCCGGCTCGTCACCATGGTGGTGCTGAGCCTGATCGACCGCGGCTTCCGCATCAGCCCGGATTTGATGCAGCGCTTCCCGGGACTCGAGACCCGCGCCAACCGCTATCTGCCGCTGCTGCGCAAGGTGGTCACGGCGGTGATCGCTCTGGTCGGCTTCGTCGCGCTGCTCGAGGTCTGGGGCGTCGACGCCATCGTCTGGTTCTATGGCGGCCAGATCGGCTCTCGGCTGATCTCGGCGCTGGTGACGATCGGCATCGCCGCGCTCGCCGCGGCCGTGATCTGGGAAGTCGCCAATGCGCTGATGGACCGGCAGATCGACACGCTGTCGCGCGAGGGGCATTTCGCCCGCGCCGCGCGCCTGCGCACCTTCCAGCCGATGCTGCGCACCGCGCTGTTCTGCATCATCGTCGCGGTGGTCGGGCTCACCGCGCTCAGCGAGATCGGCGTCAATGTCGCGCCGCTGCTCGCCGGCGCCGGCATCGTCGGCATCGCGATCGGCTTCGGTTCGCAGAAGCTGGTGCAGGATCTGATCACCGGGCTGTTCCTGCTGCTCGAGAACACCGTGCAGGTCGGCGACACCGTCACGGTGTCGGGCCTGTCGGGCGTGGTCGAGAACGTCTCGATCCGCACCATGCGGCTGCGCGCCGGCGACGGCTCGGTGCATATCGTGCCGTTCAGCGCGGTGACGACGATCACCAATGCCAGCCGCGGCGCCGGCAATGCCGCGGTCAGCGTCAACGTGTCCTACAAGGAGGACACCGACCGCGCCGGCGAGGTGCTGAAGGACATCGTTTCCGGGATGCGCCAGGAGACGGCGTATCGCGCGCTGATCCGCGGCGATCTCGAATTGTGGGGCGTCGACAAGGTCGACGGCTCGGTCGTGACCATCGTCGGCCAGATCCGCTGTACCGACGGCGGCCGCTGGTCAGTGCAGCGCGAGTTCAACCGCCGCATGAAGCGGCGCTTCCAGGAGGAAGGCATCGAGATCGCCTCGATGGGCCAGACCATCCTGATGCAGCTTCCCGCGCCGACGGAGCCGGATTCCAACAAGCTGCCACGTCGCGCTGCGGGCTGATCTCTTTATCTTGCTCCACCTCTCCCGCTTGCGGGGGAGGTCGGATCGCATCGCAGATGCGATCCGGGTGGGGGCTCTTTCCACGATGTGACTCGCTGAGATACCCCCGCCCCAACCCTCCCCCGCGAGCGGGAGAGGGAGCACAGTCCATTGGCGGCGGGCCGCTCCAGCTCGATCCCAGCTCGCCGTAACTGCTGAGCGTGTTGCGCGTCTCATCGTTGCGACACCGTCTCGCGACGGTGAGACGGCAAGGGCCTCGCTGGGCCCGGGGCATGGCTTGCACTTGGCCGAAAACGCCGCCTTTCTCCTCCTCTCCTGCGATTTCCGCGCTGGCACAGCGCTTGCTCAACGCATTTTCGAATGCGCGGCAAGACGCATTGCATGACTGAATCACAAGCGAAGGAAGGAAACGCACATGGAGCTTGGCTACTTCACCATGCCCTCGCACCCGCCGGAGTGCGGATTGAAGGAGGGCCACGACTGGGACCTGCAGACGCTGCGCTGGCTCGATGAGCTCGGCTATCAGGAAGCCTGGATCGGCGAGCATCACACCGCGCCGTGGGAGCCGCATCCGTCGCCCGACCTGTTGGTCGCGCAGGCGCTGCTGCAGACCAAGAACATCCGTATCGGGCCCGGCGGCTTCCTGCTGCCGTATCATCACCCGGCGGAGCTCGCGAACCGTGTCGCGATGCTCGACCATCTCTCGAATGGGCGGCTCAATTTCGGCGTCGCGGCTTCGGGCCTGCCGAGCGATTGGGCGATGTTCAACGTCGACGGCATGTCGGGCCAGAACCGCGACATGACCCGCGAGGCGCTCGAGATCATCCTGAAGATGTGGTCAGAGCCCGGACCCTGGACCCACAAGGGCAAGTATTGGACGGTGTCGAAGCCGGACACGATGTTCGACTTCCTCAAGCCGCACATCAAGCCGTTACAGGGCCCGCATCCGCCGATCGGCGTCGCCGGCCTGTCGAAGAATTCCGACACGCTCAAGCTCGCAGGCGAACGCGGCTTCATCCCGATGAGCCTCAATCTCAACCCGGCCTATGTCGGCAGCCACTGGGACTCGGTGGAGGCCGGCGCGGCCAAGACCGGCCGCAAGCCGAGCCGCAAGGATTGGCGGCTGGTGCGCGAGGTGTTCGTGGCTGATACCGATGAGGAGGCGTGGAGGCTGTCGACCGGCGACATGATGGGCCGGATGATGGGCGAGTATTTCCTGCCGCTGCTCGGCCATTTCGGCTTCAAGGACTATCTGAAGCACGCCCCCGACGTGCCCGACAGCGACGTCACCGTCGAATATTGCGCACGCCGGAATTGGATCGTCGGTTCGCCCGCGACCGTCACCGAGAAGATCGAGAAGATCTACCGGGAGGTCGGCGGCTTCGGCGTGCTCTGCGTGTTCGGCTTCGACTACAAGCACAAGCCGGAGGCCTGGCGGCACTCGCTGGACCTGCTCAAGAACGAGGTGATGCCGCGGCTCAAGCACCTCGGTGCCGAGTTCGAGAAGGCTGCATGACAGATAGGCAGGGTGCGGGGCTTGCCTCGCACCCTGTCTCGCATATCTTTGAGGGAACTATTCCGGTTCAGGGTCAGGGCATGACGGTCGACGCACAGAGTTTCAAGCAGGCAATGCGGCATTGCGCGGGCGCGGTGGCGCTGGTGACGGTCGGCCGCGAGCCGGGACAGCGCACCGGCCTGACGGTGACCTCGGCCTGCTCGCTGTCGGACAATCCGCCCTCGGTGCTGGTCTGCGTTAACCGTAATGCCAGCGCGCATGAGCGCATCCGCGCCGAGCGGCATTTCGTCATCAACTTCCTGAACGAGGACCACGCGCTGCTGGCGCTGACCTTCTCCGGCCAGAAGGGCGTCAACGGCGACGACCGCTTTGGCTTCGGCCGCTGGACCACCGGCGCGACCGGCGCCCCGGTGCTGGAGGATGCCGTCGCGGCGTTTGATTGCGTCTTGGCGCAGGAGCTCGAGACCAAGACCCATTCGATCTTCATCGGCGAAGTCCAGCATGTCCGCGCCGTGACCACGGTCGATCCGCTGATCTATCTGCGCTCTGGCTTCCAGAGCGTGCGCAACATCCATGATCCGGTCGTGCTTGGCGACATCGATGCGCGGCGCGTCAGCTGGAACGAGTTTTCCTGAAGCGGCGACGGGCGGCACGCCTCTCCGAGTCAATCAGCACTGCTGACCAATCCTGATCAATTTTGACGAACGCGCCATCAACGCGAGCGGCATGATATAACTGCCGTCGCGTATGCAGGAGCGATCGATACGGCGGCGCGAGTTCTTCAACTCTCCTCGTCAGCCGGATGTCTGCGCGATCTCGCTTTGCGAGCCCGCAACGTTCGTCGATATGTCGATCAATCGCTGCGCCCATCGTGCTTGCCGCCAGCAAGCTTGAACCACAAGCGCGTCCCGAGATCGCCAAATCTCTGGTCATCGACAAGGGAGACCAAATCATGAAGATCGTTGTGATCGGCGGCACCGGACTGATCGGCTCCAGGACCGTTGCCATTCTGCGTCAACGCGGCCACGACGTTGTCGCCGCTTCGCCCAAGAGCGGCGTCAACACCATCACCGGCGAGGGGTTGAAGGAGGCACTGGCCGGCGCGGCCGTCGTGATCGACCTGGCCAACTCGCCATCATTCGAGGACAAGGCGGTGATGGCGTTCTTCGAGACTTCCGGGCGCAACCTTCTGGCGGCGGAGGCGCCGGCCGGCGTTAAGCACCATGTCGCGCTCTCGATCGTCGGAACCGACCGCACGCCCGAGAACGGATACTTCCGCGCCAAGGTCGCCCAGGAGAAATTGATCGAGGCGTCCGGCATCCCCTACACCATCATCCGCGCGACGCAGTTCATGGAATTCGTCGGAGCCATCGCCGATGCGGGTGCAGTTGGAAACACCATCAGGCTCTCGCCCGGTCTGTTCCAGCCGATCGCGGCGGAGGATGTGTCCGCCCTTGTGGCCGATGTGGCGCTCGAGCCGCCGCGCAACGGCATCGTCGAGATCGCCGGTCCCGACCGCGCGCCGTTCAACGAGATCGTGGCCCGCTACCTGAAGGCAAAAGGCGACCCGCGTCAGGTGGTGAAGGACCCCGACGCCTTGTACTGGGGCGGCCGGGTCGAGGAGCACTCGCTGGTGCCATTGGGCGAGGCGCGCCTCGGCCGCATCGATCTGAACGAATGGCTGCGCCGCTCGCGGCCGGCAGCCTGATGGCAGTTTCTATTTGAGCCACACCAGCAGCGGAACGGGCGCGCGGCCCTCGCAGGATAGCGTGCCCTCGTAATTGTGCGTCTTGCGGGCGCTGTAGGTGCAGGGCGCGCCGTCCAGCACCAGTTCGGCCGTTACCTGCGAATCCGCACCCGTGAATTGCAGCCGGATCTCGCCGGCGCGTTCCTCGGGTCCATCCTGGACGCAAATTCCGACATGCTTCATCTTCAGCGGTCCGGAGAACTGCTTGCGCGTGTCCGGTCCGCTTTCGGTGAGATGCCCGGTCAGCTCCCATTCGCCGAGCACGCCGGCCTGGCCGAGGATCTCCATCGCACCGAGCCGCGGCACGTGGCAAAGACAGAGCGCAACGGCGCCGAGCAGCGCCGCTCCCCCGTTGCGCGATGTCGTGAGCCGCATCACAGCTTGCTTCCGGTTGTCTGGCGCAATTCGATCAGCTCCGGCCTCGACAGATCCGCATCCGCAGTAAGCCGGGCGATCTGATCAGCGCATTCCCGGGTCTTGGCCTGATCACCGGACGCCTTGGCGCTCTTGATCATCCCGAGATAGGCCGCTAGCCGATTGGGCTCCTTCTTGAGCACGGCCTCGTAGGCGGCGAGCGCGTCGGCGGCCTTGCCGCGATCGAGCAGCATGGCGGCGTAGAGCTCGCGCGCCGGCGCCAGCGGTCCCGGGGTGACGGGATGCTTCTCGGTCTTGTCTTCCGCCTCCGCGGCGGCATTCATCGCGCCGAGCGCCTGGTCGAATTTGCCTTCGGCATATAGCACCCAGGCGCTCGCGATCTGCTGCTGGATGTCGACGATGTTGGACCAGTAGGCGTCCTTCGCGTCCTTCAACTTGTCGCGCAGCTCGGCGAGCTTGGCGATATCGGCCTTGGCGGCAGCCGGGTCACCGGAGCGCGCGGCGCCGACCGCCCGCGCAAAATAGGTGATGGCATCCGCGTAGGCGTACTTGGTCGGACGGACCTGAAGCGCAGCAGCTTCCTTCCAGTCGCCGCGCTCGAACACATAGCGGGCCTGGCTTGCCGCGACTGCGTAAGGCCCGGCGAACCGATCCTGTTTGAACGCGAGCTTGCCGAGCTCGTCGACCACCGCGTGCGCCTCCTTGTCCTGGCCCAGCTGCAGATATGCGTAGACCAGGTAGTCCATCGCGTGCGCCTGATCCTGCTGTTCGCCATCTTCCTTGGCGATGCGCGCGGATTCCTTGTTCGAGGCGATCGATTCCTTCCAGTAGCCGACGCGCGTGAAGATGTGCGACGGCATGTGCTGGGCATGCGGCGCGCGTTCGGCGATCTTGGCATAGCGCATCGCGGCGGGGAGGCCCTTCTCCGCGAGCGCCGGGTAATCGTAGAGATGGATCAGATAGTGGGCGATGCCCGGATGCTCGGGCTGCCGCTTGAAGATCGGCTCGAGCAGCGCCGCGCCCTTGAGCTGGTTGGCGTAGGTCTTGTCGCTCGGGGACGCTGCGACGTTCAGCGTGATCGCATAGGCGATCTGCGCCTCGTCATCGTCGGCATAGTGCGTCGCGACCTGCTCTTCAGCCGCGAGGAATCGCTGCACGCGGGTGCGGTGATCGACCTTGTCGTAGTCGACATACATCGCGGCGATCGCATCGATGTATTCGCGCTCGCGCGGAGTGTTCGCACCCAGCGCCTGGCCCTTCTTCACGGCTTCGAGGCCGAGCGGGAGGTTCTCCGGCGGCGGCGGGCCGTGCGGATTGTAGAGATAGCTGAGCGCGATCCCCCAATAGGCGATGGCGCATTGCGGGTCGGCCTCGAGGACTTCCTCGAAGGTGCGCCGCGATGCGCTGTACCAGAACGAATGCTGATACAGCATGCCGCGGTCGAACAGTTCCTGCGCTTCCGGTTTGCAGGATGTCGCAAAATGGACTTTGCCCAATCGTTGTTCAGTAGAATCCGAAGCAGCAGGTTGCGAAATGGTCGCGGCAATGAGGCCAACGACCACAGCGAGGGGAAACCGTGTCATGGGACCCGCTCCGTGGCGTTGAATGAAAGGTGTAGGATAGCACCGTTCCCGCGCGGCCGGAACAGGAGGTGCTGTTCTGGTCTAGCTGTCCAGCTCGATCCCTAACGCCTTGATCTTCCGGTACAACGTCGCGCGGCTGAGCCCCAGCACCTTGGCAGCGTCCGTCACTCTTCCGTCATTGGCGCGCAATGCTTCGACGATCGCGGCGCGCTCGCTCGCTGCGTGATCGGCTTCCACATGGCGCGTGCCGAACGGTGGCAAATCGAGGTCGGCCTCGGTGATGACGCCGCCCTCGGCGGTGGCGCCTGCGAGCCGCAACACGTGACGGAGCTGGCGCATGTTGCCGGGGAACGGATAGGCCATCAGCTGCATCCAGGCATCCGGCGCGATGCGGCATTGCGGCGCTTCCTCGTCGGCGATCTGCGCGATGATGTCCCTGCGATCGGCGCGTTCGCGCAAGGCGGGCAGCCGGATCTCCATGCCGCGCAGCCGATAGTACAGGTCGGAGCGGAAGCTGCCATCCTCCGCCATCCGCGCCAGGTCGCGATGGGTGGCGCTGATCAGGCGGATGTCGACGGCGACCGGCTTCAGCGCACCGAGCGGCCAGACCTCGCGATTCTCAAGCACGCGGAGCAGCCGCGTTTGCAGCGAAAGCGGCATGTCGCCGATCTCGTCGAGGAATAGCGTGCCGCCGCTGGCCTGCACGATCAGCCCCTTCGATCCCTCGCGCCGCGCGCCGGTGAAGGCGCCGGCCTCGTAGCCGAACAGCTCGGCGTCGATCAGGCTCTCCGGCATCGCCGCGCAGTTCAGCGCGACATAGTTGCGGCCGGAGCGATTGCTGGCCGCGTGGATCGCGCGCGCGAACACGTCCTTGCCGGCGCCGGTCTCGCCCCGCAGCAGGATCGGCAGATCGAGATTGCCGACCGTCATCAGCCGCTTCACGCCCTTGATCAGAGCGGGATCGCGGCCCGCGAGCCGCTGCAGGCCTGAAAACTGTCCGGCCGGCGCTTCGCGCGACGGTGCCGGCAGCGGGCGGGAGACACGCGCGCGCGCCGGTGGCGCCACGCGGCCGCGCCCCCATGGCGTGCCGTCGGCCCGGCGCAGCGTGACCGGCTCGTCCGCGGAACGCGCCGCGCGATCGTCCAGTTGAATCAGGCGCGACAGGTCGATGCCGTCATCGATCATCGCGTCCGTCAGGCCGAACTCGCCGCGCGCGGTGCGGCAGGCGCCGACCACGCGGCGGTCGTCGTCATAGGCGAGCATGCCATGCCCGTCGCCTGGGAGCGTCGCGATCCATGAGGCACGGTAGCGCCGGCGAAAGAACGACTGCTCGATCCGCCGCGTCGCTTCCGCGGTGACGGCGAGCGCCAGTTCATGCGCGCTGCGGCCAAGATCGCTGCGGCACGATGAGATGTTGACGGCGCCGGCGAGCCGGCCGGCATGATCGAACAGCGGCGACACCGCGCAGGTGAACATGTGCCACTGCTCGCGGAAATGCTCGTCGCCATGCACGATGATCGGCCGCTGCTCGGCGAGCGCGGTGCCGAGCCCGTTGGTGCCCTCAAAAGTCTCGGCGAAGTTCGAGCCGGTGTAGATCTTCCATTCCAGGAACATCCGTGCGTAATCGCCCCCGGGCAGCCGGCTCACCAGCATCGTCGCGTTGGGATCGGCGAGGTTGACGCAATAGCCGGAGTCGTGGAGCAAGCGGGCGAGATCCTCGAGTTCCGGGACCGCGACCTGGATCAAATCCTCCATCGGTTCGGCGATGTGCCGGACCTCGGCTTCGGTCAGGGTCTGCGGCGGCCCGCGCCGGGCTGGATCGAGGTTGTGATTGACCACGCAGCGCCGCCAGGACGCGGCAATCCGCGCCTCGGTGTCGACGCTGGCCACCTGATTGGCCGCCGATAAAACACGGGCGACGTGATTCGAGGCCGAAAGATTGGCCATCCAGAGGTCTCCACCCCTAATTTTCCGCGAAGTCTGGCACCCCGACGGCGAATGTCAATTGGCCGACGAGGTCGCGGGGAGGGGACCTTTGGAGGGATCATTACATCGGACGCGGCTCAATCCGCCGGCCGCGCCTCGGGAAATTTCCAGCTGCCATTCAGAACGTCGGAGCGCGGTTGAAACAGCCGCACCGTGTAATTCCACCCCTGCGTGATCGGCAGGCAGTTGGCGATCTTGCCATCGCAGCCGCCGAACTGGATGGTGACCGCGCCATCGGCGGCCTTCCTGGCGGTCACGCTGTTCACCACGTAGCTGTTGGTCGGGTTCGGCTGCAAATAGCCGTCACTGTTGTAGACCGTGAGCGACCAGAAACCATCGACCGGAACATTCTTCACCGTCAGCGTGTGGACCGTGCTGCCGTCGTTGCGCGCCGGCGTGATCGGGAGATAAAGCGCATCCTTCTCGGGATTGCCGCCCCACAGCATGGCGCTGCCGATCAGGTGCTTCACTGGGTCGACCTGCTGCGCGTCGGCGCCGAACATGCGCCCCGTATCGGAGACCGTGGTGCCGAGCTGCAGCAGCGCTGCCTTGACCTTGTTGAGGCTGGCTTCATCCCAGTTCGGAATATCGAACGTGCCGGCGCGTTCCTGCTTCGATGCAATCGCGTCCTGCAAGGCGTGAACCTGCCGGATCTCGTCGCTGTCGGAGAAATCGACCAGGAAGCGGACCACCGCAATGGCATAGCGCGTGCCGATCGTCTCGCGCGTCAGGATGTGGCTGCCCGCGCCGTAATAGACGCCCGTGGTGTATTGGTCCTCATTGACGATCTGCATCGCCATGAAGCGCCTTGCGCCGGCCGGCAGCGTGATCGTCACCGGTCCGGCATCGAGATCGAAGATCGCAAACGAGTACAGCGTATCGCGGTTGGGGCGGACGATGCCTTGCTGCACCGGTGGTGCAAGCTCGCGGCCATGACGGAATTTTCCGAAGCCGCCGCCTTTGACCACGCCGGCGAAATAGACGTCGGTTTGTGCCCGCGCGTAGTTCGCGACGGTGACGGGATGCGGCGGTGGCGCCGGTGTCTGTGCCGATGCGGCCGAACTTGCGAGCGCGAATGTCATGGCTGCCAGGATGCTCGTTTTCATAGGCTCTCCCGAGGTGAGGTCCTTCATGGCCGGAGAGGTAGGCCGGCCAAATATGAAAATGAATGCCTAGGATTGGCAACAAGCCTTCCAGATATGATAGGCTGCTCGCATGGATCTCAACGCGGTCAGGATGTTCGTCGCGGTCGTTCAGGCCGGCAGCCTCTCGGCGGGAGCCGCTCGGCTCGACATTCCGCTGCCGACACTGAGCCGCCGTATCAGGGACCTCGAACGGCAGCTCAAGGTGCAGTTGCTGGAGCGATCGGCGCGCGGCGCGAAGCTGACGGATGCCGGAGCGCGGCTGCACGAGCGCGCCGTCCAGGGCATCGAGCAGCTGCTGGAAGCCGAGCAGGTGGTCGTCAACGACCAGATGCAGTTGAAGGGACGATTGCGGCTGTCGTTGCCGCAGACATTTGAGCCGTGGTGGGAGCTGCTGGCCGCTTTCCAGCAGCGCTATCCGGACATCCAGGTTCATCTTTACTCGACCGAGCGTCGCGTCGACCTGGTCGAGGACGGCATCGATGTCGCGCTTCGGGTCGGCGCGATCGTTCACGAGGCGATGGTGGCGCGCCGCGTGCTGTCGTTCCGCAACGTTCTCGTGGCCAGTCCGCGGCTGATCAAGCGCTTCGAGCTGCCGAAACATCCGGACGCGTTACGTCACCTGCCGTGCGGGGTATGGGCATCGCGGATCGATACCCAGGTGCGATGGGAGCTGGGTGGGCATGTCGTCGAGCCCAATGCCGTGCTGTCCACCAACGACTATCATCATCTGTGCACCCGCGCGCTGCGCGGCGACGTGGTCACGGAGTTGCCGCCCTTCCTGGCAGCGGCGGCGATCCGCGAGAAACGCCTGATCCGGTTGCTGCCGCAACATCTGTTGCCGGAGTGGTCGCTCAACCTGCTCTATCCGCCGCATCGTCACCAATCGACCATCGTGCGAACCTATCTGGATTTCTGCCAGGGCTATCTGCCGAAGATCGTTCAGGCCTGCACAGTCTGAGTGGAGGTGGACGGCTTCAACCTTTCCTTCCCTCTTTCAGGAGGAAAGAGAAGGCGGACTTGTAGCCCGGATGGAGCGTAGCGTAATCCGGGGTTGCTCCAACCGCGGATGGTCCAGTCCCGGATTTCGCTGCGCTCCATCCGGGCTACGGAGCTATTTCACTTCGCCGGCCGTGAGCAGCACGAACGAGCGTCCGGCCGTCTTGTAGGTGCCGCCGAACGCAAACTGCGCGCCCGCCGGTTGCTCCGGCGCGTTCGTATCGAGCAGCAGCGACCACCGTGGTCCCGCTGACGTCGGCGGCAGCTTGAAGTCGACCTCGCCCTCGTAGCTGTTGAGGATCACAAGCACGGTGTCGTCTTCACCCGCGCGGGCGATGGCGGTCTTGCGGGCGCGGCCGTCGAGCACGACACCGAAACATTTGATCCAGCCGGTGGTCCAGTCGGCCTGCGCCATCTCCACGCCTGAGGTGCTGATCCAGACCACGTCGCGGATCTCGAGCTGTTGATCGCGATCGCCGGAAAGGAAGCGGCTGCGGCGCAGGATCGGATAGTCGCGCCGCAGCTTGATCATCCGCCTGGTGAAGGCGAGCTGCTTCTCGGCGTCGTCGGAAAAATTCCAGTCGAACCAGGAGATGTCGTTGTCCTGGCAATAGGCGTTGTTGTTGCCGCGCTGGGTGCGGCCGAACTCGTCGCCGCCGAGCAGCATCGGCGTGCCCTGTGAGGCCAATAGCGTCGCCAGCATGTTGCGCTTCTGGCGTTCGCGCAAAGTGCGGATATCGGGATCGTCGGTCGGGCCCTCGGCGCCGCAATTCCAGGAATGGTTGTCGGACGAGCCGTCGTTGTTGTGCTCGCCGTTCGCCTCATTGTGCTTGCTGTTGTAGCTCGCCCAGTCATTCAGCGTGAACCCGTCATGCGCGGTGATGAAGTTGACGCTGGCCCAGGTGCGACGGCCCTCGCGGTTGAAGACGTCGTGCGAGCCGAGCAGCCGCGGCGCGAGCGCGCCGGGTGCGGCCTCGCCGCGCCAGAAGTCGCGCACGGTGTTGCGGTACTTGTCGTTCCACTCCGCCCAGCCGGCGGGAAATCCGCCGACCTGGTAGCCGCCGGGGCCGCAGTCCCAGGGCTCCGCGATCAGCTTGACGGTGGCGAGCAGCGGGTCCTGATTCATCGCCTTCAGGAAGCCGGACTGCTCGTCGAAGCCGTAGACCTCGCGCGCCAGGATGGTGCCGAGATCGAAGCGGAAGCCATCGACATGCATGTGGCCGGCCCAGTAGCGCAGGCTGTCCATCACCATCTGGATCACGCGGGGATGCGACAGGTTCACCGTGTTGCCGGTGCCGGTATCGTTGATGTAGTAGCGCCGCTTGTCGGGCAGCAGCCGGTAATAGCTCGCATTGTCGATGCCCTTGAACGACAGCGTCGGGCCGTGTTCATTGCCTTCGGCGGTGTGGTTGTAGACGACATCCAGAATGACTTCGAGCCCGGCGCCATGCAGCCGCGACACCATCTCCTTGAATTCGCGAAGGCTGTTCGGCACGTCGGCGGCATAGCGCGGATCCGGCGCGAAGAAGCCGATCGTGTTGTAGCCCCAGTAATTGGTGAGGTGCTTGTCCAGCAGATTGCTGTCGTTGATGAAGGAATGCACCGGCAGCAATTCGACCGAAGTGATGCCGAGCGTCTTCAGATGATCGATCGCGGCGTTCGCGCCGAAGCCGGCATAGGTGCCGCGCAGGTGTTCGTCGATGCCAGGGTGCTGCCTGGTAAAGCCCTTGACGTGGGTCTCGTAGACGATGGTCTCATCCCAGTGCACGTCCTGCCGCTGCGCCTCCTGGACCCAGTCGAAGCCGGGATCGACCACCACGCATTTCGGCATGAACGGCGCGCTGTCGCGGTCATCGAAGGTGAGATCATCGCCGGTTTCCATCTTGTAGCCGAACACCGCCGGATTCCAGATCAGGCTGCCGGCATGGGCACAGGCATAGGGGTCGAGCAGCAGCTTGTTCGGATTGAATCGGTGGCCGCCCTCGGGCTGGTAGGGGCCGTACACGCGATAGCCGTAGAACGTGCCGGGCTGTACGCCGTTCATGAAGCCGTGAAACACTTGGTCGGTATATTCGGGCAGCTCGAAGCGATGCATCTCGCGCTCGCCGTCGAACAGGCAGACCTCGACCTTGGTGGCGTTGGCGGAAAACACCGCGAAGTTGGTGCCATGGCCGCTCCAATGGGCGCCGAGCGGATAGGGCAGCCCTTCCTCGATCACAAAATCGGACATCGTGTCCCCCAAGCCTGGAACTGACAAATCAACCAGCAACAAACGCCGCCGCGCGGAAAACGTTGCATTGGCTAGTTTAGCGGCGGTTACGCGTGGTTCGTGTGACGTCCGGGCAGGCCGAGCGTGGTCACGGCGTCGCGGATATTTGATTCACAGGCCATGCCACATACTCGCCGTCGTCCCGGCGCAGGCCGGGACCCATAACCACAACAGCAGCTTGTTGTGCGACGCTGGAACGACGAGCCGCTTCAGCAACACAAGCTGCGGAGTATGGGTCCCGGCCTTCGCCGGGACGACGATGAGGATGTAGGCGATGCCACACATTCACTGTCGTCCTTGCGAAAGCCAGGACCCATTACCCCAAATCTCGATTGTTGCGTGCCGCGGGGCCGCAGCTCACTTCACAACGCAGTCCTGTGGTAATGGGTCCTGGCTTTCGCCAGGACGACGGCGCGGCTTACAGCAACCGCATCCCCGTCAAACCCGCATGCCCATTCTTGCCAAGACCATCGCACTAGTTGCCCGTCAGCAGTGCAAACCGCCGTCGGTCGATCCGCTCGCGCGCCGATTGTCCCGCTGCGGCGCAAAGATCGGGTGCATAAAGCTGGCAGCTTCCGCGTTCTGCGATCGCCTTGTCGATCATGTCCAGAAGCTGCGCAGGCGCGATGTCGGGAGCCGCGGCAATGCGGCCGGCGACGACGTGCTTTTCCATTGTCTCGCGCTCAGCGTGATCGATATCGGGGTTGCGCCAGCAATTTGCGCACATGATCTTGAAGCTCTCCGAGTGTGAATAGATCACGGCGTCCCCGTCCAACTCTTCGCTGATGTCGGCCAATTGCCGTGCTGTCTCCTGCGTGCCTGCGAAAGCGAAGAACCGGTAATTCCGGCGCAGCAGCGTTGCCAGATGCGGGAAGACCGGTATCTGCTGCTCGCCATAGGTGTGATGCGTAATCGGGGCGCCGTCCATGAGGATGACGTCGCCATAATCGACGCCGAGATCGCGGTACAGCACGCTGCGGATGATGCCATGGCACGGACTCAATCGTTCGATCCAGACGGTTTCCTCCTCGCCTGGGTCATCACGATCTGCCGTCCGCTCAGCAAGGGGACGCTCCGCAAGCCTCACCTTGCAAGCCGGATATCCACCCTCCGGCAACCCAAAGCGCCCATGCTCGATTTTCTGCTCCATGCGTTTCCACACGCTCAACGCGGTCGCGGCGTCGCTTGCGCCGGTGGCGCAGATGCCGAGGTTCCATTCGGTGCTGTCGACAGCCTCCTGTGACAGGCTTGCCGCGGCGCGGTTTGCCGCCACGCCTTCCGCGAACCTGCCGCGCGTCTTGTAGAACAGCCCCAAATTGTAATGATATGCGCTCCTTTGCGGATCGATTCCGATCAGTCTCCGAAGACTGTCTTCGGCGATCGCATCGTGCTGGCGCGCCATCATTCGCGCCGACGTGGCGAGCCCGCGCAGGACGTGCTCCTGTTCCGGCTGCCCCTCGTAGCGCCTGGCCAAGCGGCCCAGCTTTGCGACCATCGTCTGAAATACCGGGTGTTCCGGCGGCGGCGCATTCAGATCGTCGATGTCGCGGACGGCTTCGAGGCACAGGCCGAGCCTCGAGAGGATGGCTATGTCGTCATCGTGGGCGTCTGCGATCTCTGAAAGAACGTCTGCCGCCTCTTCCCTTGCGAGGCTTCGTTCGTCGACAATCCATAACAACGCCATCGCGGCCTCAGGCTGGTGGCGCTGGGCCTTTCGTAGGGGTTGGATCTTCTGCGATGCAGCCTGCTTGCGGTCCGCCTGTCCTTCTGCAACGGCGTCACGCGCAATCGCGTCGATCTCGTCAAAAGAGAGAATTGCGCTCGGACCATTCGACATGAACATCTCCGTGGAGGCGCCTCGATGTGGGCAGGGACCGGCGGTGGTGGGACGCATCTCAACGCAGCGAGACTACATCAATTTCATGCCCTTCAAGCTGGTATGCCCGTTTTTGCCGACGATGATGTGATCATGCACGGCGATGCCGAGTGGCTTGGCGATGTCGACGATCGCCTTGGTCATCTGGATATCGGCCTGCGACGGGGTCGGGTCGCCGGAGGGGTGATTGTGCACCAGGATCAGCGCGGTCGCGGACAATTCCAGCGCGCGCTTGATCACCTCGCGGGGATAGACCGGGGTGTGATCGACGGTGCCGGTCTGCTGCACCTCGTCGGCGATCAGCTGGTTGCGCTTGTCGAGGAACAGCAGGCGGAACTGCTCCTTGTCGGCGAACGCCATGCCGGTGCGGCAGTAGTCGATGACGTCGTTCCACGACGACAGCGCGACGCTGCGCTTGATCTCGCCCTTGGCGATCCGCCCCGCTGCCGCGGCGAGCAGCTTGAGCTGGTTGATCGAGGCATCCTTGACACCCTCGACCTCGCGCAGCCGCGCCACCGGTGCATGCACGACCTCGGCGAAGGAGCCGAACTTCTTCAACAGCGCCTTGGCCAAGGGTTTGGTGTCGCGGCGCGGGATCGCGGCGAACAGCGCCATCTCCAGCAGCTCATAGTCGGTCAGCGCATCCGGCCCGGCGGCGTAGAAGCGCTCGCGCAGCCGTTCGCGATGGCCGTGATAATGCGGCGTCTCGTCGGTGTCGTCGTTGCTGGCATCGGGTTTGGCGGGCATCGGCCACAACCATGCCGTGCCTGCCGCGTTTTGCAAGGGCCGATGCAACTTCCCGGTTTGCCACGATGCGACGGGCGAACTACCGTTACCTGCAACGTTCAGGATCGAAAAGGGGGAGGGCGGCGTGACATCGTTCAAGGTGATCCGCTCGCGCGCCGAGAAGCGCAAGGGCGGGCCGAAGGCGCTCGAGAAACTGCTGCGGCCGCCGGCGGGCGCCAAGGCGCTGGCAAAGCTCGGCGACGACCGCGTGCTGGCCGAGATGACCAGACGCGTGTTCTGCGCGGGCTTTGCCTGGAGCGTGATCGACGCGAAATGGGAGGGCTTCGAAGCGGCTTTCCTCGGCTTCGAGCCAGCCAAGCTCGCCTTCAAGCCCGATGAATTCTGGGAGAAGCTCGTCAGCGACACCAGGATCGTGCGCAACGGCGCCAAGATCATGTCGGTGCGCGACAATGGCCGCTTTGTGCAGGAGATCGCGCGCGAGCATGGCAGCTTCGGCAAATTCCTGAGCGCCTGGCCGTCATCGGACGAGATCGGGCTGCTCGATCTGCTGACCAAGCGCGGCAGCCGGCTCGGCGGCAACACCGGACAGATGCTGCTGCGCTTCCTCGGTTGGGACGGTTTCGTCACCTCGCGCGACGTCGTCGCCTGCCTGCGCGACGCCGGGCTCGACATTGCCGAGGAGGTCAAGTCGAAGCGCGACCTTGCCAAGGTGCAGGCGCAGTTCAACGCCTGGGCGGAGGAGACTGGACTGTCCTATCTGCATCTGTCGCGGATCTGCGCGATGTCGATCGGCGAGAACCATACGCCCGAGGAGATCGTCGAACGCACGCGGAGCGACTACTGATAGAGCGTGATGAAGTCAGACGGAGTAGCAACGGCATCGGAACTGCGCTCCCTCTCTCGCTTGCGGGGGAGGGCCGGGGTGGGGGTGTTGCCACGAGCGAGATTCTCTGTGGGGAGAGAGCCCCCACCCGGATCGCATCTGCCGATGCGATCCGACCTCCCCCGCAAGCGGGAGAGGTCAAATAAGTATCAGACCGTTACCCACGGCTTCTCGCCGTGGCGCTCGGACAGCGTGAAGATCTCGACGCCGTCGGCGGTGACGCCGACCGAGTGCTCGAACTGTGCCGACAGCGAGCGGTCGCGGGTCACCGCGGTCCAGCCGTCGGACAGGATCTTCACATGCGGCTTGCCGAGATTGATCATCGGCTCGATGGTGAAGAACATGCCGGGCTTCAGCGGCGCGCCTTCGCCGGGTCGGCCGATATGGATGATGTTCGGCTCGTCGTGGAACAGGCGGCCGAGGCCGTGGCCGCAGAAGTCGCGCACCACACTCATGCCCTGCGGTTCGACGAAGCTCTGGATGGCGTGGCCGATATCGCCGGTGGTGGCGCCCGGCTTGACCGCGGCAATGCCGCGCATCATCGCCTCATAGGTCACCTCGATCAGCCGCTCGGCCTTCCGCGCGATGGCGCCGATCGCATACATGCGGCTGGAATCGCCGTACCAGCCGTCGACGATGAAGGTGACGTCGACATTGACGATGTCGCCTTCCTTCAGCGGGCGGTCGCCCGGCATGCCGTGGCAGACCACGTGATTGATCGAGGTGCAGGTCGAGTAGCGATAGCCGCGATACATCAGCGTCGCCGGATAGGCGCCGTGGTCGAAGGCGAACTTGCGCACGAAGTCGTCGATGACCGAGGTCGGGACGCCTGGCTTGACGATGTCGGTGAGCGCATCGAGGCATTTCGACACCAGGGCGCCGGCCTTGCGCATGCCGGCAAAGCCGCTCGGTCCGTGCAGCTTGATCTGGCCGGTCTTGCGAAGCGAGGTGTCGGTGGCGTCGATATAGCTCATGGGCGGAATGTTTTCTGCGGGCAAGGGGCTGATTTCAGGGCCTAATTTAATGATCGGCGCGCCCGGCGCAAGCCAAGCTTGGGCATGGGGACAATGCTCAAACGACTTGATTTTCCGGGCCAAATCCGGAACAGCGGCGGCCGCTTGCCCGAAAAAGCCGCACGGAGGCGCTAGCTGGAGACCTCGACCACGCTCTCGACCGGCAGCGCGCCGCCGCGGATCCGGAGTTCCCGCACCGGGTAGGGCACCTTGATGCCGTCCTGCTTGAAGGCATCCCATAGCGCCAGCATGACGTCGCTCTTCACACCGTCCATGCCGTCGGGATCGGCGATCCAGAAGGTCAGTGAGAACTTCATGCCGAGCTCGGCGAATTCGGTCAGGATGCAGTTCGGCGGCTTGCCCTTGAGCGCACGGGCGTGGGCCGTGGCGGTATTGATCGCGAGCTTGCAGACCAGCCTCGGATCGGCGTCGTAATTGGCGGCGAAGGCGATCTTCACCAGCGTATTCTTGTCGGTGTAGGTCCAGTTGGTGACCTTCTGCGTCACCAGGTCCTCGTTCGGGATCAGGAATTCGCGGCCGTCACCGGCGGCGACCGAGATGTAACGGGTCTTCATCGCGCTGATGCGGCCCTGGCTGTCGCCGATGGTGACGAGGTCGCCCGGCTTCACCGACTTGTCGACCAGCAGGATGATGCCCGAGATGAAGTTGGCGACGATCTTCTGCAGGCCGAAACCGATGCCGACACCGACGGCGCCGGACAGCACCGCCAGCGCCGACAGGTTGATCCCGACGGCGCTCAAGGCAATGGCGACCGCGACCACCATCAGGCCGATGCGAATGATCTTGACCAGCAGCACCTGGATCGACGGGGTCAGGTCGGTCGAGCGGGTGATCTGGCCGTCGATGAAATTGCTGGCGATATTGCTCAGCCACAGCGCCAGGATCAGCACCGCGCCGGCCTTGATCAGCAGCAGCGGGCTCAGCCGCAGACCGCCTACGACCACCGCGAACGAATCCAGTGTATCGGCCGCCCAGTCGAGCTGGCCGATGATGCTGAGGGCGGCGACCAGCCAGGCCGCGACCGAGACCAGTTTGACGATGAAGGCGTTGTCGATCACCGAGGTCACGAGGCGGATCACGAGCCAGGCCAGCGCCAGCTTGGCGGAGACCGCGATCAGATAGCTGCGGCTCGGCCAGGTCGCGTGCCACATCACGATGCGCGAGATCACCATCAGGATCGCGAACACGGCGGTGGAGGCGCTCGATACCATTACGCGGGCAAAGTGCCGGAGCGGCAGCGGCCAGCGGCTCGCCAGCGACGACAGGTTGACCCGCGCATGAATGGCGGTATCGGCGGCGTAGGCGAGGCCCGCGGCGGCGAGGATGATGCCGAACTGCAGATAGAACCAGGGCGAGGCGATCTCGGCGCCGACCGAGCGCGCTGCTATTTGGATCGATTCCAGGACGTCCTTCCAGCTCATGTCCATCGGCAAAGTCTCAACTTGAAGCGCGGGTCAGGCAAATGTGATTCGAAGATGCAGGGAGATTCCCACAAAGGCGCGCGCGCGACCATCGATACACCACAGTGTCGGGGCGAGTTAGAGCGTTTTCGAGCGAAGTGGTCACCGGTTCGCGTGAAGAAAACGCGTCAAAACAAGAATCGAGAGCCCCGTTCCGATTTTATCGGAACGGAAAAGGCTCTTGGGGCTCAGGGGACCGGGCACATTGCCGCTTAGGACAGAAATCGGTTGGCGTCCCAGTGTGGCGACGATAAGGATGCAATTGCAAGTATTTGAGACCTCCCAAGTCCTTGAGACCTCCAAAGGCGCATGGCATCCCTCGACTCCGTCAGTATAGCGATCCTGCTCGGTGCGGTGCTGGTGATGGCCGGCATCCTGTCCAGCCTGCTTGCGCTGCGGTTCGGCGCCCCCTTGCTGCTGGTGTTCTTGCTGGTCGGCATGCTGGCGGGCGATTCCGGCCCGGGCCGGCTGCAGTTCGACGACGTCCGCACCACCTATCTGGTCGGCTCGGTGGCGCTGGCGCTGATCCTGTTCGACGGCGGATTGAAGACGCGGTTTGCCAGTATCCGCACGGTGCTGGCGCCCTCGATGATGCTGGCGACCGCCGGCGTGCTGCTGACCGCGCTGATCACGGCGCCGGTCGCCCGCTATGTGCTCGACCTCAACTGGACCGAGTCATTGCTGGTCGGTGCCGTCGTGGCCTCGACCGACGCTGCGGCGGTGTTCCTGCTGGTGCACACCCAGGGCCTGCGCCTGCGCCCGCGCGTCGGCGCGACGCTGGAGGCGGAATCCGGCACCAACGACCCGTTCGCGATCTTCCTCACTCTGATGCTGGTCGAGTTCATCTCGATCGGCCAGAGCTCGGCCGCGCACATCGCGATGGAGTTCATCCAGGAAGCCGTGCTCGGCGCCATCATCGGCGTGATCGGCGGCAGGCTGGTGGTGATCGCGCTGAATCGCGTCGCGCTGCCGCAGGGCCTGCATGCGCCGTTCGTCACGACCGCGGCGCTGGTGATCTTCGGCGGCTCGCAGATCGTGCATGCCTCGGGATTCCTCGCGGTCTATCTCGCCGGTATCATCATCGGCAACCGGCCGACCCGCGCGCACAATTCAGTGGTGACCTTCCTCGACGCCGCGACCTGGCTGGCGCAGATCGTGATGTTCGTGCTGCTCGGCCTCCTGGTGTCGCCGCATCGTCTGCTCTCCAGCGCCGGCGGCGCGGTGCTGGTGGCGTTCGCGCTGATGCTGGTGGCGCGGCCGCTGGCGGTGCTGATCTGCCTTGCGCCGTTCAAGTTCAACTGGCGGGAGAAGGTCTTCATCGCCTGGACCGGCTTGCGCGGCGCGGTCGCGATCTTCCTGGCCTCGATCCCGATGCTGGTCGGCCTGTCGAAGGCGTATCTCTATTTCGACGTCGCCTTCGTCGTCGTCATCATCTCGCTGCTGCTGCAGGGCTGGACGCTGGCGCCGGCGGCGCGGCGGCTGCACGTCGCGCTGCCGCGCGCCGAACGCGGCCCGCGCCGCGTCGAACTGGACCTGCCCGGCCAGCTCGAGCAGCAGCTGGTCGGTTATCCGGTGCGGCCAAAGAGCCTGTATTTCCGCCGCGGGCTGATCCCGTCCTGGTCGAAGCCGACGTTGGTGATCCGCGACGAGCGGATCCTGACGCCTGTCGAGGCCGATCCGGTCGCGCCCGGTGACTACATCTATTTGCTGGCGCCGCCGGAGCGCGCCGAGGCGCTCGATCGCTTCTTCGTCGACATGGCGCCGTCGTCAGCGCCCGATCCGCATCTGCTCGGCGACTTCATGGTGTCCGGCGAGCATACGCTCAGTGAGCTCGCCGAGATCTACGGCGTCAAGGTCGACGAGCACCAGGCCAAGCTGACGCTGGCGGATTATTTCGACGTCAATCTCGACCGCGCGCCGAAGGAAGGCGCCGAGCTTGCGCTCGACGAGATCGTGCTGGTGGCGCGCAGCATCAGCGGCGGCCGCGTCAATGTCGTCGGCCTGCGCCTGCCGGAGGAAGACGAGAAGGTCGCGCCGCAGACGCGGATGCAGACTGTCCGGCGCAAGCTTGCCGATATCTGGGCGTCGGTCGCCGGCGTCTAAAGCGTCTTCGAGCGAAGTGGATGCCGGTTCGCGTGAAGAAAACGCGTCAGAATAAGACCGGCGCCGTCACTGCTTGCGCAGGAAGCTCGAATCCGGGGCGAACTTCTTGATCATGTCGGACAGGCCGTCGTCCGCCGGCGGTCCCTTGGACGCAGCGTCCGGCTTCGGCTCGTCCTTGAACTTCTGGCCGGAGATCTCGGCCAGCGCTGCGAGCAGCGTCTCGTCGAGATGATCGGCCGGTGTCTTTGCAGGCGGTGTCGTCGCAGGTGGCGTATTGGCGGGCGGAGGCGCGACGGGCTGGGCGCCGGCGCGGATCTCGGGCTCGCGCTGCGGCGGCGTTGGCTCTGCCACCGGCTTGAATGTGTCCGCCCGTCTGGCGGCGGCCTCGCTGACCGCGGCGATCAACGATGCTTCGAGGTCGGCGGGCGTCTCGGTCGGGACCGGTGGCGGTGCCGCCGGCATTGGCGGCGGCTCGGCAGGCCTCGCGTCCCGGGGTGCGCGACCGAACAGCGGTTCTCGCTGGCCCGCTGTCGACGGCCGGCTGTCGGTGGCCTTGCCAGGCTCCTTATTAAGCTCCTTGCCAGGCTTGAAGAGACCCGCGCGTTCGGCGGCGACCCTGGCGGAAGCCTCCTCGACCGTGGTGAGCAGGGACGCTTCCAGCGCATCGGCGGGGTTGCTCGGCGCAGTCGCCGGCTTGGCGGCCGGGGCGGCCACCTGCTTTGGCTCCGGCCGGGGCGGCGGCAGCGGCGGTGGCCGCGATGCTTCGACGGGTGCGGGCGGCGGGGCCGGCTGGCCGTCCCGGGCGCGCGCGATGATGCCGTCGACGATTGCCCCGAGCCGGCTTTTGTCGGGGGCGGCGAGATAGCTCGCCGCAAGCTCGTCGACATATTGCGGGCCGTAATCGGCCAGCACCTTGGCAAGCTGGGCGAGATCGGGATCGCTCTCGACCAGCCGGCGCCAGGTCTGCCGGTCGTAGGGCGCGTCCGCCTTCTTGTCGGGCCAGGCCACCCGGCGCGGCTGGCGTTGCGGTCCGGTGTCCTGGCCGGTTTCCTGGCCGATTTCTTGGCCAGTGTCTTGGCCGGTGACCGGGTCGAGGGTCGGCGGCTGTAGCCCGGCACTGAGGCGCGGTGGGGTAAATCCCCCAGCCCCGGCCGGCCCGGCATCATCACCGAGGCGTCGGCGGCGCTCGGCGACCTGCAGCGAGATCAAGCCGATGCCCATCAGCAGGAAGCCGAGCGCGGCCCACGAAATCGTGGCGCACAGCAGCCCGCCGATCAGCAGCAATACCCAGCCAGTCAGTCGCAAAGTGCACCTTTCCCCATGCCCGATCGGATGTCCCGATCCGGACCTAGCAGACAAGATGGGCTATCTTATGCCGACTTTCGGAAAAACGGCCAGCTACGCGCCGCCCGTCAACACCTTAACACCGCCGAACGCGGTGACCTGGCCGCGGCGCAGCATCACGATCTGGGTGGCGAGCTGGCGAAGCTCGGCCGCGTCGTGGCTGACATAGACCATCGGGACACCGGCCTCGTCGCGCAGCCGCACCAGATAGGGCAGGATCTCGAGCTTGCGGCTCTCGTCGAGCGCGCCCAGCGGCTCATCCAGCAGCAACAGCCGCGGCTTGGACAAGAGGGCCCGGCCGAGCGCGACGCGCTGCCGCTCGCCGCCGGAGAGTTTTCCGGGGCGCCGGTCGAGCAGGGCGCCGATGTCGAGCAGATCGACGACGCGTTTGTGTTGCGCAGGATCCTCGGTGAGGCCGTTCATGCGGCGGCCGTAATCGAGGTTCTGCCTGATATCGAGATGCGGAAACAGCCGGGCGTCCTGGAAGACGTAGCCAATGCGCCGCCGGTAGGTCGGGACATGAATGCCGGCCGACGTATCGTCGACCGTCTCGCCGTCGATCACGATGGTGCCGCGATCAGGACGAATCAGTCCGGCGATCGTATTGATCAGCGACGTCTTGCCGGAGCCGGACGCGCCGAACAGGCCGGTGACGCGGCCCTCGCTGGTGAACGATGCCGCCAGCGAGAACTCTCCGAGCTGCTTGGTGATGTCGACGCGCAGCATCGCTATTGTCCGTGCAGGCGTGCGGTGGCGCGGCGCGCGAACACTTCGGCTGCGACCAGCGCGCCAACCGCAAGCACGATCGAGATGATCACGAGCCGCGCCGCGGCAGTGTCGCCGTCAGGCGTCTGGATCAGCGAATAGATCGCCGATGAAATGGTCTGGGTCTCGCCGGGGATGTTGGAGACGAAGGTGATGGTCGCGCCGAACTCGCCGATCGCCTTGGCAAAGCCGAGCACCATGCCGGCCAGCACGCCCGGCAGCGCGAGCGGCAGCGTCACCGTTGCGAACACCCGCCAGGGCGCGGCGCCGAGCGTCTCGGCGGCCTGCTCGAGGCGGCGGTCGACCGCCTCGATCGAGAGCCGGATCGGGCGCACCAGAAGCGGAAACGACATCACGCCGCAGGCGAGCGCAGCACCGGTCCAGCGGAACGCGAACACGATGCCGAGATGATCGGCCAGCCAGCCGCCGACCAGTCCGCGTTTGCCGAAGGTCAGCAGCAGCAGATAGCCGGTGACGACGGGCGGCAGCACCAGCGGCAGATGCACGGCCGCATCAAGCAGCGACTTGCCCCAGAAATCGCGCCGCGCCAGCAGCCAGGCGAGCGCGATACCGAACGGGGTCGCCACCAGCGTTGCGATGACGGCGACCCGCAGCGACAGCAGGATCGCCGTCCATTCGGTCGGCGAAATCTCAAACACTAGCGCATATTCCCGAAGTTCGTATGCAAGTGCGGCTCCTCAGTTGCGAACTTCGGGGACAGACACCAGTAAGAGTCAATAGGCCAGTGCCACTGGTCGATTTGACGTTCCTCACGGTGCGCGCGGCAATCACTGAAGGAACGTCAAATCGGCGGCGCTGGGCTCAGGTCGTCGGGCTGATCAGGAACTTGAAGCCGTACCTCTCGAGGATCGTCTTCGCCGCGGACGAGCGCAGGAAGGCAAGATAGTCAGCGGTCTCGGGCTTGGCGGTCGTGGTCGCCGCGACCGGATAGATGATCGCGGGATGGGTGTCGGCCGGGAACGTGCCGATGATCTTGACGCCGGGCTCGACCTTGGCGTCGGTCGAATAGACGATGCCGAGCACGGCTTCGCCGCGCGCCACCAGCGTCAATGCCGCGCGCACGCTCTCGGCCATCGCGAATTTCGGCTCCGCCGCCTGCCAGGCGCCGAGCTTCTCGAGCGCGGCCTTGGCGTATTTGCCGACCGGCACCGCCTTGACGTCGCCGGTGGCGATCTTGCCGTCGCCGGCGAGCTTGGCGAGATCGAAGCCGGGTCCGATGCTGACATTGCCGATCATGGAATCCTTCGGCGCGATCAGCACGATCGAATTGCCGAGCAGGTTCACCCGGGTCGGCTCATTGATGTTCTTCTGCTTGATCGCATAGTCCATCCAGTCGATGTCGGCGGAGACGAACACGTCGGCCGGCGCGCCCTGTTCGATCTGCTTTGCCAATGCCGAGCTCGCGGCGTAGCTGGCGCTGATCTTGACGCCGGTCTTGGCGGTATAGGCCGCATCGATCTCATCGAGTGCGTTCTTCATCGAGGCGGCGGCAAAGACGGTGAGCGTCTTGTCTTCGGCGCTCGCGGGCGAATGGATCGCGCCGAGCAGGATGACGAAGGCAGTGAAAAGTCCGGCAAGCCTTGAAATCGAAAGTCGTGACATGGAAAGCGCTCCGTGCGAGCTCGCGCACGGACAGGCGCGCGCAAACCAGGCGTTGGGTGGGTTCTGGGCGCGACGGACGGAAGCGCTGTTCCGCTGGTCCCCGAAGGACTTACGGTCCTCGGGGATATCGCAGTGCAAACATAGCAGGCTGGGACTTACGGTAAAGGCGACCGTTTGTCTAACCGGTCGTGCTATTCGTCCGACGGCTGGATCGCAATCGACAGCGAGTTCTCTTTTGAGCCGCTGACCTGCAGCACGAAGGGGCTGGCAGTGAGGTCATATTTCATGGTCTTGCGGATACCGTCGCAATCGGTCGCGCCGCTGAAGGCCTTCGGCTTCAGGAAATGCCCGTCCTGCACCAGGTCGACCCAGGCCCCGGCCGACAGGCTGACGGTATAGAGCCCGGCCTTCGGTGCGGCCTTGAAGCTGGTGAAGCCGGCGAAGGTGCCGTCCTTCGGTGCGCGCTCCGGCGGGCTCGGCAGTTTGGCATCGGCCGGTGCGACCAATGCAAGTGTGATGACGGTCGGCGGCAGTGCGGCCTGTTCGCTGCCCGAGGCGAGCTTGGCGCGATCAGGCGCGGTGAGCGCGGCGCGTGCGCGGTCGATCGACCATTTGAACTTGTCGCAGCCGCTCGGCTCTTCCGCCGCGAAGGCGGGAACTGAGGCAAGCAGGAGCGATGCGGCGAGGAGCGATTTGCGCATGACTGGTCCAATGCAATTGTGACGGATGAAAGAGATCAGCGGCCCCGATCCATCGCTCGAACACGCTTACGGCGCGACGACACGCGAACATAACGCAGTTCGAGCCGGCCGGAAAAGCCGCCTGACAAAGATGTTATTGCTTTGAATATTACTGCTTGGCGTCGGCTGCGTTCAGCACCGTCTTGCAGGCCGCCGGCATCTGCGCCAGCGTCATAGGCGGACGCGGTTTCGGCGGTTTCGGCGGAGGCTTCGGATGCAGCACCGAATCCTTGAACCAGAAGGCGAGATCGGACGGCTTGCAGCCTTCGCCCTCCGATTGCGCCTTCTGCCCCTCGCATGCCGGGCTGCCGGACGGACACCGCATGCGGATGTGGAAGTGGTAGTCGTGGCCCCACCACGGCCGGATCTTCGACAGCCAGCCGCGGTTGCCCTTGGCCTCGCGGCATAGCGCCTTCTTGATCGCGGGATTGACGAAGATGCGCTGCACCGCAGGCTCGCGCGCCGCGTCGCGGAGGACCAGCACATGAGCCGGCGTGAACACGCGCGGATCGATATCGAGCCGGTCGTCGCGCACCATCATCACCGCCGACATCTCCTCGCGGTCCTCGCGCGACAATTTGCGATCGGGCATCGGCGTCAGCCAGATATCGGCGTCGAGCCCGATCTGGTGGCTGGCATGACCTGACAGCGCGGGACCGCCGCGCGGCTGGCCGATGTCACCGACCAGGATGCCGGGCCAGCCGGCGTCCTTGTGCGCGTTGGCTGCAAGCCGCTTCAGGAGCGCGATCATGTTGGGGTGACCCCAATAGCGGTTGCGCGACAGGCGCATCACCTGCCAGGTGTCGCCGTTCAGCGGCATCTGCGCGGCGCCGGCGAGACAGCCCTTGGTGTAGCCGCCGATCGATTGGGTCGGCATCGCTGCCGGCAGCACCTTGCGCGCGAACAGCTGCTTCGCCCCGATTGTTGGATCGCTGGGGTTAGCGAGCGGCGGCAATGGCTGCGGATTGAGCGAGCCCTTGTCCTGCGCACGCGCGGAGATGCTGCAGGCAAGGAGGGTCGAGATCAGGAGCGGGATCAGACGCAGGCGGGGTGTCATTCGGATCACTCTGTCTGCGCAAGGCTAACATGGATTCGAAGCAGGCCAACCGCGCTTTCATCCCATTTGCTTGATCGCCCACAAGGCGGATTAAGATGACCCGCGGCTTCCCGGCTCGCATGTGATCCACGACACTTTACAAGTACGCGTTGCAGGCGACATCATGCGCGCAATAATTTTCAGGCAGGCGTTGTTATGACAAGCGTATGTTGCGTACGGCTGGCGTTTGTCGCCGCGATTGCCGCGTCGACATTGGCGCTCTCTCCGGCGAAAGCCGACATCGTCGTTCACATCGATAAATCGTCGCAGCGCATGGCGGTCAGCGTCGACGGCGCGACGCGCTACAATTGGCCGGTGTCGACCGGGCGGCGCGGCTACGGCACGCCGAACGGCGTGTTCCGTCCGCAGATGCTGGCGCGCCGCTGGTACTCGCGGAAATACTACAACTCGCCGATGCCCTACGCGATCTTCTTCCACGGCGGCTTCGCCATCCACGGCACCTACGAACTCACGCGTCTCGGTGGACCGGCCTCGCATGGTTGCGTGCGCCTGCATCCCTCGCACGCCGCACAGCTCTATGGGCTGGTCGAGCGCAATGGCCGCGGCGGCACGCGGATCGAGATCACCAACTAAACCAGCTCCACAGGACGGTGTGAATCCGGTCGCGCCTTTACCTCGTGATAACCCTGTCACACGCTGGCAAACATTGATGCGCGTGCAGCGTTTTCGGCGCATTCACTGTGCAGGCGGACGCTGGTTTACCCTTCCTTCACCACGCTCCGGCGCTTCCACGCTGCAAATCTGCGCGCAGTGACGCTTGCGCAGCACCAGCTACTCGCATCCGGCGCGAGCTCGCCCGCAAAGCAGGCAGGTCCGGCTTTCTCAGGCAGCGCAGCTATTCGCCGAGAGATACCAATTTTTCAGACACTTATCGCAGAAATGTCGCCGAACTGGAATGCGCGTGGGGCGTGCCGATGATGCGGCCGAAAAAGATCAAGAAACCGAAGCAGGCCAAACTGTCCGGTCCTCAGGGCCGCCGGCCCAGACCGATGCCGAAGTTGTCCGGCAGTTCGCGCCGCACCGCCGTCGAGATCGGCGAACTGGTGCGCCAGCGCGCGCAGGCCGATGCCGCGATCGCCGAGGCCCGCAAGTCCAATGCGCGGCTGCGTGAGGCGATCGACATCCTGCCGCAAGGCATCGTGTTCCTGGACCCCGAAGGCCGCTACACCCTCTGGAACAAGAAATACTCGGAAATCTACAAGCGCAGTTCCGACCTGTTCGAGCAAGGTGCGCGCCTGGAAGACACCATCCGCGTCGGCGTCGCGCGCGGCGACTATCCCGAGGCCGCCGGGCGCGAGGAAGAGTGGATCGCCGAACGGCTCGACAGGATGTACCGGCCGGGCGAGCGGCACGAGCAGGTGCTGGCCGATGGCCGCGTGGTCCTGATCGAGGAGCGGTTGACCGCGGACGGCGGCATCGTCGGCTTGCGCGTCGACATCACCGAACTGAAACAGCGCGAGGCCTCGTTCCGCCTGCTGTTCGACGGCAATCCGGTGCCGATGATCCTGTGCGCGCTCGACGGAGAGAAGATTCTGGCGGTCAATGACGCCGCGATCGCGCACTATGGCTATGTTCGCGCCGAATTCGAGAAGATGACGATCAAGAGCCTGCAGGCGTTCGATGCCGAGCTGCCCTGGGCCGCAGGCCGCAGCAGCGACGAGCAGGCGGCGCGGACCTGGAAGCATGTGCGCGCGGACGGCACGCTGATCGACCTTGCGATCTATTCGCGGCAATTGATGCATGGCGACCAGCCGGCGATGCTGCTCGCGCTGATGGACATCACTGAGCGCAAGCGCGCCGAGGCGCGGCTGGCCTTCATGGCCCAGCACGACAGCCTGACCGGCCTGCCGAACCGCAATCTGCTGCGCCAGCAGATGGAAGACATGCTGCAGCACACCCGCCGCTCCACCGACAAGGTCGCGGTGCTGATGCTCGGGCTCGACAATTTCAAGGCGGTCAACGACACGCTCGGCCACGGCATCGGCGACAAGCTGTTGCGCGGGGTCGCCAAGCGCCTGCGCTCGACGCTGCGCGAGGAAGACGCGCTGGCCCGGCTCAACTCCGATGAATTCACCATCGTGCAGGGCGGCGTGATGCGGCCCGAGGACGCGGTGCTGCTGGCGCGGCGGATCCTGGATGCGATCGGCGAGCCCTATCTGCTCGATGGCCATTCGGTGGTAGTCGGCGCCAGCATCGGGATCGCGATGTCGCCCGGCGACGGCGAGGATTCCGAGAAGCTGCTAAAGAGCGCCGACATGGCGCTATCGCGCGCCAAGAGCGAATTCCGCGGCACCTTCTCGTTCTTCGAGGCCGAGATGGATGCGCGTGCGCAGAGCCGCCGCAAGATCGAGATCGATCTGCGCGATGCGATCCAGAATGAAGGCCTGCGGCCGTACTACCAGCCGCTGGTCGATCTCACCAGCGGACGGATCACCGGCTTCGAGGCCTTGGTGCGCTGGCCGCATCCGGAGCGCGGCATGATCTCACCCGGCGAGTTCATCCCGGTGGCCGAGGAGACCGGCCTGATCAATCCGCTGGGCGCGCTAATGCTGCATCGCGCCTGCAGGGACGCGGCGCAATGGCCCGACGACGTCCGCGTCGCGGTCAATCTGTCGCCGCTGCAATTCCGCACCGGCAATCTGCTGGCGCTGATCACCGACGCGCTGCGGCAATCCGGCCTGCCGGCGCGACGGCTCGAGCTCGAAATCACCGAGACGCTGCTGCTCGAGAAGAGCAGCCAGGTGCTGGCGACGCTGCATGCGCTGCGTGCGCTCGGGGTGCGGATGTCGATGGACGATTTCGGTACCGGCTATTCGAGCCTGAGCTATCTGCGCAGCTTTCCGTTCGACAAGATCAAGATCGACCAGTCGTTCGTGCGCGACCTCGGCGCGAACCCGGACGCGCAGGCGATCGTGCGTTCGATCGTCAGCCTCGGCGTCGGGCTCGGCGTCACCATCACCGCCGAGGGCGTCGAGACCGAGGCGGAGCTGAGCTGCCTGCGCGCCGAGGGCTGCCACGAGGGCCAGGGCTTTCTGTTCAGCCGCGCGCGGCCGAACACCGAGGTCGTCAGCCTGCTGAAGGCGCAGCGCGTCGCCACGGCGGCGTAGCAAAGCCGCCTTCACCGCGTTATTGCGAGCCATCCGGTCGGCGCGAAGCGCCGCCGGATGACAGGCTCCGCGAAGCAATCCATCCGGGGCGTGTACCCATGAAGCCGGTACGCGCGTGCGCGGGAATAGCGAGGTCCTGGTTGCCCTCAAAAACAGACATCGACGATGCCTAAGTGAATGTCCGCAAGCGGCCACAAGCTGACATTAGCCAAGCCGACCAACCATATGCCGTATTCGCAGCCCGTCACGCTGTAGCCGCCTCTGGCCACTCCGCTACTATCTGCTTCGGGTTAAACCAGTCAGCCGCTTCCGAGCGCCAAATGTGGCCGACAAAGGTGGGATTGCAGATCGGTGTGTTCAGCGTGCCGAGGCGGATGCGCACCGCTGCGTCCGGGTTGCCGAGGCGCTCGGCCGTCATTGCTGAGCCGCAAGTCCCGCAGAACCTCCGGACTTTGCCAGGCGACGATTCATAACTAATGAGGCGGTCCTCTCCCCGCAGCCAGCGGAAAGAATTGCGCGGCACGGACATGTTTGCGCCGAAGGCAGTGCCGCTCACTTTGCGACATGTGCGGCAATTGCAAAAGGCGATGGGCGCAGGGGATGCATCCGCCTCAAAGGCCACTGCACCGCACGCACAGCTTCCACTTAGCATGTCGCTGCCTCCTTGTTGACGTGCATCTGACCGACGTTGCGCCGGTCAATCCCGGTTAGTCGTATCCGGTATGGAGCGTACCCAAAATCCGACGAATAGGAGGCCCGTGCCAGCCGCCATTGAGTATCGGTGTGAGGCTATTATAATACAAATCGCATTTGGAAATAAGTGATATCACCTTGACCAATATCAGAAGCATCGACCTGAACCTGCTTTCCGCTTTTGACGCGCTGTACGATGAGCGAAGCGTCACGCGCGCCGCGGAGCGGCTTTCGCTCACGCAGCCAACCGTATCCGGCATGCTCCTCCGATTGCGACAAATGTTTTCGGATCAGCTCTTTGTGCGCTCTTCACACGGGATTGTGGCGACCCCGCGTGCCGAAGCCATTGCCGGCCCCATCAAGGAGCTGCTCGAGAGAGCACACTTGCTCGTCAGCGCCACCACGTTCTCGCCCATGAAAGCCGAAGGCACGATAAAGCTGATGGCAAGCGATTACATCCAGCACGCGGTCGTAGTGCCATTGATCGGCGCGTTGCGGCGACACGCACCAAAGCTCAAAGTGTTGGTTGCTCCGCGACAGGAGCTTGGAGTGACCGAGCGAATGGCGCGTAGCGAGATTGATCTCTACATCAGCTCGCGCGATGTGTCCGATCCGGACCTGCCGTCGATTCCGCTTTACCTTGACCGCTTTGTCTGCGTTGCGCGCAAGCGTCACCCATTCAACGGGCGCCGACTTTCACTCCGAGAACTATGCAAGTTCGATCATTTGCTTGTGCATCCTACAGGACGGAGCCTGCGGGGCCCCGCTGACGAAGTGCTGGCCGCGAGTGGCCATAAGCGTCGGGTCGCAGTCGCCGTACCGACCTTTCACATGCTTTTTGAACTGCTCGCCGCCGATGATTTTGTGGCCTTCGTCCCCGAGCGTGTCCTGCGCGGACGGCAGATTGACGTCAAGAAATTCGAGACAGGTCTGGACATTCCACCGATCGAAGTCGTGGTTAGTTGGCATCCACGCGTTAGTGACGACGCGCGCCACGTCTGGCTTCGGCAAACGCTCGCCGCTGTAACGCAGCAGTCCTAAAAATTCGGCCGGAGCAATGTCGGCTTCGGGTCACAAGGCGACATCCCCGCGGTCTAGACCGCGTGTCCGCTTACCCCTCGAAAGAGGACATCCCGCATTTATGAATACGCGCCCCAGCCTCACGCGCAGCTAGATGGATTGCTTCGTCGCTTCGCTCCTCGCAATGACGTGGAGCTAGGCCCTGCTGTCTGTCCGCTTCTTCTGATGATAGGTCAGCGCCAGCGCTACGCAGTGGCGCAGCGCGGGTTCGGGGAGCTTCCCCGCGACATCGAGCAGGATCGCGCGGTTGCCGCTGTAGCTGAGCTCGGGATAGAGCTCGCGGAAGGTCTCGACCAGATTGGTCTGGCAGTGGAAGTAGACCGCGACCTGGTCGGCGGCGGGCTTCACCTGATCGATCCGGACCGTGCTGCCGCTGCCGGTTTCCGGCGTGAGGTAGCTCGGCTGCCCCCATTTCAGCGTCTCTTCCAGCGCGCCGACGCCCCTGGTTGTCTTCGCGGTGTCGAAGATCAGGCGCCGCAGCGCCAGCAGCTTGGCTTTGACGGGGGCAGGGTAAGCGTCGAACAGCGCGTCGGTCGATTTTGCAGACGGTCGTGTCGCCTTGCTGGTCGATGTTGCCGGCTTGCGCATGGAGGGCTCCGCGAGGACGACGTATCGCGCCAATCTACCATAGCGCCTTGAGCGTCACATAGCCCGCCGCTCAAGCTGCGTTGCGCAGGCCGGCGAGGAACGTGTCGACGCTGTGCGACAGCGCGGAGGCGTGATCGCCCAGCTGGCTCGATGTATCCATCACGTTGCCGGTGAGGGCGCGCGATTGGCCGGCGGCCTCGCTCGCGCCGGCGATATTGGCGGAGACCTCGACGGTGCCGGAGGACGCCTGCTGGACGCTGCGGGCGATCTCGCGCGTCGCCGAGTCCTGCTGCTCGACGGCGGCCGCGATGGCGGTAGCGATGCCCGAGATCTCGCGGATGGTGCCGCTGATGTCGCCGATCGCGCTGACGCAGTTGCCGGTGGCGGACTGGATTGCGCCGACCTGGCCGGCGATCTCCTCGGTCGCCTTCGCGGTCTGGCTCGCCAGCCCCTTCACTTCGGCTGCGACCACGGCAAAGCCGCGGCCGGCCTCGCCGGCGCGCGCGGCCTCGATGGTGGCGTTGAGCGCCAGCAGGTTGGTTTGGCTCGCGATCGCGCTGATCAGGCGCAGCACGTCGCCGATCTTCTCCGCGGAGACGGCGAGGCTCGTCACCATCTCGGTGGTCTCCATCGCCTTGGCCACGGCATTGTCGGCAACGCGGCTGGAATGGGTGACCTGGCGGCCGATCTCGGTGATCGAGGAGGCCAGCTCTTCGGTGGCGGCTGCGACCGCATTGACGCTGGCCGACGCCTCCTCGGACGCGGCGGCGGCCGCCGCGGTCCGCTCAGAAGTGCCGTTGACGCTGGTGGTGATCTCGTTGGCGACGCGCTGCATGGCGCTCGACGATTGCGCCACGGCGGCGACCATGCCCTTGACGTCGGATTCGAAGCGGTCGGCCATCTGCCGCTGCAGCGCCTGCTTGTCGGCCGCAGCCATCACTTTGTCGGCCTCCTGCGCATCGCGCAGCGAAGAGGTTTCGAGCATGCCGCGGCGGAACACGTCGACCGCCTTCGCCATCGTGCCGAGCTCGTCGCGCCGCTCGCTGCCTGATATCGTGACGCTGGTGTCGCCGCTGGACAGGCGGTTCATGACCGCGGTGATCGCGGTGAGCGGCCGCGACAGGCCGCGGCCGAGCAGGAACGCGAGCAACACGGCCGCGGCCAGGATCGCGACGGTGCCGAGGATCAGATTGCGCTGCGCGCTTGCCGCGGCGGCTTCATAGTCGCTGGTGTCCTTGATGATCTCGAGCACGGCGACCGGTTCGCCGGCATAGTTTTTGATCTGCCCGAGATAGAGCTCCACCGCATGGCCGTCGAGCTTCGCGTCGCGCAGCAGGGCTGCACCGTTCATCACGCCCTTGAGCTCGTCCTGGGTGGCGACCACGGTGTCGCCGAAGGTCGAGGACAGCCGCTTGAAGCTCTTGCCGTCGAAGGAATGCACGGCGAGCTCGATGCCGAAGCGCTTCTTGGCGCGGTCGACGAATTCCTTGCCGAACGCGGCGCCGACGTCGACATTGGCCAGCGTCTTGCCGTCATGCATGACCGGGGTCATGCCGAAGATCGAAAGCGCCTCGCGGCCGGGCTCGACGCCGACGATCGGCTTGCCGGCCTTGATCGATTCCACCACCGTCGTGCGCCGCGTCGAGGCGTCGTCGCCGAACAGTTTTGGCGCATGGACCCGGTAGAAGCTGGTCGCCGGGGCCTGCCAGAACGAGATCAGCGGGATGCCTTGCGCCTTCATCGACGCCCAGGGCGCACTGAGCAGCTTGCCGAGGCCCTCGCGGTCGCCTTTGGCGATGGCCTCTTCGACCGGCGGCAGGGCGGCGATCACGGCCGAGACCGCAAGCGCGGCGCGCCCCTCATATTCGATTGCTGCAATCACGCTGTCATATTGCAGCTTGAGCTGCTGATCGAGCGCGAGCCGCGTCAGCGTGCGCTGCTGGCTGATGCAGAAGCTGCCGAGGATGGCGCAGGCGACTGCAACGGTCAGTGAGATCGCCAGGATCAGGCGGGCGGCAATCGATCGAAGCTTGAACATGGGGCCAGTGGAACTCCAGGCATTAGCGCCGGCCGCAAAGTCTCAGAAAAAGCTTAACAACCGGGTGTTGTTGCCGCCGGTATTCGTACCGCGATCATTGCAGGCGGGTGCGACTTTCGTACTGTCCGGCTAAAACGCAATGAGATTGGGTTGAAGCAGTCGGACCGCAGACCCGCTTCGCCTCTCCGCCCTGCGGGGCGGTCGAGACCGGTGAAGCTCGCTCTTACGCCGACGCACCCCGAGCGACGCTGAGCGTCGTCGGTCGAGAATGCCCCGAAGCGGACGTCGCGCAGTGAGCTACGTCCGGCCTCTCAGCCTAAGAGAATTTGCCCCATGTCCGTTCCGTGGCCCACCATATGAGCCCGCTGCCGCCGACAGCGAATACGCCCAAGCAGATCCAATCGTAAATCCCCGCGGCAACGACCCCAGTGCCCAACGCGACAACGGGTACGGTCATCGCAAGATAAAAAGGTCCAGTGTATCGGCAGTGCGTGCGACTACAGCGCTTCGCATTCAACAAGCATGCCGTGCCCATCCAGACGAGGGCGACGATCCAGACTACGGTGCGAAAAGATACGGAGACAAATAGACTGGCAAAAATAGCTGTTTTGGGGATCCACCACGCCAGCGAGCTGGTGTAAACGCCGCCAAGCCAGTCGCGGGAGGTTTGGGTTGGCACGTTGGTCGTCGCCGGTTCAGGTGCAGCAGGAGGCGGCCCCCGGCTCGCCAGAACGGACTGCCTGGATTGGCGGACAGGGCGCGGAGCCGTAGGAGCAGAACACGCAGCAATCGCCCGCCTTGGGCTTTAGCTTTGTTCCGCAGCCGGTGCATTCGTAGAAGAACTGACAGGCGTCGGTTGGCATGGTCTCGGCTTTGGCGGTGGCACAGTGCGGACAGGTGATGGTCGATTGAAGTAGCATCGGATCAGCTCTTGGGTGCGGACGGATAACCCGCCTTCGTGGTCGCCGAGGTAAGTTGGCTCACATCAGCTTTGGCGTCGTCATAGATCACCGTTGCCGTCTTGTCCTTGTAGGACACCGCTACTTTCGCAACGCCGGGGACGGCTTCCAGACTGCCTTTGACGATCGAAGGACAGGCCGCGCAATCCATGTTCTTTACAGCCAATGTAAGGGTTTTCTCTGCTGCCATGGCTGGAGACGACGCGATGATACCGAGGGCGAATGCTGCGGCGGCGAGGGGTTGCCTGTTCATGGGAAAATCTCCGGTTACGAGTTGAGAAAAAGCGGCGCGATGAAGTCGAGGCCGAGCGCGGCGACGACGAGGATCGTTGCGAGGACGAGGCTTGTCTTGACGATGCGGCTCGGCAGCGGGCGTGCGCAGGCCTCACCGTCAGCGCAGGCGCGCGTTGATGCGCGGTAAACTAGCCAATAGCCATATCCGAGGAGCGCAAGCGTCGCGGTGATGAAGTATGGCTGATAGGCTGCAAGCTGGGTGAAATTCCCGATCCATGCCCCACTGACCCCAAGGCCGAACAGCACCAGGGGCAAGATGCAACAGGACGAGGCCGCGAGCGCCCCGAGCAGCCCACCTGCCGCTATGAGACCTTGCCGCCGCCGGTTGTCGCCAATGTGATCAGCTTGATTGATTGTCATGGGCTAAACCGTACATCCTGTAGCGACTACAGGATCAAGGACGATTTCATGCGGACCATCACGTCTTCGGGAGCCGAAAACATCTCAATCGGTGAGTTGTCCAAGCATAGCGGCGTGAACATCGAGACCATCCGCTATTACGAGCGCATCAAAATGCTGCCGCCGCCCCCACGCACCGCAAGCGGGCGGCGGGTCTATGGGCCAACCGAAAAGCGGTCGTTGGCGTTCATCCGGCGCTCCCGTGACCTCGGCTTCACGCTTGAGGAAATTCGAGCCCTGCTGGCCTTGGGAGGTCCAGAACGTGCATCGTGCGCCGACGTGCACAAGATAGCGAGCGCTCATCTGGCGAGCGTTCGGAGTAAGCTCTCCGACCTCGTCAAGCTCGAAGCTATCTTGGCGGAAACGGTCGCTCGATGCTCTGAAGGCGCTACACCCGATTGCCCGGTGCTCGATATTCTGGATGCCGGTCGGGAAGGCTAGGCCATATATCCGATGCATGTCGGTTGTCGGCCCATAGCTGGCGGCCTGAATGACCTTCGAGAACGTCGGCTCTCCGACGTGAACCGGACGTCCCTGGGTTCGGTCGCGATCGACGGCTTTTGACCCAACGCGGACTTCCCTCTCAATGCAACTAGAAGCAATCAGTCCCTCGCGGTTTGAGTGTGAATAAGCCTCGAACATTGACCGCTCTATCGTTCGTGGGATCAATGCTTTGACGCGTAGATCGGCCTTGAGACCCCGCGCCGGTCACCGTAGAATTGAAGACCTGCAAACCAGCGACGAGTTGCGAGTTCAGCACAGGGAAGTTACTCGCGTCTAAAACTGACAATGGCTCTTCCTGTTGGCCCCTTGAATAGGTGACATCGTCATGAGCATGGGTTTAGACCGCAAACCGCAGGTACGCCGGACGACGCCGCCGTCGGAAAGTGTCGTTGCGAGCTGGTACGAGAACGCCAGTTTGCTCGATAGCTACAGCATTGACTTGAGTGCATCGGAACAGTCGAGCATGCGCGAGCTGGCGACGCGGACACTCGTCAATCCACCCGCGTGGCAAAAGGCGTTGATCGCGCTGCGCGACGCCATGGTTACGCCCTTTGGCATCAAAACCTCCGATACGGTCAGGACGGCCCCGGACAGCCATGAACGGGTGGACTTCTTCCCGGTGCACTGGGAGGGCAAGGACGAAATCGTGCTCGGTACCGATGACCGACACCTGGACTTCCGGCTATCTCTGCTCCGACGCCATTCTCCAACAGGCACGTTGCTCATCGCGACAACCGTCGTGCATACCCACAATGCCTTGGGCTTCACCTATCTCAACGCGATCAGGCCTTTTCATCACCTCGTGGTCAGGGCCAACCTGGCGCGCTGTGCACAAACACAACTGCAGTAGAGTCGACACGGCGGATTGATGAGTGCACGCCCTCGTTCAATCTGACTTCATCACGTTTCAGCGGGCGGTCGGCGGCGCGGAGAGATTGCCCGCCAGGATCGCCTTCCCCGCATCTTCATACTGGGTGTCGCGGGCCTGGATCTGCTGCGCGATCGCGTGCATGTCGCGAAACCGCCGCTCGAACGGATTCTTCGCGAACACCGCCGTTGCCCCCGACATGTGATAGGCGATGTCGACCACGGCGGCCGACTGGTGGATGGTCCAGGTCGCGGCGATGCGGATCGCGATGCGATGCGCCTCGCTGATCGGATCGCCGCGGGCGAGATCGCTCCAGACGTCGTGCGCCGTCGCGTACAGATAGGCGCGCGCGGCGCGCAGGCTCGCCTCGGTGCGGCCGATCTGGCCCTGCACGGCGTTGTTGTCGCGCATCGCCTTGAGGCCCTGCGGGGTCTTGCCGCGGGCGAGCTCGGTCGCCGCATCCAGCATGGCGCGCGCGACGCCGAGCGCGGTGGCGGCAAAGCCCATGCTGAACACCATGTTGGTGGAGAGCTTGTAGAGCGGACCGCCCTCGCGGCACGCGGCGGGATCGTCGCGCAGCGCGGCGAATTTTTCCGGGATGAAGAGGTTGTCGACCGAATAGGAATCGGTGCCGGTGCCCTTCAGGCCGATGACGTCCCAGACGTCGTACATCACAGCCTGCGACACCGGGAACAGGATGGTGCGGATTTCCGGCGAGCCGTCGGCCTTCTTGCGCGGTGAGCCGTCGGCCTCGACGACGCGAACGTGGGCACCGAGCCAGCTCGCCTGCCACGAGCCCGAGGCAAAGTCCCAGCGCGCACTGGCGCGGTAGCCGCCGGGCTCGGCGCGCACCTCATGGGCGATCGCGCCCCAGGCCAGAATGCCGGGCGCGGTGTTGAAGATTTCATTGGCGGCGTCGGGCTCAAGATAGGCCGCGGTCATGGCGCAGACGCTGCACTGGCCGAGGCACCAGGCGGTCGATGCGTCGGCCTTGGCGATCTCCTCCTGCATCTGCATGAAGGCATCCAGCGTCGCCTCGGCGCCGCCGAAACGCTTCGGCAGCAGCGCGCGATAGAGCCCATTCTCGACCAGGGCCGCGGTGACGGAAGGCGTCAGCCGCCGCGTCCGTTCGATCTCGTCGGCTTCGCTTGATATCAGCGGCGCCAGCGCGCGCGCCCGCTCGACAAGGTCTACTCCCTGCGGCTTGTTCATGCGTGTCCTCGGCCCCTTCCGACGTTCTTGTTGGGCGGGTTGAGGCAATGGTGGCCCATCCGGCAAAGGAGGGCAAGGCGGGGCGGCGCCGGCGCAGATCAGCTATCCATCGCGGCCGCGCGCGCGATCGACGCACGCATCCGCGCTCAGGCGGCGGCGCGGCCGAGATCGAGCGACGGCTGGCGCTTGGTGGAGAAGCTCAGCGCCACCGCGACCGCGGCAAGGCCGATCGCAAAGGAACCGGCGTGCAGCCACGTGTAGCCATGGAACGTGTCGAACACGTAACCGCCGGCCCACGGCCCGAGCGCCATGCCGAGGCTCGCGAAAGCCGACACCGCGCCGAACACTGTGCCCATGATGCGCGCGCCGAAGAACTCGCGCACCAGCACCGCATAGAGCGGCATCACGCCGCCATAGGCGAGGCCGAACACCACCGACAGCGCGTAGAACTCGCCGAGCTGCGCCACCGCAAGATAGGTCGCGATCGACAGCGCCTGCACCAGCAGGCCGCCGACCAGAACCGGCTTGGCGCCGAGCCGGTCGGCCAGCACGCCGAGCAGCAGCCGTCCGCCGAGCCCGGAGAAGCCGGCGAGGCTGTAGACCGTGACCGCGGTGAGCGGCGCGATGCCGCACACCATGGCGTAGGACACCATGTGAAAGATCGGGCCCGAATGCGCCGCGCAGCAGGCGAAATGGGCCAGTGCCAGCGTGATGAATTGCGGCGTGCGCAGCGCCTGCGCCACGGTCCATTCCGCTTGCGGCGCATTGCCAGCCGTTGCGATCGCGACGTTCGATCCCTGCGGTGCCGGGCGCACCAGGAATGATGCGGGGATCAGCAGCGCCCATGCAGCGATGCCGATCACGAGCATCGCGAAGCGCCAGTCATAGGCCGTGATCAGCCAGCTGGCGGACGGTGCGACCGTCACCGGCGATACACCCATGCCTGCCGACACCAGTGCGACGGCGAGGCTGCGATGCTTGTCGATCCAGGCGCTCGCAAGCGCCATCATCGGCGCATAGAAGCTGCCGGCGGCGATCCCGATCAGCACGCCGAAGCAGAGCTGGAATTGCCACAGGCTCTGCGCCTGGCTTGCCGTCACGAGGCCAAGCCCGAGCAGCAGGCTGCCGGCCAGCACCACGATGCGGGTGCCGAAGCGGTCGGACAGCGCGCCCCAGGCGAACGCTGCAAAACCCATGCAGAGGAAATCCAGCGTCGCCGCCGCCGAGACGCCGGCGCGCGACCAGCCCATCGCATCCGAGATCGGCTGCAGGAACACCGCGAGCGACAGCATGGTGCCGAAGCCGACGCAGGTCATCAGCGCGCCCGCGCCGACGACGACCCAGCCATAGTCGAACCGAGCGTCCTTGCTCATGCGTTTCCCCGGCGCTGTTGTTTATTGTGGTGCGCGCAGGGAGGATGGTGACCTATCCGAGGTCCGGGGGCAATATGACGGGCAACATGCCTCTTATTCCGGGATCAGCGGATCGTGCGTTGCATGCGCAAGATGTCGCAGCGACGCGCGGCTAGAGCGGGGTGAAGTGAGGTTGAATCGATTTGGCCCCGGGGTTGGTCCACCTCTCCCCGATGGGGAGAGGTCGATTTGTGCAGCAAATCGAGTGAGGGGCCGCAGCTCTCACGAGGGACCGTAAGCCCTCACCCGGCGCTCCGCGCCGACCTCTCCCAAGGGAGAGGTGAGCCTCCGACGCCGCTCCAGCCCAAACCTGATCTCATCACGCTCTACCCGCAGTTCCAGGCCCGGCCGATCGGCGTCCAGCTCCAGCACGGACCGTAGCTGCCGCCATTGTAGCGCCCGCCGCCGTGGAAGCCGGGGCGGCCGAAATAGTGCCAATCCCCGCCATAGTAATATTCCGGCGAAAAGTCCGGATAGCCGCGGGCGGCGCCGCGCGGGCCGAGCACCGGAATGGTCTCGTTGGGCGGCTGCCGGTAGCCGGGCAGGAAGCCATAGCCATGCCAGCGGGCGGTCTGCCGCTTCTTCGAGGAGGCGGCCGAGCTCAGATCCGGCTGCAGCAGTGCGAGGATGACGATCGAGAATGACAGGATGCGCAACATGATCGAAGCTTAGTCGGGCCGCCGCGTCGTGGCGATTCAAATCATGGTGCGTTTTGTTGCTGGGACAAGAATGGGCAACAAGCGTGCCTGCGACAGCGTGTCAGCTATCCGGCTACTGTGCATGGGGTTGTTTTCGAGATTTTCACCCAGAGCGGGACCGGCGTGCTTGTCGGCAAGCCGGCGGCAGTTCGAGACGGCGCCTCAGCTATCCACCTTGAGCGCGGCAATGAAGGCTTCCTGCGGGATGTCGACCTTGCCGAACTGCCGCATCTTCTTCTTGCCTTCCTTCTGCTTCTCCAGAAGCTTGCGCTTGCGCGTGATGTCGCCGCCGTAGCACTTCGCGGTGACGTCCTTGCGCAGCGCGCGCACGGTTTCGCGCGCAATCACCTTGCCGCCGATCGCCGCCTGGATCGGGATCTGGAACATGTGCGGCGGGATCAGTTCCTTCATCTTCTCGACCATGGCGCGGCCGCGGCCCTCGGCGCGGGTCCGATGCACCAGCATCGACAGCGCGTCGACCGGCTCGGCGTTGACCAGGATCTGCATCTTGACCAGGTCGGCCGGCTTGTAGTCGGTCAGATGATAGTCGAACGAGGCGTAGCCCTTGGACACCGACTTCAGCCGATCGTAGAAATCGAACACCACCTCGTTGAGCGGCAGGTCGTATTTCACCATCGCGCGGGAGCCGACATAAGTGAGCTCCTTCTGCGCGCCGCGGCGGTCCTGGCACAGCTTCAGCACGCTGCCGAGATATTCGTCCGGGGTGAGGATGGTGGCCTCGATCCACGGCTCCTCGATCTCGGCGATCTTGACCACGTCGGGCATGTCGACCGGGTTGTGGATCTCGAGCTCGGTGCCGTCGGTCAGCTTCATCTTGTAGATGACGCTCGGCGCGGTCGCGATCAGGTTAAGGTCGAACTCGCGCGACAGCCGCTCCTGGATGATCTCGAGATGCAGGAGACCGAGGAAGCCGCAGCGGAAGCCGAAGCCGAGCGCGGCCGAGGTTTCCATCTCGAAGGAGAAGCTGGCGTCGTTCAGCCTGAGCTTGCCCATCGCCGCGCGCAGCGTCTCGAAATCGTCGGCGTCGACCGGGAACAGGCCGCAGAACACCACCGGGATCGCCGGCTTGAAGCCCGGCAGCATTTCGGTGACGGGCTTCTTGTCGTCGGTGATGGTGTCGCCCACGCGCGTGTCGGCGACTTCCTTGATCGCCGCGGTGATGAAGCCGATCTCGCCGGGACCGAGCTCGTCGACCTGCGTCATTTTCGGCGTGAAGAAGCCGACGCGCTCGATGTCGTAGGCCGCGCCGGTGCCCATCATGCGGATGCGGCTGCCCTTCTTCATCACGCCGTCGACGACGCGGATCAGGACGACCACGCCGAGATAGACGTCGTACCAGCTGTCGACCAGCAGCGCCTTCAAGGTCGCGTCGCGGTCGCCCTTCGGCGGCGGCAGGCGGGTGACGACGGCCTCCAGCACATCGGGCACGCCGAGGCCGGTCTTGGCCGAGATCATCACGGCGTCGGAGGCGTCGATGCCGATCACGTCCTCGATCTGCTGCTTGACCTTCTCGGGCTCGGCCGCGGGCAGGTCGACCTTGTTCAGGACCGGCACGATCTCGTGACCGGCGTCGAGCGCATGGTAGACGTTGGCGAGCGTCTGCGCCTCGACGCCCTGGCTGGCGTCGACCACGAGCAGGGAACCCTCGCAGGCCGCCAGCGACCGCGAGACCTCGTAGGCGAAGTCGACATGGCCGGGCGTGTCCATCAAATTGAAGATGTAATCCTTGCCGTCCTTGGCGCGGTAGTTCAGCCGGACGGTCTGCGCCTTGATGGTGATGCCGCGCTCGCGCTCGATATCCATCGAATCGAGCACCTGCTCCTTGCCCGCCATTTCGCGATCCGACAGGCCGCCCGTCATCTGGATCAGGCGGTCGGCAAGGGTCGATTTGCCATGGTCGATATGGGCGACGATGGAGAAGTTGCGGATGTTCGAAATCGGGGCAGTTGTCATGGGGCGCGGGATAGCATCCGCACCCCAGCGCGGGCAACCATATTGCGGTATTTTGCAGGGATGTGACGGCGAATCACGGCCGTGTTTCAGTCAGATCTGCCGTGATCGATTTCCGGGCATGTTTCTGCTAGGTGTTTCGGCCCAAAACCGTGGATCTGACGATGCGCTGGACCCTTCTCGCCGCCGGATTGCTCGCCATGTTGTTCGCAGCGCCGGCGGCCGCCGACAAGCGCGTCGCGCTGGTGGTCGGCAATTCGACCTATCAGAACGTGTCGCGGTTGCAGAATCCGAAGGACGATGCGCAGCTCGTGGCTGGCACCTTGCAGCGGCTGGGCTTTGCGCTGGTCGGCGGGCAGGCCCAGGTCGATCTGGACAAGGCTGGCTTCGATGCCGCGATCCAGCGCTTCGGCAGCCAGCTGATGGGCGCTGACGTCGCGCTGTTCTATTACGCCGGTCATGGCATCCAGGTGCGTGGAACGAATTATCTGGTGCCGGTCTCGGCGAATCCTGTGCGCGAGGCCGATGTCGATTTCCAGATGGTCGATGTCGGCCTGGTGCTGCGGCAGATGGAAGGCGCGGGCACGCGGCTCAACATCGTCATCCTGGACGCCTGCCGGAACAATCCGTTCGGCGGGCGCGGCTTGCGCGCTGCCGATGGGGGCCTCGCCCAGATCCGCGCGCCGGAGGGCACGCTGCTGTCCTACGCGACCCAGCCGGGCAACGTCGCGCTCGACGGCGATGATGGCCACAGCCCCTACACGCGCGCGCTCGTCGACACCATGCAGAAGCCCGGGCTCGACGTGCTGCAGGCGTTCAATCAGGTCGGCCTCATCGTCAAGCGCGCGACCGGCAGCGCGCAGCAGCCCTGGGTCTCCACCTCGCCGATCGACGGCTCGTTCTATTTTGCCGGTAACACACCGGCGCAAGTCGCGACCGCCGATCCGCCGGCGACGGTGATCCCGCCACCGCAAAGCCTGCCGCCGCAAAACGTGCCGTCATCGGCACCGCCGGTGGTGCGCACGCAATCGGATTTCATCATCCCGGATTCCGACAGCCGCCTGCTGTCGGAAAGCGATCTCAGGCTGCTCAGCAAGGACGATCTGCGGATCGCGCGCAATGAAATCTTCGCGCGGCGCGGGCGCTATTTCAACGCGCCCGACCTGACCGCGCGGTTCAGCAGGTTCGCATGGTACGTGCCCCGCTCATGGGATCCGCCGCTCAATGCGATCGAGAGCGCGAATGTCGCGCTGATCGATCGCTTCGAATCCGGTAGCGGCACTGCGCCGAGCGGTTTCATCTTCCCGGATTCCGACCGGCGCCTGCTGACGCCGGCCGATCTGAGGCGGCTGTCGCGGGACGAGCTGCGGATCGCGCGCAACGAGATCTTCGCTCGCAGGGGACGCTATTTCGATTCCGCCGATCTCAAGGCGTATTTCGCCCGCTTCCCCTGGTATGTGCCGAACAGCTGGAATCCGAAGCTGAACGCGATCGAGGAGGCCAATGTCGCGCTGATCGATCAGGCCGGAAAGCGCTGAATGACCGCGCGCGGCACGGCCTGCATCGTTGCTCTGCTGGCGCTGCTGCCGCCGCTCGCACACGCGCAGAGCAACAGCGAACTGCTCGACCGCCTGGTGCGCGCCTATCCCGATGCGCTGTCCGCCCATGACGACACCACGATCACCTGGCGCGACGGCACGGTGATGCCGGTCGACGACGGCGTCTCCGGCAAGCCGTTCGATCAGCTGCTGCGCAATGCCTCGATCCTCGACCAGATGCGGCAGCCCTATCCGTCCGGGCCATCGGCGCCGCCGGCCCCGAACGTCGATCCCGGCCGTTTCCGCAATGAGGCCTTCTTCACGAAGATGTATGGCGACTGCAACACGGCGGAGGTCCGGCGGAACCTGGTGACGATCACCTGGCTGCCGCGGTCTTGGGGCAAGCCGGTTCAGGTCACGCGGGTCAATGGCGTCGCCGAGCGTCTCAAGCAGGTCTCCGCCGAGATCGACGCGCTCGATCCGGCGCTGCGCGCCGCGGCCTTCCCGATCGCCGGTGTGCTATCTTGTCGCGCCGTCGCCGATACCGGGCGGATGAGCATGCATGGCTATGCGGCCGCCATCGACCTCAACCTGAAGGTCTCGGATTACTGGCTGTGGGCAGGTAAAAGCAAAACCATCCCCTACAAGAACCGGATGCCGCGCGAGATCGTCGACATTTTCGAGCGTCATGGCTTCATCTGGGGCGGCAAGTGGTACCACTACGATACCATGCATTTCGAGTATCGGCCGGAGCTTCTCGGAAACTGAACCGGCTCCTTGGAGGCGTTCTCACGCCAAGCTGATTACACTGGCCACAAAAACGCGCTAAAGCGCGATGAAATGCTGGTGAGCAATCACTCATCGCTCCTTCCGCTTCCATTCGGCATGATCGTTCCGGGAAACCGCTTTCCACGTTTCCGGGTCATGCCTCAGGCACAGGCCATGTCGACCGCCACTGCTCTCCCTGCCGCAAGGCGAACCACCCGCAGACTGACGATCCGGCGGATCGCCGCCTGGATTGCCTCGCGCGCCACCGATCCCAAGACCAGCCTGTGGCTCGTGATCGGCTTCGCATTGGTTCACGCGGTGCTGTGGACGCTGATCCTGGTCAAGCTGAAGGCTGCGCAGGACGTCCATATGGATGTCGCGGAGGCCTATGCCTGGGGCCAGCGCTTCCTGCTCGGCTATGGCAAGCATCCGCCGCTGTCGGGCTGGATCGCCGGGGTCTGGTTCAGGATCTTCCCCGTCACCAACTGGTCGACCTACGCGCTCGCGATGGCAACCGTCAGCTTCGCGCTGGTGATGTGCTGGCTGATCGCGCTGCGCGTCGTCGATCGCCGCCGTGCGTTCTTCATGGTGGTGATGCTCGCGCTCTACCCGATCTTCAATTTCAAGGGCTTCAAGTACAACGCCGACCTCGCGCAGCTGGTGCCGTTGCCGCTGCTGGTGCTGGCCTATCTGAACGCGTTCGAGAAGCGCAGCTTCAAATCGGGGCTCTGGCTCGGCTTTGCCGGCATGCTGGCGCTGATGACCAAATACTGGGTGGTGACGATGATCGGCGCCGTCGGGCTTGCCGCGCTGATCCATCCGCAGAGGATGCAATTCCTGCGCTCGCCGGCGCCATGGGTTGCGATCGGCACGATGGTCGTGACGATGATCCCGCATCTGGTGTGGCTGGAGGAGGTGAACTTCGTGCCGTTCACCTATGCCGGCGACGTCTACGCGCTGTCGAGCCGCGAGCTCAACGTCCAGCTCGTGATCGGCTACATCGTGCACAATCTCGGCCTGCTCGCGATTCCGACCGTGCTGGGCCTTGTCGCGCTGCTGCTGGGGTCGGTGCCATGGCGGCCATCGGACGTGCTGGCGCGGATCTGGTCGCGCGGACCCAATCCGGCCGTCAACCTTCCGCAGGCGCTCAACATCTGGATCATCCAGCTGATCGTCGCGATCGGGCCGCCGCTCGGCGCACTGGCATTCACCGTCTACATCAAGACCGATTGGGGCATCCCGCTGTTCTTCCTGGTGCCGCTTGCGCTGGTTGCGATCCCCTCGCTGCGTTTCTCCCGCATGGCGCTGTTCTCGATCATTGCGGTGTGGTTCGTGGCCACGATCGCGACGCTGATCGCCGCGCCCAGCATCGCCACGCAGGAGATCGCCTCCAACCATATCGGCGGCTCGACCTACGCCGCGCGCTCCGAATTGGCGCGCGAGCTGACCCAGACCTGGCAGGACAGATTCCATTCGCGCTGGGCGGTGGTCGTCGCACGCTCGGACATCGGCGAGCCAATGACGTTCTACAGTCCGGATCATCCGGCCTCGCTGGTGCCGGGCGAAGCATGGTCGTCGGGGCTGACGTCGCTCGACGAAGCTAAGCGCCTCGGCTTCATCGGCGTCTGCGACACCACCGATCCGGTGTTCCTGCAGCCATGCGAGGCGTGGATGGCGGAGCATGCCAAGGATGCCGAGCCGCTGGTGATGAACACCATGCGCTTCTTCAACGGCCATCCCGGTCCATCGACGGTGTGGAAGGTCTATCTGGTGCCGCCAGCGAAGTAGCCATTTCCGGGTATAGTGCCCGTTCCGTCATCCTGAGGTGCGAGCTCTTGCGAGCCTCGAAGGATGAATCGGCCACCGGCGGGGCCGTGCATCCTTCGAGGCTCGCTCCGCTCGCACCTCAGGATGACGGGAGAGGCTTTCGCCTGGCACAGCGCGCGAGGCGGGCGCTTACGTGCCTTCTTCGTTGAACTTGCTGGCGACGAGCTCGGCGATGGCGTCCAGCGCCTGCTGCGCCTCGTCGCCTTTCGCGGAGACCACGACCGTGGTGCCGGGCCCTGCGGCCAGCATCATCAAGCCCATGATCGAGGTGCCGCCGACGGTTTCGCCGCCGCGCGTCACCCAGATCTCGGCGTTGAAGCGCTCGACCAGCTGGACGAACTTGGCCGATGCCCGCGCATGCAGGCCGCGCTTGTTGACGATCAGGAGTTCACGCGAGACGGCGCCCGCTGGCACGCCCGGGCCGACATGGTTTTCGCCCGGGGCCTCGCCGCTCATTTGCCTGCGAGAACGCGGCTGGCGATGGTGACGTATTTGCGGCCGGCTTCCTGCGCCATCGCGATCGCGTCGGGCAGCGAGCGCTCCTCGCGAACCTTGGCGAGCTTGACCAGCATGGGAAGATTGATGCCCGCGAGCACTTCCACCTTCGGGCGGCTCATGCAGGAGATCGCCAGGTTCGACGGCGTGCCGCCAAACATGTCGGTGAGGATCGCAACGCCGTCGCCGCTATCGACGCGATTCACCGCCTCGATGATGTCGCTTCGACAGAGGTCGGAATCGTCCTCGGCCCCGATCGTAATCGCTTCAATTTGTTTCTGCGGACCCATGACGTGTTCGAGCGCGGCTCTGAACTCGTCAGCAAGGCGCCCATGGGTCACCAGCACTAGACCAATCATCGGAAACTCCTCGCGGGCGCCCTTTGGTGCACCGCACGAACGCGCCACTTTGACCATCCAGAGGCCCTGCGCAAGAGGGCATCTTGGCTAGTCTCCCGGTTCCTGGCGGTAGAGAGGGGAGGCTGCGCCGGCAAAATCCGACGCGATAGTGGATGTGATATGGTTACCAATTCCCTTCTCACAATTGGCCGCAAGATTACGGGAACATGAACTTTCAGGTTGTCGTCAGCGCAGCGACAACCAGCGGCAGGGGTTGGAAGCCGGCCGGCACGGGAATTCGCGGTATTGAAACACCATTTAAGCAGATCTTGAGTGCCTCGGGCGGCGGCAGCCGCTCGGCATCGTCAGCGGCGAGGTCGACGATCAGGCCGACCACGGCCTCGCCTGCGAACGGACAATGGCGGATTCCGAGGCCTCGGATCTCGATCAGACCGGCCAATTGCTGTGCCGGGCGAACCCACAATTGTTCGCCGGCTGTGTCGAGATGGACACGGTCATCCCCCACTAAAATGACCGGCGGAAGCGCTCCGGTGCGCCCGGCGAGAATCAGATCGAAGGCCAGACGCGACTTGCCGGCGCCCGACGGGCCGCGGATCAGCACCGCACGCTCGCCGACCAGAACGGCGGATGCGTGCACGCTTGAATTGTCGCTCATAGTGTCGGCAGCCTGACCACGAAACGAGCGCCGGCGACGGTGGGCTTGCCGTCTTCGTCCGCAGGGCCCGCGCGGTTCTCGGCCCAGATGCGTCCGCCATGCGCCTCGATGATCTGCTTGGAGATCGAAAGCCCGAGGCCGGAGTTCTGGCCAAAGCCCTGGTGCGGGCGGTCGGTGTAGAAGCGCTCGAAGATCCGCTCCAGCGCGTCCTCGCCGATGCCGGGCCCGTCATCGTCGACCACGATCTCGACCTCGCCGCGGGTGCGGCGGCAGATGATGCGCACCTTGTCGCCCGGCTTGGAGAACGATTGCGCGTTCGACAGCAGATTCGAGACCACCTGGCCGAGCCGGGAATCATGGCCGGGCACCGAGAGCGTGTCGGTCGGTCCGCGGCCCTCGAAGCGGGCTTCGACGGCGACGTCGTGGCCGAGCCGGGTTTCGTTGGCGACGCTGGTCAACGTGGTCAGCAGCCGGCGCAGATCGACCGGCGCCATGTCCTGGCGCTGCAATTCGGCGTCGAGCCGGCTCGCGTCGGAGATGTCGGAGATCAGGCGGTCGAGCCGCTTGACGTCATGCTCGATCACCGCGAGCAGCCGCGCGCGGCTGTTCTCGTTGCGCGCCAAAGGCAGCGTCTCGACCGCCGAGCGCAGCGAGGTCAGCGGGTTCTTCAGCTCATGGGCGACATCGGCGGCGAACATCTCGATCGCCTCGATGCGGCTGTAGAGCGCGTTGGTCATGTCGCGCAGCGCGCCGGAAAGATGGCCGATCTCGTCGCGGCGTCCGGTGAAGTCGGGAATCTCGACGCGGGTCTGGATGCGGTGACGGACGCGCTCGGCGCTTTCCGCGAGCCGCCGCACCGGGCCCGCGATCGTGCTCGCCAGCAGCAGCGACAGCATGATCATGACGGCGGATGCGACCCCGCCGATCTTGAGGATGGCGAGGCGCTCGGACATCACCAGCTGGTCGATGTCGTCGCCTTGGGTGGTCAGCATCAATGCGCCGCGCACGGCGCGGAAATGCTGCACCGGAACGGCAACCGAGACGATGATCGCGCCGCGATCGGTGACGCGCACCGCGCTGCCCTTCATGCCCTCGAGCGATTGCGCGACTTCGGAATAGCCCTTGCCGCCTTCGGGGCCGAGCTCGCGGTAGATCGGCAGGTCGCCGCGGTTGAGCCAGGTCTTGATCGTGGCCTTGGTCTTCTCATACAGCGACGGCTTCTCCGACGGCGGCGGCAGCTCCATCCGCAGCACGTCGCCGCGCGCGAACAGGTTGCGGCTGTCGAGGATCAGGCCGCCATCGCGGTCGAAGATGCGGGCCCGCGTCTTGGTCGGCGCGATCAGGCGGCGCAGGGTCGGCGCGACGCGCTCGGGATTGATCGGGAAGTCAGCAGATTCATCCGGCTGGCCAAAACTCTCGCCGGGCTTGAGGTCGAGCAGCCGGTCGGGATCGATGGTGACGGTGTTGCCTTCGACGGTCGCAGACGCCGCGATCGCCTCCGAGATGATCTCGGCATAGACCAAAAGGCTCTGCGTGCGCGCCTCGATCAGGCCGGCGCGGAACTGCGAGAGATAGAGGATGCTGGCGACCAGCGCGACGAGGCCGGCGAGGTTGAGCGAGACGATGCGGCGGGTCAGGCTCGAGAACGACAGCGCGAAGAAGAATTGACCGGCGCGGCGCACCCAGCCGAGCGGGCGGCGCCAGCCCTTGTCCTGCGCCAATTCGTCGGCCACGGCCTCTTGATCGAGGAGCTGTGACGCGTCCTCGGTGTTCAGTCCCTGCTCGAGCTGCGTTCGATCAAGCACTGGCAAAGCTGCCGGTTGGTATGGATGTCGTCCCGCGAAGCAGACAGTCGCCCGAGCTTACCCCAGCCGTGCGGGGCCTGTCAGTTAACAAGCCGCCCGGGAAGCGCAGATCAGGCTTCCTTGAAGCGATAGCCGACGCCGTACAGCGTCTCGATCATCTCGAAATCGTCGTCGACCACCTTGAACTTCTTGCGCAGCCGCTTGATGTGGCTGTCGATGGTACGGTCGTCGACATAGACCTGGTCGTCATAGGCCGCGTCCATCAGCGCATTGCGGCTCTTCACGACGCCGGGGCGGGTGGCGAGCGCCTGCAGGATCAGGAATTCGGTCACGGTGAGCGTCACCGGCTCGTTCTTCCAGGTGCAGGTGTGGCGCTCCGGATCCATCCGCAGCAGGCCGCGGTCGAGCGCGCGGGCATCCGGCTCCTTCGGTGCCGCGGTCGGATCCTTCGGCTGGCCGCGGCGGAGCACGGCCTTGACGCGTTCCACCAGCAGGCGCTGGGAGAACGGCTTGCGGATAAAATCGTCGGCGCCCATTTTCAAGCCGAACAATTCGTCGATCTCTTCATCCTTCGAGGTGAGGAAGATCACCGGCAGGTCGGACTTCTGGCGCAGCCGGCGCAGCGTTTCCATGCCGTCCATGCGCGGCATCTTGATATCGAGGATCGCAAGATCGGGCGGTGACGTGCGAAACCCATCCAGCGCCGACGCACCGTCCGTGTAGGTCATGATGCGATAGCCTTCGGCTTCGAGCGCGATCGAGACCGACGTGAGAATGTTGCGGTCGTCGTCGACCAAGGCGATTGTGGGCATGAGCTGCTTTCACAATGAGAGTGGTTTAGACGGCGGGCACTCTGGCGACTCGCCGTAGAATATGGGCTTCGAACGCGGTCAACGAGCAATGCAAGCTGGGCTGAAGTGTGACCGAGTTCCGCAAAACGCTCTGCGACCCACGCGTTGGACCCCCATATAGCACCCTGAGACCGTGAGAAAAGGCCCTTTTTTCAACGGGAACCGGCCCGATTCGCCTCCAAAATGACCTGATAGGCCCATGCAACCGACCGCCGACTTCGACCCCGCCCACCTTGCCCGCTCGCTGCTCCGCCGCAGCCGCCAGGGCGCGCTCGCCACGCTGATGACCGGCTCCGGCGACCCCTATTGCTCGCTGGTCAACCTGGCCAGCCACCCCGACGGCTCGCCGATCCTGCTGATTTCCCGGCTGGCGCTGCATACCAGGAATATCCTGGCCGACGACCGGGTGTCGCTGATGCTGGACGAGCGCGCCGAGGGCGACCCGCTGGAGGGCGCCCGGATCATGCTGGCCGGCCGAGCGGAGGAGGTCGCGGAGGCCGAGCGGGAGCTCGTCCGCCGGCGCTACCTTGGCGCTCATCCGTCGGCGGAAGCCTTTGTAGAATTTAAGGATTTCTCGTTTTTCGTGATCCGGCCGGGCGGCGCCCATCTGGTCGCCGGGTTCGGCCGGATCGTCGACCTCAAGCCCGCGCAGTTTCTGACCGACCTCGGTGGTGCCGAAGCGCTGCTGGAGGCCGAGCCGGGCGCGGTGGTGCATATGAACGAGGATCACCGCGAGGCCATGGACCTCTACGCCACGCGGCTGCTCGGCGCGGACAGTGCCGACTGGCTGTGCACCGGCTGCGACCCCGACGGCATGGACATGCAGGCTGGCCGCGACACGCTGCGGCTCGATTTCCCCGAGCGGGTCAGCAACGGCACCGAACTGCGCAAGATGTTGGTGCGGCTCGCCGGCGAGGCGCGCGCCAAAGGATAGAGGGAGGGATAGGGAGCACGACCTGCTCACCCCGAACGGCGGTGCTGGCGTGACGAGGCATGGTGTCGCACGGTGCGGCTCCGCGCGTGTTTGCCGAGGCCGGGTGTAGCGCCTCTGACAGCGCGATCATTTCGTGCCGGCGCCGATATGATCTCCGATGGGCGCGATGCGGGTTGCGAGAATTCCTGACGCTGCTGCTCCGAAAAATCGCAGGGATCGCGAGCTTCAACCGGCGACGTGCATGTGCAACGCGGTGATTGCGTTACCATCGATCGCTACGATCAGTGATGCTGTTGCCGCTGAACGCAGCCCGTGTTGCGGAACATTCGCTGCTGCCGGGCATTGTAGTCATCCAGCTTCGACGACGGCGGATTGAGCTCGGCCGAATGCAGCTCAATGCCGACCCAGTGGTGCTATCCGCGTGCAACACGATCGTGGACGACATGCCTGGCACTGCAACGCAGCGTCAACTCGCGGCGGTCCATCGCAACGACACATCCTCAGCGCGAAATGCATACCCGGCATTCTCCCTGCCTGCTGCGTTGTTCGGCGCGGATACGCGCCAGTCGCTGGCACTCTTTGTGCATTGCAACGCCTTGCTCGCAGCGGGAAAGGCCACGAAACGTCGCCCGATCGCCGCGAAAACAACGAGAAAGCGAAAGCGTTTCGCGCTGCGGTATTTGCGCCCGATGATGTGCCCGCCTTGGAATCAACCAAAAGCCATTCGACTGGCTTGGCAAGCTCGGCGATCCCCACTATTAGGTCGCCGGACCGGGGCCGAGAGGCTATATTCTGATGACGGTCACCGCGGCGGAGCGCGACTAGCGATGTTCGCGCGAACAAGGATACGCGGGTTCGAGGAGGTTCTTCGTGCAAGAGACGGGCGTGCATAACGGTGCCTTCGGCGCCGACAAATTCGGCTTAAAAAATCTCAAGGGCGTGCATTGGAACTATGGCGCGCCGCAGCTCTACGAGCACTCGTTGCGATCAGGCGAAGCGGTGCTCTCGGCCGATGGCGCGCTTTGCGCGGACACCGGCGTGTTCACCGGCCGCAGCCCGAAGGACAAGTTCACGGTCCGCGATGATCTCACCGACAAGAACATGTGGTGGGCCGGCAACCAGTCGATCACCTCGGAGCAGTTCGCGACGCTCCATGCCGACTTCCTCAAGCATGCCGAAGGCATGACGCTGTTTGCGCAAGACCTCTATGGCGGCGCCGATCCGAAGCATCGCATCAAGACGCGCGTCTTCACCGAGCTTGCCTGGCACTCGCTGTTCATCCGCACGCTGCTCATTCGCCCCGAGACGTCGGAGCTCGCGAGCTTCGTGCCCGAACTTACGATCATCGATCTGCCGAGCTTCCGCGCCGATCCAAAACGTCACGGCTGCAAGTCGGAGAACGTCGTCGCGATCGATTTCGCCCGCAAGATCGTCCTGATCGGCGGCTCGCAATATGCCGGCGAGATGAAGAAGAGCGTGTTCACCACGCTGAACTATTACCTGCCCGAGAAGGGCGTGATGCCGATGCACTGCTCGGCCAATGTCGGCCCAGATGGCGACACCGCGATCTTCTTCGGGCTGTCCGGCACCGGCAAGACCACGCTCTCGGCCGATCCCAAGCGCACGCTGATCGGCGATGACGAGCATGGCTGGAGCGAGGACGGCGTCTTCAATTTCGAAGGCGGCTGCTACGCTAAGTGCATCAAGCTGTCGGGCGAAGCCGAGCCGGAAATCTATGCCGCCAGCAAGCGCTTTGGCGCGGTGCTGGAAAACGTCGTGCTCGGCGCCAATGATCGCGTGCCCGATTTCGACGACGGCTCGAAGACCGAGAACACCCGCTCGGCCTATCCGCTCGATTTCATTCCGAACGCTTCGCGCACCGGCTGCGCGCCGCACCCGAAGAACGTGGTGATGCTCGCCGCCGACGCCTTCGGCGTGATGCCGCCGATCGCCAAGCTGACGCCGGCACAGGCGATGTATCACTTCCTGTCCGGCTACACCGCCAAGGTCGCCGGCACCGAGCGTGGTCTCGGCAACGAGCCGCAGCCGGAATTCTCGACCTGCTTCGGTTCGCCGTTCCTGCCGCGCGATCCGTCGGTCTACGGCAACATGCTGCGCGAGCTGATCGCCAAGCACAATGTCGATTGCTGGCTGGTCAACACCGGCTGGACCGGCGGCAAGTACGGCACCGGCCGCCGCATGCCGATCAAGGTGACGCGCGCACTGCTCACCGCGGCGCTGAACGGCTCGCTCCGCAACGCCGACTTCCGCACCGACAGGTATTTCGGCTTCGCGGTGCCGACCTCGCTGCCGGGCGTCGAGCCGCACATCCTCGATCCGATCAAGACCTGGGCCGACAAGGCCGAGTTCGACAAGACCGCGCGTGCGCTGGTCGGCATGTTCCAGAAGAACTTTGCCAAGTTCGAAGCGCAGGTCGACGCCGAAGTCCGCGCCGCCGCGCCGGAAGTGAAGCTCGCGGCGGAGTAAACCGCTCGCGCTGATCTCGCGATTTGAAAAGGCGGCCCTCGTGGCCGCCTTTTTTGTTGCAGTCTCGCTTCCTCCATCCGCGCGCCTCTGCTCCGTCACCCTGAGAGCCTGACCGAAAAAGCAGTGAGTGATTTCAGTCGGCTGTGATTCCTTCGGATTTGCAAAGATTCGAGGGAGTGCACCATGCCATGGACCAAAATCACTCGTGCTCAGTATCTGCGGAACGGACTGCGCTATGCAAGCGACATGACCGACGCGGAGTGGCGTCTGATAGCCAGGAAGTTGCCGGGTCGGCGTCGATTGGGCCGCCCGCGGAAGGTTGATCTGCGCAAGGTGGTCGAGGCCATTTTGTTCATTCTGTCCACCGGCTGCCAATGGCGCGCTCTGCCGCGGGAGTTCCCGCCGTACTCGACGGTGCAAGGTTATTTCTATACTTGGCGCGATACTCGCCGATGGCACAGGATCGTGAAGGCTCTGGTCCGACAGGCACGGCGCAAACTCGGCCGCAAGCCGACACCGACGGCGGCCGTCATCGACAGTCAGAGCGCTTCGACGACACAAGCCGGCGGCCCGCGCGGCTTCGATCCGGGCAAACGTGTTAACGGACGTAAGCGGCACATCGTCACCGATACCAACGGTCTCTTGCTGGCCGTCCACGTTCACCCAGCCAATGTTCAGGACGTGCATGGTGCAGTCCCCTTACTGGAGCGCGTGCGAGAGCGCTTTCCGAAGCTGCGTCATGTCTTTGCTGACCGGGTTTATCGCGGAAAGCAGCTTGTTGGCGCGCTCTCCCATTGCGGGCCATGGACCATTGAGATCGTTCAGCGGCCGCCTGGGGTCAAAGGCTTCCAGCTCTTACCACGACGCTGGGTCGTCGAGCGCACCTTCGCGTGGTTCGGCAGGTGTCGCCGCCTCTCCAGAGATTTCGAGGGCTCCGCCTCAACTGAGGTCGCCTGGCTCCTCGTAGCCCATCTCAGACTCTTGACCCGACGCCTCGCTACGCCCTGAAAATACTCAGCTCATTTGGAGTCAGACTCTGAGGAGCGCGCAGCGCGCGCGTCTCGAAGGGTCGACGGGCACCAGCCGGGCCGTGCATCCTTCGAGACGCGCCTGCGGCGCTCCTCAGGATGACGGGATTGGACTCCTCCGCGGATTACTCACCCATCTCCGGCAGCACGGCGTTGCTCGGTGTCTGCCGATCGGTGATCTGCAGGCCGAACAGGCTGCCGATCAATTCGACCGCGACGCGCGCCGTGCGGCCGCGCTCGTCGAGGAACGGATTGAGCTCGACGATATCGAGCGAGCGCACCAGTCCGGAATCGTGCAGCAGCTCCATGATGAGATGGGCTTCCCGGTAAGTCGCGCCGCCCGGCACGGTGGTGCCGACCCCGGGCGCGACTTCCGGATCGAGGAAGTCGACGTCGAACGAGACATGCAGCACGCCGTTCTTGGCCCTGACGCGCTCGATGACGCGGCGGGTGAGCACGGCGACGCCGAACTCGTCGATCTGGCGCATGTCCGCGATCGAGACGTTGCGCTGCCGCAGCAGCTTGCGCTCCAGCGGATCGACCGAGCGCGTGCCGATCAGGTCGAGCTGATCCGGCGGGATCGAGACGCGCGGCAGCCCGCCGAGCAGGTCGTCGAGGCCGGGCTCGCCACACAGGAAGGCCGCCGACATGCCGTGCATGTTGCCGGTGATGGTGGTGGCCGGCGTGTTGTAGTCGGCATGCGCGTCGACCCACAGCGCGAACAGCGGCCGGCCCTTCTCCTGCCAGTAGCGTGCGACGCCGTTGATCGATCCCATCGACAATGAGTGATCGCCGCCCATGAAGATCGGGATCGCGCCGGAATGCGCCAGCCAGTAGGCGCGCTCGGCGAGGGCGCGGGTCCAGGTCTTCACCTCGTCATAGAATTTGGTGTTCGCCGGCGCCGGGCCGTCGGCGACCACGGCCGGGATCGCAAGGTTGCCGTGGTCGTCAACCCGGAAGTCGAGCTGCTCGAGCAGGCGCGCGATGCCCGCGGTGCGCAGCGCGTCCGGGCCCATCAGCGGGCCGGGCTGCGACGCGCCGATCTCGATGGGAACGCCAAGCAAAGCGATGCGCGAGGGTCTGGAATTGTCGGCTTCGGACATGCGGCAAGGCTCCCAAAGGCGTGGAACAGAAGCGACGCGCCAATGTTCCCTCAACCCTTGAAATAGGCAACCCGGTCCAATCCGGCCATGTGGATAGTTGAGTTGCGCCGAGGATGATTTTTGGTTGAACAAGTCGGGCCGCAGACTCGCTTCGCCTCTCCCGCAAGCGGGAGAGGGGGCGCACCGCGTTCGCATCGCCAGTTCAAGCCTTGAAATAAGCGATCTGCGTGGTGGTGGCGAGCAGGCGGCCGGACGGCGACCACAATTCGCCGTGCTGGTCGCCGTAGCTCTTATGGAAGGTCTTGGCGTCGGCGGTGGCGAGCACGCGGGTGGTGTCCTCCGCATCCATGTCGGCGGCATCGACGTGGAAATAGGTCGTCAGCGACACCGTGCCGAACGGCACCAGCTCGTGCCGCGCGTGGAACACGCGGCCGAAGAACGCGTCCGACATCGACATCAGCGACAGCGCATCGAGCTTGCGCGGCACGCGGTCGGCGATCCAGAGTTTTGAATAGGGGCTCGACGGCTGCTTGGCGCCATCGCCGCCGAGCTTCGGTTCGCCCTCGGCGAAGCGGAAATCATACTGGTTGGCCCAGGTCATCGCGAGCTTCGGATAGGGCCGCAGCTCTTCGAACGGCACCGCGCCGGGAAACTCGGCGGGCTGGTGCGACCACGACGGGCGGCGCTCGGCGAACACCGCGGTCGCCAAGGTCGTGACCTCGCCGCCGCCTTGCGTCATCTCGATCGACCAGTGCTGGCTCGATCGGTTGGCTCTGACCAGGCGGACATCGAGATCGAACATGCCCTCGGCGACCGGCGCACAGTAATTGACCGTCAGCGCCAGCGGATCGCCGGCGCGCTGCGGATGCTGCATCAGGGCGCGCAGGATCGTCGCGGCCGTGCAGCCGCCGAACGGGCCGACGAAGGCCCAGTAATCCGGGCTGGTCCGTCCCTGCCAGCGGCTGTCGCCGGCGGTCACAGCGGTGGCTTCATCGAAAAGGTGCGGAGCCTTGGTGAGCATGAATTACCTTGAATACTTGCTCGTCATTGCGAGGAGCGAAGCGACGAAGCAATCCATCCATCGGCATGTGCGGCGCGATGGATTGCTTCGCTTCGCTCGCAATGACTGCGTGAGGTTCACTGGCAATATCGCGGGCCAGCGCGCGGAATTCAATGATGTCGGACGTAATCGATTTCCGCGTCCCGGGATTACCCCTTCGCCTCGCGCTGGTTGTCGAGCTGCGGCGAGGCGCTCGGGTGCACCGGCACGTGCCAGATGTCCTCGGCATATTCGCGGATGGTGCGGTCGGAGGAGAACCACGCCATGCGCGCCACGTTGAGGATCGAGGCGCGGGTCCAGGCCGGAGGCACCTGCCAGCGGGCGTCGATGCCGCGCTGCGCCTCGTAGTAGGAATCGAAATCGGCCGAGACCATGTAGTGATCGAGGTAGCGCAGCGCGTGCCCGATCGAAGCGAAGCGCGCGGCATCGCCCGGCGAGAACTCGCCGCTCTCGATGGCGCGGATCGCGCGCTCGAGCCGCGGCGACTTGCCGATCACGTCGCTGGCATCGAGCCCCTGCTTGCGGCGGACCATGACGTCGCCGGCCTCGAGGCCGAAGATCGCGATGTTCTCCTCGCCGACATTGTCGCGGATCTCGATATTGGCGCCGTCGAGCGTGCCGATGGTCAGCGCGCCGTTCAGCGCGAGCTTCATGTTGCCGGTGCCGGAGGCCTCCATGCCGGCGGTCGAGATCTGCTCCGAGAGATCGGCGGCGGGGATGATCACCTCGGCGAGGCTGACATTGTAGTCGGCGAGGAAGGCGACCTTCAGCCTGCCGCCGAGCGAGGCGTCGTTGTTGACGACCTCGGCGACGTCGCTGATCAGCTTGATGATCAGCTTGGCGTAGCGGTAGCTCGCCGCCGCCTTGCCCGCGAAGATTTTTACCCGCGGCACCCAGTTCGCCGCCGGATCATCCTTCATCGCGTGATACAGCGCGATCGTCTCCAGGATGTTGAGCAGCTGCCGCTTGTATTCGTGGATGCGCTTGATCTGCACGTCGAACAGCGCCGACGGGTCGACCTTGATGTGGTTGCGCTCGCCGATCAGCCGCGCCAGCGCCAGCTTGTTGTGATGCTTGACGTCGCGGAAGCGCTTCTGGAATTCCAGATCGCTCGAGTGGGGCTCGAGCCGTTCGAGCAGCGAGAAGTCGTCGAGCACGGCCTCGCCGCAGGTCTCGCGCAGCAGCGCGGTCAGCCGCGGGTTGGCCAGCATCAGCCAGCGGCGGAAGGTGATGCCGTTGGTCTTGTTGGTGATGCGCTGGGGATAGAGATGATGAAGGTCGTGGAACACGGTCTCCTTCATCAGGTCGGAATGCATCGCGGAGACGCCGTTGATGCGATGCGAGCCGACGAAGGCAAGCTGGCCCATCCGCACGCGGCGGCCGCTGCGCTCATCGATCAGCGAGACCGAGGCGCGGTATTCGATGTCGCCGGGGAAGCGCTCCTCGGCGAGCGCCAGATGGGCCACGTTGATGCGGTAGATGATCTCGAGATGCCGCGGCAGCAGCCGCTCGAACAATTCGACCGGCCAGGTCTCGAGCGCTTCCGGCAGCAGCGTGTGGTTGGTGTAGGACAGCGTCGCGACGGTGATCTTCCAGGCCTCGTCCCAGCGGAAATTGTGCAGGTCGACCAGGATGCGCATCAGCTCGGTGACTGCAAGGCTCGGATGGGTGTCGTTGAGCTGCACGGCCGCCTTCTGCGCGAGGTTGCGCAGGCCGCCGTCGGAGGAAAGATGCCGCTTCACGAGATCCTGCAACGAGGCCGAGACGAAGAAATATTCCTGGCGCAGGCGGAGCTCACGGCCCGCCGCGCTCTCGTCGTTCGGATAGAGGAATTTGCAGATCGCTTCCGCGCGCGCCTGCTCGGCGCTCGCCGAGACGTAGTCTCCGGTGTTGAAGACGTCGAGCTGGAGCGGATCGGGCGCGTGCGCCGACCAGAGGCGAAGCGCGTTGACGTGCTTGCCGCGCCAGCCGACGATCGGCGTATCGTAGGCCATTGCCTCGACGGTTTCCGCCGGGTGCCAGGTGGCGCGGTCGCGGCCGCGCTCGTCGACATGCTCGACATGGCCGCCGAAGTGGACGTTGTAGACCACCTCCGGCCGCTGGAATTCCCAGGGGTTGCCGAAAGCGAGCCATTCGTCGGGATATTCCTGCTGCCAGCCCTGGTTCATGATCTGGCGGAACAGGCCGAAATCGTAGCGGATGCCGTAGCCGGTCGCGGGGATCGCCAGCGTCGCCATGCTCTCCATGAAGCAGGCCGCGAGCCGCCCGAGACCGCCATTGCCGAGCGCCGCGTCCGGCTCGCATTTGCGCAGGTCCGACAGATCGACGCCGAGGTCGCCGAGCGCGGCCTCGAATAGCGGCAACAGTCCCATATTGTTCAGCGCGTCGGTGAACAGGCGGCCGATCAGGAATTCGAGCGAGAGGTAATAGACGCGCTTGGAGCCGGCGTCGTAGGTCTGCTTCTCGGCCGTCAGCCAGTGGTGCACGATGCGGTCGCGCAGCGCCAGCGCCGCCGCCTTGTACCAGTCGCGCCTGGTCGCCATGCCGGCGTCCTTGCCGATCGCCAGCCGGAGCTTGGCGAGGATCGCGCCCTTGATCTCGGTCAGCGCCAGCTCGTCGATCGGCTGGTTCAATGCCGGGTAGTTTGTTTGTTCGTGCAAAGCGCTCAATCCCTGCCGTTCAGATTTTCCGGATCATGATGCGATCATAGTGTCCGGATCATGCCCCAAGTCGATGATACGCGCGTTGCATGGCAACCGAAACCGCCCGGAACGTTGCCGTGCATGGCGCTGCCGATATTTTATGCAAGGACCGGGCCGATTCAGGGGCCTTCGGAACCGTCGTTGCCGGTGCTACGATCGGCCGTGACAGCCGGGATTTTGTGGCAATTTGGCGGAGGATACGTGATGAGACTCCTGATCGAGATCGCCGCCGCGGCGTTGCTCATGGTGTGCATCACGGCGACGAGCGCAGCCTATGCCGCGGGCAAACCGGGCCGCAGCGCCGACGGCCTGAGCTGCAGCTTCAGCGTGACCCAGAACGCTTCGCCGGCCGCGCGCTGCGCCGCCATCAAGCGGCAATGCGGCGGCAAGTTCTACGCGAATGCCTGCGGCGACAAGCTGCTGTCCGCGGCGAATTAGACGGCCGCACAACGCGCCTTCACGCGTAATTGGAAACACCGTGGTGATACGGATTTCCAAGTCTTAACGAGTTCTTTACAAACACACCTGTCGCGCATGGGGCGGGCACATTTTTTCAGCTCCGACGCATTTCATTCCGAAGCAATTTTCAACGGGCCGCTGACTTAGTCAGCGGCCCAATTGCTTTGCGAGGGCTGTGCGAGCATGGCGACCGCATTTCTCATGGGGTAAAGGCAGTCACCGCAATTCGTCGCCCCGGCGAAGGCCGGGGCCCATAACCACAGCCGTCAGAGAAGATGGGACAGATCGCTCCACTCCGGATTGTCTTGCTCGATCAGGCGAACCTTCCAGTCGCGGCGCCATTCCTTCAGCGCCTTTTCCCGTGCGATCGCCTCTTGTGGTGAAGCGTAGACCTCCATGTAAACCAGTCGCGTGACGCCGTACTTCTTGACGAATTGTGAGCCGCGTCCAGAGCGATGAAGCGTAAGCCGATTGGAAAGATCGTTGCTGACGCCAATGTAGAGCGTCCCATGGCGGCGGCTCGCGAGAATGTAAACGTAATAGACTGCGGCATTCATTTCGGGGCACCGATCACGTGCGCTGTCCGATAGCGGTGGTTATGGGCCCCGGCCTTCGCCGGGGCGACGCCCATGAAGGGCATCAGAACGAATTAAGAACACTTTAGCAAGTCTTTGATATATCATTGTGATTCGGCGCCTGCGCCGACACAATATCTATGGTCTCTCAGTCTCCGCGAGGACTACATGTCCACCATCGCCTTTGATCAATTCGCTCTGACCCGGATTGCCGATTTCGCGCGGTCGCTGTCGCGGCTGCACCAGGCCTCGCGGCGCCAGCCGATCGATGATGACCAGCTCGACCGCGAGTTCAACGCGGTCTGCATGTCGATCTGGGGCTACACCACGGATGACTTCAGCGACGAGCTGTTCTCGAACGAGGATCACGCTTGGCTCGACTCGCTCGATGAGGCGCATGCGCGCATCTTCGCCGGCGAGCAGGGTTACGACCTGGTCGACGATCACGGCATGCTGACGGACTGGTGGGGCTATTGCTGGATGATCCTCGCCGAGAAGCGCGGCCTCCTCAACCCGGAGAACCGCGCCGCCGCGCGGGCCGCGATCGAGGAGAAATACATGGCCGCGCCGAACGTGATCGGCGTGATCGTGGCGCGGTAGCAATTTGTGACAGCGTCATTCCGGGGCGCCTCGAAGAGGCGAACCTGGAATCTCGAGATTCCGGGTCTGGTGCTTACGCACCATCCCGGAATGACGGCTTGCGCCGTCAGTTCGCCTCGGCCCGCTTGGCAGGCTTGGCGGCATGGCCCTTCGGCACCACCGAAGCTGGCGCCGACGGCGCCACATCGCGGCTGGTTTCCGGCAGCGGTGCGTCGCTGGCGATCTCGGCGCTGACGGGCGCGACCTTCATTTCGCCGAGCCGCGCGCGGACTGCCGCGGTCAACCCGGGATAGGAGGCGATCGGCGTGAAGTCGAACGACTGCTCGTTGCCGACGCGAACGCCGGTATAGGCGACGAGGCCGTCGGTGGTTGCGATCACGTCGCCGGCCTTCAGCGAGGCATCGAGCGCGAGGTCGACCGGCGCGAGCCCGGCCGGGTCGCGGCCGTTGCAGGTGCAGTCGGCGCGCAGCGCCTTGCGATAGGCGAAGGCGTTCTCACTGTCGGCGTAGCGCTCGCCCGTGGTCGATGCCGAGCTGTCGATATGGCTGCCGTAATAGACCTTGGTCGCGCTCGCGGGACAGAACGCCTGGCAGAGCTGCGCCGGCGTCGCGTTGCCGCGCATCGTCAGCGGGAAATACTTGCCGTCGCAGCTGCGCACGCAATAGGCCGGTCCGGAACCGGCCACGCGCGGCGCCGAGACCGGTGCGGACGACTGCCGTTCCGGCTGCTGGTTGAGGCCGAACGGATCGGCGAAGAAATTGGCTTGCGGCGGGGCCTGCCGGCCCTGCTGCTTCTGGGAACCGCCGAAGAAGAAATCGAACAGCCCTTCGGCCGAGACGGGGGCGGGCACGACCAGGACGGAACCCGCAAACGCAGCGGCGGCAAGCATCACGCGGCGCCGCATGCGCCGATCACTCAACTCTGTACGCAACGCCAACTCCACCCGACGCGCCTCGCCGCGGCGACAAGGTGCCCCGGCGGCTTCACCATAGTGCCGGATGGTAAACGAGCGATTGATTGGGGGTGACTGCGTCACAGGAAGGCGAGGTCGCGCAATTTCCTCTTCAGCTTCCTCGTCACCTCGCCCCGCCTGCGGGGAGAGGTCGGATCGCATCGCAAGATGCGATCCGGGTGAGGGGGTACAGGTCCCACGGCGCACACGACTCGCGGAAGCAGCTCCTCACCCCAGCCCTCCAAGAGCGAGCTTCGCTCGTCTCGACCCCGTAAGAACGGGGCGAGGGAGAAGAGACCTTCAATCCTTCAGGAACTCGCCGGCCTTGTACAGCGCGCGGAACGGCAGGCCGGCTTCGGCGAATGTCTCGGTCGCGCCTTCCTCGCGGTCGACCATGGTGAAGACCAGCGCGATCTCGCCGCCGGCCTCGCGCACGGCTTCCACAGCCTTCAGCGCGGAGCCGCCGGTCGTGGTGACGTCCTCGACGATCACGATGCGCTTGCCCGCCAGGCTCTCGCCCTTGGCGAGCCCTTCGACCGCGAGCCGCGCGCCGTGCTCCTTCGGCTTCTTGCGCACGAAGAAGGCAGCGATCGGATGACCCTTCAGCCATGACAGCTGTGCAATCGCGCCGGCGAGCGGCACCGCGCCCATCTCGAGCCCGCCGACGAAATCGAGCCGGTCGTCCTTCAGCGCCTCATAGGTGAGCTCGGCGAGCAGCGCGGCGCCTTCGGGATCGAGCATCGTCGGCTTCAGGTTGAAGTAGAAATCGCTCTTGCGGCCCGACGCCAAGGTGATCTCGCCGCGGCCGAACGAACGCTTGCGGATGATCTCGGCGAGGCGGGCGCGGGAGGCTGATTTGGACAAAGGCTTTTTCCCTTGAGGGGTTCTTGGGGGTTTGAGGCGGCCGGCAATCTATCGGCGGTCTGGCGCACATTCCAGCGGGTAAATCCCGCCGTCAACAGTGCCCGCGCCGCCATTTCAGCGCAGCCGCGTGCGGAAAGCGCGGTTGTGCGGCCGTTCCAATCCCCGTAAGCAGGCGCCAAAGACTCGCAAAACGCTCGGCCAAACATTTGCACGGGAAGCGGAAATGACCATCGAGCTGCACACCTGGAACACCCCCAACGGCCGCAAGATCTCGGTGGCGCTGGAGGAAATGGGGCTGCCCTACAAGGTGATCCCGGTGAATATCGGCAAGGGCGAGCAGATGGCGCCCGCGTTCCTGGCGATCAGCCCGAACAACAAGATCCCGGCGATCGTCGATCCGGATGGTCCCGGCGGCAAGCCGGTCAGCATCTTCGAGTCCGGCGCGATCCTGCTCTATCTCGGCGAGAAGACCGGCAAGTTCCTGCCGAAACCGCTGGCCGAGCGGATCCCAGTCTATGAGTGGCTGATGTGGCAGATGGGCGGTTTCGGCCCGATGCCGGGCCAGGTGCACCATTTCATCGCGCTGGACAACGAGCAGGACCGCGCTTACGGCCTGAAGCGCTACATGGCCGAGACGCGGCGGCTCTACGGCGTGTTGGACCGCCGGCTGGATGGCCGCGACTTCGTCGCCGGCGATCTGTCGGTGGCCGATTTCGCCATCCTCGGCTGGGCCTGGCGCCATCCGCGCCACAAGGTCGAGCTGGCCGACTTCCCCAACGTCAAGCGCTGGTACGAGACGCTGATGGCCCGCCCGGCGACGAAGCGGGGCATGGAGGCGAAGCTGGATTGAGACGTGGTGACTGCACTCTTCCCTTCTCCCCTTGTGGGAGAAGGTGGCGCGAAGCGCCGGATGAGGGGTTGTCTCCGCGAGTGAGCTCGTGGAGAGAGACCCCTCACCCGGCTTCATCTCGCTCCGCTCGATTTCGCCACCCTCTCCCACAAGGGGAGAGGGTACTTCCTAGGCCCGCCGTGCCTCGAGCGCCATCTTCATCGCGAGTCCCGCGAGCACCGTGCCCATCAGCCAGCGCTGCACCAAAAGCCAGGTCGGGCGGGTGCCGAGGAACACGGCGATCGAGCCGGCGGCGAGCGCGATCATCGCATTGACGCTGACGCTGATCACGATCTGGATCGAGCCGAGCGCGAGCGACTGCGTCAGCACGCTGGCGCCGGCGGGATCGATGAACTGCGGCAGCAGCGCGAGATAAAGCATCGCGATCTTCGGGTTCAGGAGATTGGTAATGAAGCCCATCGCAAACAGTTTGCGCGGGCCGTCGACCTTCAGCGCCTTGACCTGGAATGGCGAGCGGCCGCCGGGCTTAAGCGCCTGCCACGCCAGCCAGAGCAGATAGGCGGCGCCGGCGAAACGCAGCGCGTCATAGGCGTAGGGAATTGCAAACAGCAACGCGGTGATGCCGAACGCCGCGCACAGCATGTAGAACACGAAGCCGAGCGCCACGCCGCCGAGCGAGACGATGCCGGCCGCCGGACCCTGCGTGATCGAGCGCGAGATCAGATACATCATGTTCGGCCCTGGTGTCAGCACCATGCCGAAGCAGACGAGCGCAAAGCCGAGCAACGCGGATGTGTGGGGCATGGTGGATCTCGCAAGGGATACACGCACTTCTAGCGTGTCATCCGCCGCGCGGCCATGTTGGAATTGCTCTCGGAGCAATGTGGCGGCGAGCGAGATGCGAGGGCTCCCTCTCCCGCTTGCGGGGGAGGGCGGGGTGGGGGTGTCTCCGCGCAGAATCTTTGAGCGGAGAGAGCCCCCACCCGCCACGCTCCGGACGACGCTTCGCGTCGCTCGTCGCGTCGGCCTCCCCCGCAAGCGGGAGAGGCGAAGAAAGCTAATGCGCCTCGTCCCAGTTGTTCGCGGCACGGGCATCGACCTGCAGCGGCAGCGACAGGATCACCGCCGGGAACGGCGCGTCCTGCATCACCTTCTGCACCACCGGCAGCGTCGCCGCGACCTCGTTGTCGGGCACCTCGAAGATCAATTCGTCATGCACTTGCAGCAGCATCTGCGCCGAGAGCTTCTTCTCGGCGAGTGTGTCCTCGACCCGGATCATGGCGCGGCGGATGATGTCGGCCGCGGTGCCCTGCAAGCGCGCGTTGATCGAGGCGCGTTCGTTGAAGGCGCGCACCGAGGCGTTGGACGCCTTGATGTCGGGGTAGTAGCACTTGCGGCCGAACAGCGTCGTCACATAGCCGTTGCGGCGGCAGAAGTCCTTGGTCTCGTCCATATAGGCGCGGATACCCGGGAAGCGCTCGAAATACTTCTTGATGTAGGCGGAGGCTTCCTCGCGCGCGATGCCGAGCTGGTTGGCGAGGCCGAACGCCGAGATGCCGTAGATGATGCCGAAATTGATCGCCTTGGCGCGGCGGCGCACCTCGCTCGGCATGTCCTTGATCGGCACGCCGAACATTTCGGAAGCCGTCATCGCGTGAATGTCGAGCCCGTCGCGGAACGCCTGGCGCAGCACCGGCACGTCGGCGATCTCGGCGAGCAGCCGCAATTCGATCTGGGAGTAATCGGCCGACACCAGCTTGTGGCCGGGCGTTGCGATGAAGGCGCGGCGGATCTTGCGGCCGTCCTCGGTACGAACAGGGATGTTCTGCAAATTCGGCTCGTTCGACGACAACCGGCCTGTCGTGGTCGCAGCCAGCGCGTAGGTCGTGTGCACGCGATGGGTCTGCGGGTTGACATAGTTCGGCAGCGCGTCGGTGTAGGTCGATTTCAGCTTCGAGACCTGGCGCCACTCCAGGATCTTCTTCGGGAAGTCGTGGCCCTGCTCGGCGAGATCGTCGAGCACCTGCGCGGTGGTCGACCAGGCGCCGGTCTTGGTCTTGGTGCCGCCGGGCAATCCCATCTTGCCGAAGATGATGTCGCCGATCTGTTTCGGACTGCCGACATTGACCGGCTCGCCGGCGATCTCCTGGATCTCGGCCTCGACGCGGGCCGCGGTCTGGGCGAAATCGCCCGACAGCCGCGACAGCACCTGGCGGTCGATCGAGATGCCGCGACGCTCCATCCGCGCCAGCACCGAGACCAGCGGCCGCTCCAGCGTCTCGTAGACCGTCGTCATCCGCTCGGCGACGAGGCGCGGCTTCAGCACCCGCCACAGCCTCAGGATCAGGTCGGCGCTTTCGGCCGCGTATTCGGTCGCCTTGTCGATCGTGACCTGATCGAAGGTCAGCTTGCCCTTGCCGCTGCCGACGAGGCCGCCGTAGCTGACGACGGCATGCCCGAACCAACGCTCGGCGAGCGCCTCCAGCGCATGCGAGCCGCGGCCGGCATCGAGCGCGTAGGACATCAGCTGGGCGTCATCGATGTTGCGCAGCGTGACGCCGTGCTGCGCCAAGGTCACCGAGGTGAACTTGACGTTGAAGCCGACCTTCTGGATGCCGGTGGACTCCAGCAGCGGCCTCAAGGCCTTCAGTGCGTCGGCGGTCTTGATCTGCCCGGGCGCGAGGCCCGCATCGAACAGCCCGGCGCCGCCACCGGCCTGCCGGTGGCTGAGCGGGATGTAGCAGGCGTCGTTGGGCGCCACGGCCAGCGCCAGTCCCGACAGCTCGGCCTGCATCGGGTCAATCGATTCCGACATCGCCTCGATCGCGATGTAGCCGGTGTCGTGCGCGCGCGCGACAAAGGCGTTGAGCTGATCGAGGCTGCCGATTGCCTGATAGGCCTTGCGATCGAAGCCGGTCTTGCGGATCGCTTCGCCGCGGGCCTCGGCCAGCGTTGCCGGCGTGCCCTTCAGGCTGGAGTTCTTGTCGTCGCGTGCACCGGTCGGCTTGGCCTTCGGAAGCGGTGCCGCGGCCGATGTCGGTGCGTTGCCCGGCGCCGGCGTCACATCCGATGGCGGCAGCGGCGAGAACACGCTCGCGCCGCTCTTGTTGCCGGGATCGGCATCGACATTGGCAGGGTCGATCTGCGCATAGTCGGCGACGCGGCGGGTGAGGGTGGAGAACTCCATCGCTTTCAGGAAGGCGACCAGCCGGCGCGAGTCGGGCTCGTGCACCGCGAGGTCGTCGAGCGGCACGTCGAGATCGACCTTGTCGTCGAGCAGCACGAGCTGGCGCGAGATGCGCGCCTTCTCGGCGTTCTCGAGCAGCGCTTCGCGCCGCTTCGGCTGCTTGATCTCGCCGGCGCGGAACAGCAGCTGATCGAGATCGCCATACTCGATGATCAGCTGCGCGGCGGTCTTGATGCCGATGCCGGGCACGCCGGGCACGTTGTCGGTGGAATCGCCGGCCAGCGCCTGCACCTCGACCACCTTCTCGGGCGGCACGCCGAATTTCTCGATCACCTCGTCGCGGCCGATGCGGCGATCCTTCATCGTGTCGTACATCACGACCTTGTCGTTGACGAGCTGCATCAGATCCTTGTCCGATGACACGATCGTCGTGGTCGCGCCGCGCTCGGTGGCGAGCCGCGCATAGGTCGCGATCAGATCGTCGGCCTCGAAGCCGGCCTGCTCGAGACAGGGCAGCTCGAAGGCGCGCACCGCCTCGCGGATCAGGGCGAATTGCGGGATCAAATCGTCGGGCGCCGGCGGCCGGTGCGCCTTGTAATCGGGATAGAGCTTGTTGCGGAACGTGATCTCCGACTTGTCGAACACGATCGCCAGATGGGTCGGCCGGTGGTCCTCCGGCATGTCGCGGAGCAGCTTCCACAGCATGTTGCAGAAGCCGAGCACAGCATTGACCTGCAGCCCGTCGGACTTGCGGTTCAGCGGCGGCAGCGCGTGGTAGGCGCGGAAGATGTAGCCCGAACCATCGACCAGGAAGACGTGGTCCCCCTTGGCCGTGGGCTTGCTCGCAACCGGCTTGGCGGCGACGGGCTTGGCTGCGGTCTTCGGGGCGGGCTTGGCGGGGTCTTGGGAGGCTGTTTTCGGCATGGCCGAAACTTAGGGATTTTTGCGCGGATTGACAGCCTTAGTGTCGCTGAATCCGCCCGTGCCACACAACGAATTCGATGAATTCGAGACGCCGCTTCGCGGCTCCTCCAGCGACAAAGGCGAAGCCTTTGCGCGGGGATGACGGGAACAGCGCCAGGACGACGCCGAGAAGCTACGCCTTGTCCCCGGTCGGCGAGAACAGATAGCCGCCGCCGCGGATGGTCCGGATCACCGACGGCTTGGTCGGGTCGAATTCGATCTTGCGGCGGATGCGCATGATGCGCAGGTCGACGGCGCGGTCGAAGGCTTCCGCGTCGCGCGCATTGGCCAGTTCCAGCAGCCGCTCGCGCGACAGTACGCGCTTCGGGTTGGCGGCGAACACCTTCAGCAGGCCGAACTCGGAGGCCGTCAGCGGGTGCTCATTGCCCTCGTCGTCGCGCAGCGCCTGGGCCTCGAGATCGAGCCATTTGGTGCCGAACCGGACCAGTTGCTCCTTTTCGGCCTTGGCGCTCGCCGATTCCGGCGCGGCAGTCTTGGCGGGCCCGCTCCGCCGCAGCACCGAGCGGATGCGCGCCATCAGCTCGCGCAGTTCGCATGGCTTTGCCACGTAATCGTCGGCGCCGAGCTCGAGCCCGACGACGCGGTCGATCGGGCTGGCAGTAGCTGTCAGCATGATGACGGGGACGTTGATCTTGCTCTTGAGGTCGCGAATGATCGACAGACCATCCTCCTCAGGCATGTTGAGGTCCAGCACCACGAGATCGGGCGTGCTGCTCTCGATCTCCTTGCGCAGGCTCTTGCCGCCATCGCACAGCGTCACGCCGAAGCCGTGCATCTTGAGGTAATCGCCGACCATCTCGCGGGCCGGCGCCTCATCGTCGACGATGAAGATATGCGGGTTCTGGTTCATGATGTCTCTGTCGCCGGCAGTGTAACCGTAAAGGTCGACCCCTGTCCGGGGCCCGGGCTCTGTGCGGTCACATGGCCGCCATGCATGTCGATGATGCGCTTGACGATGGAAAGGCCGAGGCCGGTCGAGCTTTCGCCGGCGGTCGGCTTGGCCGACAGCCGCTGGAACCGACCGAACAGCCGGCCGAGATCCTCGGGGCTGAGGCCGGGGCCCTGGTCGGCGATCCGGATCACCGTATCGTCGCCCTCGTGGCTGACCATGACCGTGATCTTGCCGCCGATCGGCGAGTACTTGATGGCGTTGCTGACCAGATTGTCGATCGCCTCGCGGATCCGGTCGGAGTCGCACATCGTGACGAATTGCTGCGGACCCGAGACCGAGATGCTCTGCTGCTTGTTGACGGCCGAGGGCAAATTGGCCTCGGTGACCTCGTTGACGAGGGCCGCGACGTCGACCGGCTCGCGGCGGATGGTGATGTCGAAGGCGTCGGCCATCGCATCCGAGATCAAATGGTCGACCATCGAGGTCAGCCGCTTGGTGGCGTCCCTGATGTGCTCGACCTGGTCGGTGACGCTTTCCTTCGGCGAGCCGGCGCCGATCAGTTCGGTCAGCATCTCGGTGCGGCCGAGGATCACGCCGAGCGGATTCTTCAGATCGTGTGCGACGGTGCCGAGGATCTCGTTCTTGAAGCCGTTGGCGCGCTGCAGCCGCAGCCATTGCGCCGACAGCCGCCGGTTGGCCTGCATCAGCGCGCGGGTGCGCTGCGCGACGCGATCCTCGAGCTGGGTGTTGGCCTCTTGAAGCTGCTGGTAGAGGATCACGTTGTCGAACGCGATCGACAGCCGGCTCGAGAAGATCTCGACCAGCGCGCGGTCGGTGTCGGAGAGCTGGCGCTCGGCCTGCAGCAGCACCACGACCTCGCGGCCGCTGCCGGTGCGCGAATAGAGCACGCTGCGGTGGTCGGCGAACTCGTTCTTGCGGCGCTGGAAGGCTTCCTCCACCATGTGCCGCAGGTCGGGATCGAGCGCCTTCGAGGACGTCGTGCCGATGAAGCGGCTGTAGCAACCCGAGCAGGCCAGCACCGAGAAATCGGCGGCGGCCGAATTGCCGTCGTCGCGCAGCACCAGAATGCCGGCGCAGTCGACATTGAGCAGCGAAGCGAGTTGGGTCAGCACGCCCTCGGCCAACCGCTGCATCGACTTGAAGTCGTACAGCGTCGAGGCCGCGTCGATGATGATCTCGAGGCCGCGCCTGGTCTGCACCATGCGCTCGAGCTGCTGGTAGCTGCGCAGCGCGGCGGTCAGCGAGGTGAACAGCTTGTCGGCGGTGAGCTCGGTCTTCGCCTTGTAGTCGTTGATGTCGTATTGCACGATGACGCGCCGCTCCGGCGCCTGGCCGGGCTGGCCGGTGCGCAGGATGATGCGGACGGTCTCGTTCTTGATCTCGTTGCGGATGTATTCGACGAGCTCGAGGCCGGCGACGTCGGTCTCCATGATGACGTCGAGCAGCACGGCTGCGATGTCGGGATTGTCCCGCATCAGCGTGCGGCCTTCGGCCGCAGAGTAGGCCGACAGGATCTCCAGCGTCGCGCCATTCAGGTTGTAATCGCTCAGCGCAAAACGGGTGCCTTCGTGGACGGCGTGATCGTCGTCGATCACGGCGATCTTCCATTTCCGTACCGGCGAGTCCTCCGGGGGGCTCTCGGTGTCGTCGATCAGTTGGAGGACATCGTCCTGTTCGGCCATTGACTGGTTCCGTCGGCTGCTGCGTCAGTGATCGTGGGCTCGCCCTTGGCGATCCTGGGCATGATAATGCGAAAAGTGGTGCCTTGTCCTACCCTTGACTCCAGCATCATGCGTCCGCCGAGCTGCTGGGTGACGAGGTTATAGACGATATGGAGGCCGAGGCCCGTACCACCTTCGTTGCGTCGCGTCGTAAAGAACGGGTCGAACGCCTGTCGCTGCACGTCCGGCGTCATGCCGGCCCCGTCATCCGCGAAGATGATCTCGACATCATCGGTGCCGCGACCGCGCGCCGAGATCGTGATGCTGCCGGAGCGACCGTCGGCGAAGGCATGATTGACGGCGTTGAGGAAAAGATTGGTTAAGATCTGGCCATAGGCGCCGGGATAGCCGTCGATCAGGAGCCCGTCGGGCACATCGACGGACAGCGCGATCGCGGCCTTCTTCAGCACCGGCCGCAGGCTCGCCACGATCTGGTCGGTCGCTTCGCTCAAGGCAAACTGGCGGCGTTCGGCATGCGAGCGATCGACGGCGACCTGCTTGAACGACTGGATCAGCTCGCCGGCGCGCTGCAGGTTCGAGACCAGTTGCTGCGATGCGTCACGCGAGGCGCGCACGAATTCGTCGAGCTTGGAGCGGCGCAGCGGCTCGGTCTTCAGGTCGTTCTCGAACATCTCGCTGCGGCGGGCAAAGCTCGAGGCGACCGTCAGGCTGATGCCGATCGGATTGTTGACCTCGTGGGCGACACCCGCAACGAGCCCGCCGAGCGCGGCGAGACGCTCGGCATCGATCAGGTTCTGCTGGGCAGCGTTGAGCTCGAGCAGCGCGCTCTCGGCCTTCTCCTTGGCGCTGCGCAGCTCGTCCTCGGTCTTGCGCTTGGCGATGGCGTTTTCGCGGAACACCTCGACCGCACGCGCCATGGCGCCGACCTCGTCCTTGGCTGTGGTGCCCTGCACCGGCCGGTCGAGGTCGCCCGAGGTAATGGTGCGCATCGCGGCCATGATCTGCGCCAGCGGCAGCCGGATCGACAATGCGATCATGACGCCGGCCGACATGATGACGCCGAGGAAGATCACGGCGATCGACAGCACCCGGCGCGAGATCGACGTCAGCGTCTTGTCGAATGTCTCCTGCGCCTTCTGCTCGCGCTGGCGCATCTTCACCGAGAGATCGTCGATCGCGCCGATCGCGTCGGCCTGGCTGGCGTCGATCGAGTTGCGCAGCAGGTCGGTGCGGTTGGTGAGCTGTTCGCTGAGCTTGCCGAGCCCGTCGCGCAGCTCGGCGGTCTTGACCTTGAGCCGCGCCAGCGCCATGCGCTGCAGATCGTTCTCGGCCAGATCGGTCATGACGGGAATCGTCTTCTCGATCGTATCGACGTTGCGGCGGGCTTCCTCGGCCGACGAGGACGCAAGCGAGAGGTAGTAGGCGTTGGCGGCGACCAAGAGCGAGGTGAAAGCTTCGCGCGACTTGCCGAGCGCGGGCCAGATCAGTGCGTCGCGATGGCCGGTGGCGCCCTCGATGATCGAATAGAGCCCCGCCATATCCTTGGTCGGCGTCAGCACCTCTTCGTCATAGGTCTTGGAGATCGTGGTCTGCACGGTGCGCAATTCGCCGAAGCCGTCGAGGAAGCGGCTGGTGACGCGCTCCAGCTGCTCGACCGAGCCCGACAGCATCGGGTCGGTCGAGGCCCGGTTGGTCAGCGTGCCGAGCACGGCCTCGCGCAGCAGCAGGATTTCCGCGAACAGGTCCGGGCTCGGCTGGTTGATGTAGCGATGGATCAGGTTCTGCAGACGGCTGGTCTCGCTTTCGAGCTTGGCCAGGATCTTGTCGGATTCCCGGACCTGGCGGACATCGTCCCAGGCCGAGCCGAGCACCTTCGAGCCGTTCCAGATCAGCACCGCGAGCACGATCACGACCGCGGAATTGAGCAGCGCGATCGAAAGGATGCGCCAGCGGATCGGCACCGCACGCAGCAACTGGACGATGCGGAAACGGCCCTGCGGCCCAAAGGCCGCCCGCCGTCGCATCGTCCCGTCCTGTTTGGGCGCGTCCAAGATCCGGTCACTCCATGTTGCGGATGCGTTCGATCAGCGCAGCTATCGCCGGATCGCGCTCCGCCTTGGCATAGATGCCGGCCACCGCCGCCTCGAACGGCTTGCGGTCGAAGTCAGTCACGACCTTGACGCCGGCCTGCTCCGCCTGCTTGCGCGAGCGGTCCTCGAGCTCCCGCCACTTCTCGCGCATGTAGATGCTGGAGCGCTGCGCGGCTTCGCGGAAGATGGTCTGCTCGTCCGGCGTGAGGCTGGCCCAGGCCTTGCGCGACATCACCAGCACTTCGGGGCTCACGGTGTGCTGGGTCAAGGTGTAGTAGCCGGCGTATTTGTAGTGGCCGGTGGTGACGAAGGACGGCCAGTTGTTTTCCGCGCCGTCGATCAGCCGGTTGGCGAGCCCGGTCAGCACCTGGCCGTAGGCCATCTCGACCGGCTGGGCGCCGAGCGCGCGGATCATCTCCGACATCTGTGCGGATTGCTGCACGCGCAGCCGCAGCCCCTTGAGGTCGTCGAGCGAGCGCACCGGGCGGACGCTGTTATAGATCGAGCGGGCGCCGGAATCGTAGAAGGTCAGCCCGACGAAGCCGTGGGCCTCGAGACTGTTCAGGATCTCGTTGCCGATCGGTCCATCCAGCACATGCTGCAGGTGCTCAAGGGATCGAAACAGGAACGGCATCGCCAGCACGTTCACCGAAGGCACCATGGTTCCGATCAGTGCGACATTGGTCCGGTTCAGATCGATGGCGCCGGCCCGGGTCTGCTCCAGCGTCTCCTTTTCCTCGCCGAGCTGGCGGGAATGGAAGACCACGATGCGGTGCCGGCCGCCGGTGCGTTCGGCGATCAGGCGGTCCATGTAATTCAGCGCCTGGACCGTCGGATAGTCTTCATTCTGGGTATCGGCGGTGCGGAATTCGCGCGCAACGGCACTCGCCGAGACCACTGTGCATAACAGCGCGACGGCAAGCGTTATTGTCCGCGAAAGGCCGGCGCGGCGGTACACTGGCTACAGTTCCCCTTGTGATTTGTGTCCAGGGCGGGAGGAAAAGGTTCAACGCTTTTTTAGCAGATCGGCGATGGTTCGCCCATCGGCCAATCGTTAAAGCCGCGCTGCAACCTGCGGTGTCGATTGAATTTACGGTTGTAGCGCCTTATGACGGCGTGTCCGCATCCGGGAACGGCTGGTTGTGAAGTCCACCTTGAAGCTCGCCTCGAAGCTGCTGCACCTCGTCGTCGCGGCCCTTCTGCTTGTGGCACCAGCGCAAGCCGCGACCGAGATCATGTGGTGGCACGCGATGTCGGGCGAGCTCGGCAAGCAGCTCGAGAAGCTCGCGGCCGACTTCAACGCCTCGCAATCCGACTACCGGATCGTGCCCGCCTACAAGGGCAACTACACCGAGACCGTCACCGCGGCGATCTTCGCGTTCCGCTCGCGCAGCCAGCCGGCGATCGTTCAGGTCAACGAGATCGCCACCGCAACCATGATGGCGGCGCGCGGCGCGATCTATCCGGTGTTCGAGCTGATGCGCGATCAATCGGAGGCGTTCGCGCCGTCGGCCTATCTGCCCGCGGTGGCCGGCTACTATGCCGATGTCGACGGCAACATGCTGTCGTTCCCGTTCAACGCCTCGACGCCGATCCTGTACTACAACAAGGATATGTTCCGGTCGGCCGGGCTCGATCCGAGCGTACCTCCGAAGACCTGGCCGGAGCTCGGCATCGTGGCCAAGCGGCTGCGTTCCGCGGGTGCGATGTGCGGCGTGACCACCTCATGGCCGTCCTGGATCAATGTCGAGAACTTCTCCGCCTTTCACAACCTGCCGATCGCGACCAAGGCCAACGGCTTCTCCGGGCTCGACGCGCAGCTGATCTTCAACAACCCGCTGGTGGTGCGCCACATCGCGCAGCTCGCGCAGTGGCAGGCCGACAAGACCTTCGACTATAGCGGCCGCGGCCAGACCGCCGAGCCGCGCTTTCAGAAGGGCGAGTGCGGCATCTTCATCGGCTCGTCGGGCACCCGCGCCGACATCAAGGCCAATTCGAAATTCGAGGTCGGCTACGGCATGATGCCGTATGATCCCGACGTGCAGGGCGCGCCGCAGAACTCGATCATCGGCGGTGCGACGCTGTGGGTGCTGCGCGACCGGCCGCGCGCCGAATATGCCGGGGTGGCAAAATTCTTCGCCTATCTGTCGCGGCCCGAGGTGCAGGCCGCCTGGCACCAGAACACGGGCTACCTGCCGATCACCCGCGCCGCGTTCGATCTCAGTCGCACGCAGGGATTCTACGAGCGCAATCCCGGTGCCTCGATCTCGATCGAGGAGGTCACGCTGAAGCCGCCGACCGACAATTCCAAGGGCATCCGGCTCGGCTCGTTCGTCCTGATCCGCGACGTGATCGAGGAAGAGCTCGAGCAGGTGTTCGCCGGCAAGCGTTCGGCGCAGGCCGCGATGGACAACGCCGTCGAACGCGGCAACCGCCTGCTGCGCCAGTTCGAGCGCGCCAATCCGGATCGGTGAGGGTGGCCGTCTGGTCTGCTCAACTGCTTCTCCGTCATCCTGAGAGGATGTGAATGTATCGCTCACAAGCGGCGCCACACACTCAGGGTCGTCCTGGCGAAAGCCAGGACCCATTACCCCGGCCGCTCATCGTTGCGCGAGGCTAGGGCCGCGATCCCGCTTACAATCAAATTCGGTGGTTATGGGTCCTGGCTTTCGCCAGGACGACAGCGTTGATAGGCCGCGCGCGAATGCATCTTCCTTCCCTCACCGACTACGACAGCTACCGCGCCTGGCGCGGCGACACGTCGCGCTGGCTGCCGGTGGCGCGTGACATCGCCGACGGCCACGGCCTGCGCTGCGACGATCCGCACGTGTTCTCAACCGGCACCAACCTCGTGGTCGGGCTCGACGGTGAGCTGATCCTGAAACTGTTCCCGCCGTTTCTGCGCCCGCAATTCGTGTCCGAACGCGGTGCGCTCGCCGAGCTGCGCGGACGGCTCGGCATTCCGATCCCGGATCTCATCGCCGAGGGCGAGCGCGACGGCTGGCCCTATCTCGTCATCACGCACCTCGCCGGCACCGTCGGCTCGGAGGTGTGGCCGTCGCTGCCGGAAGCCGAACGGGAGCGCGTGCTCGGCGAAATCGGCGCCGCGATCGCCGAGGTGCAGCGCGTGCCGCCGGGCAGCCTGCTTGTGATCGAGCCGCGCTGGGAGGCCTTCATGCGCGGGCAGATCGCGCAGTGCAGGGCTCGGCACGAACGGCTCGGCCTGCCGGCGAAATTCCTCACCTCGCTCGACGATCTCCTGCGTGACGCCACTGAGCTGATCCCGATGCACGCGCCGCCGGTGATCCTGACCGGCGAGTACATCCCGGAGAATTTCCTGCTGGGCCGCCGGGCCGACGGCTGGCACGTCGCCGGCCTGTTCGACTTCGGCGACGTCCGGACCGGATGGGGCGAGTACGACCTGCTCGGTCCCAGCGCCTTCATGGCGGCCGGGCATCCGCGCCGGGTGCGCAGCCTGTTCGACGGCTTCGGCATCCCGCGCAGCGAGGTGACGTTCACGCTGAAGCGGCGGCTGATGGCGCTCATGATGCTGCACTCGGCCAGCGATCCGCTCCGGCACATCTGCATCGCGGGCTGGCCGGATCGGGTCGACGATCTCGTGCAATTGCAGGAGTTGATCTGGCCCGACTAGCTCTCTGGATGCGATATCGATCGCCGGCCAGAAAGCGAGCAGTGTCTACAATCTGCTTATCTATTAAGCAGATGGCCTTCCTTTGTATGCAATCCATGCCGCGCTGGCCGGCGTCAGAACAACATACCTTCGAAGATTTCTCTCATATCATCAGCGTGTTAGCGCCTCATAAGATCTCGTTAAGGGTTGGCACAATCCTTGCGATCTGAGTTCCAAGGCCGTTCTCACGGGCGTTGGAGCATCACATGAAGCGTCGCGATTTCCTCAAATCGGTGTCCGGGCTGGCCGCGGGGGCGCTGGCGCCGACCGCGCCCGCGATCTGGTCGCCGGCCAAGGCCGACGCGCGCTCCGAGACCCTGCTGATCGTCTCCGAAGGCGGTCCCAACAATCTCGATATCCACGGCGTCGGCACCAACGTGCCCGGCTATGAGGTGTCGTGGAATTGCTACGACCGGCTGATCAGCCACGAGATGAAGAGCGGTCCGGGCGGCGTGCCCTATTACGACCGCGACAAGTTCAAGCCTGAGCTCGCCGAGGACTTCAACATCGGCGACATGTCGGTCACCTTCAAGCTGCGCAAGAACGCCAAATTCCACGACGGCACGCCGGTGACGGCGAAGGACGTCAAATGGTCGCTCGATCGCGCCGTCAGCGTCGGCGGCTTCCCGACCTTCCAGATGAGCGCGGGCTCGCTCACCAAGCCCGAGCAGTTCGTCGTCGTCGATGACAACACGGTGCGCGTCGACTTCCTGAAGAAGGACAGACTGACGATCCCCGATCTCGCTGTGATCGTGCCCTGCGTCGTCAACTCCGAGCTGGTGAAGAAGAACGCCAGCGAGAAGGATCCGTGGGGTCTCGAATTCACCAAGCAGCAGACCGCGGGCTCCGGCGCCTACAAGGTGACCAAATGGACCGCCGGCACGGAAGTGATCATGGAGCGCAACGACGACTGGGTCTGCGGTCCGATGCCGAAGATCAAGCGTGTGATCTGGCGCATGGTGCCGCAGGCCGGCAACCGCCGGGCGCTGCTCGAACGCGGCGATGCCGATATCTCCTACGAACTGCCGTTCAAGGACTTCCAGGAGATGAAGACGAACGGCAAGCTCAACGTGGTCTCGCTGCCGTTCTCCAACGGCATCCAGTACATCGGCATGAACGTGACCAAGCCGCCGTTCGACAATCCCAAGGTGCGGCAGGCGATGGCCTACGCGATGCCGTATCAGAAGATCATGGATGCGGTGTTGTTCGGCCTCGCCAACCCGATGTTCGGCGCGGCAAAGGACAAGCCGACCGAAGTCGCCTGGCCGCAGCCGACCAAGTATTTCACCGACATGGAGAAGGCCAAGGCGCTGCTCGCTGAGGCCGGCTACGCCAACGGCTTCGAGACCACGATCTCGTTCGACCTGAACTTCGCAGGCGTCAACGAGCCGCTCTGCGTGCTGGTGCAGGAGAGCCTCGCGCAGCTCGGCATCAAGACCACCATCAACAAGGTGCCCGGCGCCAACTGGCGTACCGAGCTCACCAAGAAGGAAATGCCGCTGTTCACCAACGTGTTCTCGGGCTGGCTCGATTACCCAGAGTACTTCTTCTACTGGTGCTATCACGGCAATAATTCGATCTTCAACACGATGAGCTACAAGTCGCCGGAGATGGACAAGCTCATCGATGGCGCGCGCATCGCCGCCGCCAACGGCGACACCGCGGCCTATGACGCGGACGTCAAGGGTTTTGTCGACCTCGCCTTCACCGACATCCCGCGCATCCCGCTCTATCAGCCGTTCGTCAACGTCGCGATGCAGAAGAACATCTCGGGCTACCAATACTGGTTCCACCGCCGCCTCGACTACCGCGCGATGGCGAAGGGGTGAGGCGGTGATGCTGACGGTCCGCCACCTATCGGCACGCGCAAGTGAGGTGAGCACGCTTCTCAGGCTCCCTCCCCCCTTGCGGGGGAGGGTGGGGAGAGGGGTAGGCCGCATACGCGCAAGGACGACGCCAGGCGAGATCGTACTTAATCACTCGCTGCATCACGAGCGGATTGGTGGGGCGTTCAATCTGGCATCGGAGCAAGCGGCACCCCTCTCCCCAACCCTCTCCCGCAAGGGGAGAGGGAGCCCTACCAGTCCCGTTGTGGCGTTGCAGCCGGAAACAGCGAGGCGCAGATGCTGATCGTCCGCCAGCCATGGGCATATGGCGTTCATTCGCGTGAGGTGAGCACATCCCTCAGGCACCCTCCCCCCTTGCGGGGGAGGGTGGGGAGAGGGGTAGGCCGCATACGCGCATGGATGACGCCAGGCAAGATCGAGCCTAATCACTCGCTGCATCACGCGTGGATCAGTGGGGCGTTTCGGCTGGTAGCCGAGCAAGCGGCACCCCTCTCCCCAACCCTCGCCCACAAGGGGGGAGGGAGCCCTACCAGTCTCGCTGTGGCTTTGGATACCGGCGGGAGCACCCCATGCTGACCCTCATCGGCAAGCGGTTGCTATTCGCGATCCCGTCGCTGATCGGGGTGGTGATCGTGACGTTCCTGCTGACACGCGCGCTGCCCGGCGATCCGGCGGCGTATTTTGCAGGGCCTGCGGCGACGAAAGAAGCGGTCGACCAGATCAGGAAGAAGCTCGGCTTCGACAAGCCGCTGATCGAGCAGTTCGTCCGCTACACCAATGATCTCGCCCATGGCGATCTCGGCACCTCGCTGACCACGGGGCAGCCGGTCGCCGCCGAGCTGCGCAACCGTCTGCCGGCGTCGGCCGAACTCACGCTGCTCGGCCTCGTCGTCTCGATCGTGATCGCGATCCCGCTCGGCGTGCTGGCGGCGACGCGGCCGGGCTCCTGGATCGATCATCTCTGCCGGGTCACCACGACGGCCGGCGTGTCGCTGCCGGTGTTCTTCACCGGCCTCGTGCTGGTCTACGTGTTCTATTTTCGGCTCGGCTGGTCGCCGGCGCCGCTCGGCCGGCTCGACGTGTTCTATAGCGCACCGCCGACCGTCACCGGCTTCTATCTCATCGATGCGTTGATCGCGCGCGACTTCGAGGCGTTCCGTTCGGCGTTCAGCCAGCTGATCCTGCCGGCGGTGACGCTCGCGATCTTCTCGCTGGCGCCGATCGCGCGCATGACCCGCGCCTCGATGCTGGCGGTGCTGGCGTCCGATTTCGTCCGCACCGCGCGCGCCAGCGGCCTGTCGCCCGGCAAGGTGATCGTGACCTACGCCTTCCGCAACGCGATGCTGCCGGTCATCACCACGCTCAGCATGGTGTTCTCCTTCCTGTTAGGGGCCAATGTGCTGGTGGAGAAAGTGTTCGCCTGGCCCGGCATCGGCTCCTACGCGGTCGAGGCGCTGATCGCGTCCGACTTCGCGCCCGTACAGGGCTTCGTGCTGACCATGGCGGTCATGTACGTGCTGCTCAATCTTCTGATCGACATCCTCTATGGCGTGATCGATCCGCGCGTCAGGCTGGAAGGTTAGGGAGGGCGCATGAGCACCGTTGCACCGACCGTCGAACCCGCAGGTCCCGCCCGCACCTCCGGGCTTGCCGCGGTTCTCGAGCAGACCCGCTACGTGCTTGGCGAGAACAAGGTCACCGGCTTTGCCTTTGCGCTGCTGGTCGTGATCATGTTTGCCGCGCTGTTCGGGCCCTACGTGGTGCCGTACGACCCGCTCGCTTCGGATACCGCGGCTGCATTGAAGCCGCCGTCCGCCGCGCACTGGTTCGGCACCGATCAGCTCGGCCGCGACATCTTCAGCCGCGTCATCGTGGCAACGCGGCTCGACACCTTCATCGCGGTCGCCTCCGTCGTGCTGGTGTTCCTGATGGGCGGGCTGGCCGGCATCGCCGCCGGCTATTTCGGCGGCTGGACCGATCGCATCGTCGGCCGCATCGCCGACACCATCATGGCGTTTCCGCTGTTCGTGCTGGCGATGGGCATCGTCGCGGCGCTCGGCAACACCGTGCAGAACATCATCATCGCGACCGCGATCGTGAACTTTCCGCTCTATGCCCGCGTCGCCCGCGCCGAAGCAAACGTCCGCCGCAATGCCGGCTTCGTGCAGGCCGCGCGGCTCTCCGGCAACGGCGAATACCGCATCCTGCTCGGGCACATCCTGCCCAACATCATGCCGATCATGATCGTGCAGATGTCGCTCACCATGGGCTATGCGATCCTCAACGCCGCGGGCCTCTCGTTCATTGGCCTCGGCGTCCGGCCGCCGACCGCGGAGTGGGGCATCATGGTTGCCGAGGGCGCCGGCTTCATGGTGTCGGGCGAATGGTGGATCGCGCTCTTCCCCGGCCTTGCGCTGATGATCGCAGTGTTCTGCTTCAACCTGCTCGGCGACGGCCTGCGTGACATCGTCGACCCGCAGCGGAGGACGTGATGACGGGCAAATGCGGAGAGCGAAGCGCAACGTTTGGAAGTGAGGCGGGCACTGTTCTCTCATTCCCTCCCCCCTTGCGGGGGAGGGGCAGGGAGAGGGGTAGCCACGAACTCCGACCTTGCCTGGGGCCACCCCTCTCCCTGCCCCTCCCCCGCAAGGGGGGCGGGAGCGTGAGAGCGGTGCCCGCCTTACTTTGCATGGGGTTGTTTTGCGGATTTTTGGATGACGCCTCGCGTGAGGGGCGGCGCATATGACCGCCCAGCCCCTGCTCGACGTCAGCGACCTCACCGTCGAGTTCACGACGCGGCGCGGCATCGTCAAGGCGGTGCAGCACGTCAACATCTCCGTCGGCAAGGGCGAGACCGTCGGCATCGTCGGCGAGTCCGGCTCCGGCAAGTCGGTGACGTCCTATGCCGTGATGCGCATCCTGGATCGCGCCGGCCGGATCGCCGAGGGTTCGGTGATGTTTTCCGGCATCGACGTCAAGGCGGCGACCGAAAGCCAGATGCGTGACCTGCGCGGCCGCGAAGTCTCGATGATCTTCCAGAACCCGCGCGCCGCGCTCAATCCGATCCGCAAGGTCGGGCACCAGATCGAGGACGTGCTGCGCCAGCATGTGCAGCAGGCACAGGTCACCGATCGCGGCGAAACGGCGATCGAGGCGCTGGAGCAGGTCAAGATCGCGCGTCCGCGCGAGCGCTATCACGCCTATCCGTTCGAGCTGTCCGGCGGCATGTGCCAGCGCGTCGTCATCGCGCTCGCGCTGGCCTGCAACCCGCAGCTTCTGATCGCGGACGAGCCGACCACCGGCCTCGACGTCACCACCCAGAAGGCGGTGATGGACCTGATCGTCGAGCTGACCCGGCGCCGATCGATGTCGACGATCCTGATCACGCACGATCTGGGTTTGGCCGCCGCCTATTGCGACCGCGTCGTGGTGATGGAGAAGGGCCGCGTGGTCGAAACCGCAAAGTCGGCCGACATCTTCGCCGCGCCCCAGCACGACTATACGAAGAAGCTGATGCGCGCGACGCCGCGGATCGGGGTGTCGCTCAGGGATCTGTTGCCGGAGGAGGAGGCGAAGTCTCCGCAGCTAGCCTCCGTCATGGCCGGGCTTGACCCGGCCATCCATCAATCTTCGCAAGATGTTTCTTCCTCGATGGACCCCCGGGTCAAGCCCGGGGGTGACGAGAAGAGAGAACCGCTCCTTGTTGTCGAGAAGTTGGTGAAAGAATATCCCCGCCAGGGCGCAGGCTCGGTGCTCACAAAACTGTTCGGCCGCAAGCCGCCGGTCGAGGAGGAGATCTTCCGCGCCGTCGACGGCATCAGCTTCCAGGTCGACCATGGCGAGAGCGTCGGGCTGGTCGGCGAATCCGGTTGCGGCAAGTCGACGACGTCGATGATGGTGATGCGGCTCTTGGACCAGACCTCCGGCCGCATCATGTTCGACGGCGAGGACATCGGCGCCATCATGCCGCAATCCTTCGCGCGGCTGCCGCGGCGCAGCCAGATCCAGATGGTGTTCCAGGATCCGACCGACAGCCTCAACCCGCGCTTCACCGCGGCGCGCGCGATTGCGGACCCGATCATGCAGCTCGGCGACATCAGGGGGCGCGATGCGCTCCGCGACCGCTGCGAGCAGCTGGCGCGGCTGGTCGGCCTGCCGGTCAATCTGCTGGATCGTTTTCCGCATCAGCTTTCCGGCGGCCAGAAGGCCCGCGTCGGTATCGCGCGCGCGATCGCGCTGCACCCGAAGCTCGTCATCCTCGACGAGCCGACCGCGGCACTCGACGTCTCGGTGCAGGCGGTGGTGCTCAATCTGCTGCAGGACCTCAAGCAATCGATGGGCATGAGCTATCTGTTCGTGTCGCACGATCTCAACGTGGTGCGCCTGCTGTGTGATCGCGTCATCGTGATGCGCAGCGGTCGCATCGTCGAGCAGGGCGCATCCGATGACGTCTTGGGCAATCCGCAGGATGCCTATACAAGGGAGCTGCTCACGGCGATCCCGCATCCGCCGTTGCCGGTGTCCTGAAAAAACTTATCGGGAGCGAAATGGACGATCATCTCGACGACTACATGACCGCCGTCGCCCGGACGATGGCGTTGCCCTTGGAAGACGCCTGGCGTCCGGCGGTGCGCGCAAATCTCGAGGTCGCGCTGCGGCTGGCGCGGCTGGTCGATGACTTCCCGCTGCCTGACGAGCTCGCGTCAGCCGCCGTCTATTCGACCTGAGATCGCGATGTCCGAAACGTCCGCTTTCATGTCGGCCGCCGAAATCGCGCAGGCCGTATCGAGCCGCAAGATCACGGCTCTCGCTGCCACCGAGGCGGCGCTCGCGCGGATCGCTGTGCACGACAAGGTCCTCAATGCCTTCACCGACGTTACCGCCGATCGCGCGCGCACCCGGGCCAAGGCGGTCGATGCCGCGATCGCGGCGGGCCAGCCGGCAGGCCCGCTTGCCGGCGTGCCTTTCGCGGTGAAGAACCTGTTCGACGTGCAGGGCCTCTCGACCCGCGCCGGCTCGAAGATCAATCGCGACCTGCCGCCGTCGCCGCGCGATGCCACGCTGATCGAGCGGATGGAAGCGGCCGGTGCCGTGCTGGTCGGCGCGCTCAACATGGGCGAATACGCCTACGACTTCACCGGCGAGAACGCGCATGACGGCCCGTCGCGCAATCCGCATGATCCGACGCGGATGGCCGGCGGCTCCTCGGGCGGCTCCGGCAGCGCCGTCGGCGGCGCGCTGGTGCCGATCGCGCTCGGCTCCGATACCAACGGCTCGATCCGGGTACCGTCGTCATTCTGCGGCACGTTCGGCCTGAAGCCGACCTATGGCCGGCTATCGCGCGCGCGCTCCTTTCCGTTCGTCGCAAGCTTCGATCATCTCGGTCCGTTTGCGCGCAGCGTGACAGATCTCGCGCTGGCCTATGACGTCATGCAGGGGCCTGACACCGAGGATCCCGCCTGCGTCGCGCGACCGCTCGAACCGACCCTGCCGTCACTTGCCGAAGGCATCGGCGGACTGCGCGTTGCGATCGCCGGAGGCTATTTCCAGCAGAATTTGCTGCCGGAGGCCGTCGAAGCGGTCGCGCGCGTCGCCACGGCGCTCGGCGCCGCGCAGACCGTGGAGCTGCCGGAAGCGGCGCGCGCCCGCGCCGCCGCCTTCATCATGACCACGACCGAGGGCGCCGCGCTGCACCTCGATCGGCTGCGCAAGCGGCCCAACGATTTTGACCCGCCGGTGCGCGACCGCCTGATCGCGGGCGCGATGATCCCGGCGGTCTATGTCGACAAGGCGCAGAAATTCCGCCGCTGGTACCGCGCCAAGGTGCTGGAGCTGTTTCAGTCGGTCGACGTGATCCTGGCGCCGGCAACGCCGTGCACGGCGCCGAAGATCGGTCAGGCCACCTTTACGCTCGACGGGGTCGAGCTTCCGGTGCGTCCCAATATCGGTATCCACACCCAGCCGATCTCCTTCATCGGCCTGCCGGTGGCCGCCGTGCCGGTGCCGCTTGAACCGATGCCGATCGCCGTGCAGATCATTGCCGCGCCCTGGCGCGAGGACATCGCGCTGCGGGTCGCCTACGCGCTGGAACAGATGGGTGTCGCCACGGCTCCCGCGCCAAGAGGAATCTAGCATGGAAATTGATCTGCCCGACGTGCTCGCCGAGGTCACCGCGCAGTTCGAGCGCTACGAGAAGGCGCTGGTCTCGAACGATGTCGGCGTGCTCGACGAATTGTTCCGCAACGACAGTCGGACGCTGCGCTATGGCATCGGCGAGAACCTTTATGGCTATGCCGAGATCGCGGCGTTTCGTGCCGGGCGGCCGGCGGCCGGGCTGATGCGCAAGATCGACCGCACCGTGATCACGACCTATGGCCGCGATACCGCAATCGCCTCGACGCTGTTCTATCGGAACAGCGCACCCGGGCGGGTGGGGCGGCAGATGCAGACATGGATTCGCTTCGCTGAGGGCTGGAGAATCGTCGCCGCCCATGTCAGCGTCATTGACGAGCCCAAGGGGGTTTGAGCAAGGGTGATTGAAAGGGCGTTTCAGCCATGAGCCTGGACGATCTTCCGACCCGCGCGCCGCAGCCGCAGGGCACCGAGCCGGAGCCGCTGGTGCGGCGTGTCGATCGCGCGTCGTCGCTGGTCGACAAGACCACCCGCGCCGAGGAACTCCGGCTGCAGCTCGCCGACGAGATCGTGCGCGGCACGCTGCCGCCGGGCGCCGGGCTCGATGAAACCGATCTGGCACGCCGCTTCAAGGTCTCGCGCACGCCGGTGCGCGAGGCGTTGCGGCAGCTCGCCGCCAGCGGCCTGATCGACGCGCGCGCGCATCGCGGTGCCGTGGTGGCGCGGCCCTCGCTCGAGCGGCTCACCGGCATGTTCGAGGCGATGGCTGAGCTCGAGGCGATGTGCGCCGGCCTTGCCGCCGAGCGGATGACGGCGGCGGAACGTCACGCGCTGGAGGCGGTCCATGAGGAGCTGCGGGTATTGAGCTACACCGGCAATCCCGAGCGCTTCCACGAGGTCAATGAGCGCTTTCATAATGCGATCTATGCCGGCTCGCAGAACGCCTATATTGCCGAGATCACCCTGGCGACGCGGGTGCGCGTGCAGCCGTTCCGCCGCGCCCAGTTCCGCAACCTCGGGCGGCTGGCAAAATCCCACGCCGAGCACGACCGCGTCGTCGAAGCCATCCTGCGCGGCGACAAGCCAGGTGCGGCTGCCGCGATGCGCGCCCATATCGAGCAGGTGCGCGGGGAATACGAGACCTACGCGGTGTCGGTGTAGGGCGCGCAGCTCTCGTCATTCCGGGGCGCCGCAAAGCGGCGAGCCCGGAATCCATTCATCCGCGTTTGACGTAGATGACTGATTACGGGCTCTTCCTGCGACCGTCACCGAAGTGAAATGGATTCCGGGCTCGCGCTGCGCGCGCCCCGGAATGACGAAGGCTGCTACGCCTTCGCGCGCTCCGCCATGAACGCCCGCCAGCCGCCATAGGCCGAGATATCCTTCGCGCCGGCGATCGCGGCGGGCTCGACGATGAAGCCCTTGGCCTGCCGTCCGTCGGCCAGCCGGAGCGTGCCGATCGCCATTGGCGGCGGAATCGCGGCGACGAATTTTCCGAACGCGGCCGGCGACATCGCCCACAGCTCGAGCTTGATCGCATGACCAGCACCCGCCTCGATGCGCAGCATGCCGGGTTTCGGTGGCGTGGTGTCGAGCGCGTAGAGCTTGTAGTCCGCCGCGGTGACCGTCTCTTCCAGCAGGCGCGCATCGAGCGTGGTCAGTTCGTGGTTCAGCGCCATGCCGGAGAGATGCGCGCCGACCACCGCGATCGTGATCTCGTCGGCGCCGGCCCGCGCCGGGGCTGCGGCCAGCGGCGGCTGCGGCACCGCCTTGGCGCCGACGGCAAGTCCGGTGTCGGCGTGGAAGGCGCGGCCGATGCTGGCAAGCGCGGCGTCGTGGCCGGCCGGAGCGAGCAGCGTGATGCCGAACGGCGCGCCGTCAGGCCGCATCGCTGCCGGCAGCGCTAGGCCGCACAGATCGAGCAGGTTGACGAAATTGGTGTAGGTGCCGAGCCGCGAGTTGAGCTCGATCGGGTTGGCCAGCACGTCAGCGGTGGAATAGACCGTAGGCGCAGTCGGCAGCACGATCGCATCGCACTGCGCGAAGGTGCGCGCGGCAACGCGGCGCAGCGCCTGCAGGCGGTAGAGTGCGGAGAAGGTATCGGCCGCGGTGGGCCGCGCGCCGCCGATCGTGATCTCGCGTGTCACCGGGTGGATCGCGTCCGGCGACGACGCCAGGAGGTCGCGGATCACGAGATAGCGTTCGGCGACCCAGGGGCCCTCATAGAGCAGCCGCGCGGTCTCGTAGAACGGCTCGAGATCGAATTCGACCAGTTCGGCGCCGAGCGCCTGCCAGCGCTTGCAGGCTTCGCCATAGGCCTTCTCGGCTTCGCGATCGCCGAAGAAGATCAATTGACCGCTCTTGGGAATGCCGAGCTTGAGCTTGGCCGGAAACGCCGCGAGCGGTGCCAGCGGCCGGTCGCGCGAGAACGGATCGGCGTCATCCGGCCCGGCCATCACGGCAAGCGCCGCCAGCGCATCGTCGACGGTGAGCGAGAACACCGAGATGCAGTCGAGCGTGCGGCAGGCCGGCACCAGCCCCGCGTTGGAGATCAGCCCGAGGCTCGGCTTGAGCCCGACGATGTTGTTGAGCATCGCCGGCACGCGGCCGCTGCCCGCGGTGTCGGTGCCGAGCGACAGCGGTACGAGACCCGCTGACACCGCGACCGCGGAGCCCGAGCTCGATCCGCCCGGCACGAGATCGCCGCGCACCGGATTTTTTGGAATGCCGTAGGGCGAGCGCACGCCGACCAGGCCGGTGGCGAACTGGTCGAGATTGGTCTTGCCGATGATGATGGCGCCGGCCGCGCGCAGTTTTGCCGCGGCGGTGGAATCCTGCGCGGGCAGGTAGGAGAAGGCGGGGCAGGCAGCAGTGGTCGGCAGCCCCGCGACGTCGATATTGTCCTTCACCGCGACCGGCACGCCGTAAAGCGGCAGCGTCGGGTCTGCGAGCCGCGCGGCCTCGGCGAGCGCATCCTGCTCGTCGCGCAGGCTGATGAAGATGGCGGGGTCATTGTGCTCGCGGATGCGCTGGTAGCTGCGCGCCACCGTTTGTGCCGACGTCATGGTTCCCGCGCGGTGTGCAGCAACGATCGCGGCGACAGTTTCAGTCACGTGGTTGGCCCGTGTGTTGAGCGGCGAGGCATCGGAAGCCCGTCGCGAGGGAATTGCAGCCTGATCGAAGCAAGCAATGTGCCATTGTGTACAATTTACCTGCGCCCGCGGCGTGACGGATTATTGCACAATATCAGTTGCTTGAAATGCTCACCGAGAGCTGAAGCAATCTCGCCAGCGAGCTCACCTGCTCAATTTTCAGGCAGGCCCGATCAAGCCAAAATGCGACCGGTCGGTCAGGTGAAGCAGGCGAGGATCTGCAATAACCGTTCGCGGTTTTCCTTGCCGATCTTGTCGGCGACATGCCGCTCGTGCTCGGCGGCAAGCCGCCTGAACCGGGCCAGCGCGGTCTTGCCGCGGGCGGTCAAATGCAGCGCGTGGGAGCGGCGGTCGGTGGCGGAAGGAATCCGGATGACGAAGGCGCGTTCTTCCAGGCTGTCGAGCAGATGCACCAGCCGTGCGCGCTCGATCCCGAGCCGCTTTGCGACCGCCATCTGGCTGAGGCCCGGATTGGCCCCGATCACGGTCATGACCGAATATTGGGTCGGGCGGATGTCGACCGCCGCCAGCGTCTTGATGAAGTCCTGAAAGATCCAGAGCTGGAAGCGCCGCACCGCATAGCCGGCGTGGCCGACCAGCGCGTCGAGGCCGATGTCGTCGCCAGTGTCACCACCTTGCGTCCGGCCATTCGCCGTGCGCGCCTGGGGGCGGCGGATTGCCGCTCTCGTTCCTGCCGCCTTGCGCGATGTCTGTTGCCTGCTCGCCATCCTCCAAGGCTAGCGCGCCTGAGGCGGGAGGGAAAGATTGTTGTTGACGACAACAATTGATGTCCGCAACATTATGACCAAAGAGCCCGGCCGGGACTGCGCCGCCGCACCATGTTGCAGCGCGATCCTGATAAGATGCGGGCGAGGAGGAAACCATGACGACGGCCGTCGCCAGCGGAGACGATCCGCACCGCCTGTTCGCCACGCCCGCGATCGTTGCCGTCAGCCGCCCCGACGGCAGCATCCTGGTCCGCTCCATTACGCCGTTGAAGCCAAGCGCCCGCTGCGTCGGCGACTGGCTGGAGCATTGGGCGCAGCAGGCGCCGGACCGCATCTTCCTGGCGGAGCGCGCCAGCGCCGAGGCGCCCTGGAGCACCGTCAGCTATCGCGACGCGCTCGGAATCGTGCGGCGGGCCGCATCGTGGATCCTGGCGCAAGGGCTGAACACCGAGCGGCCGCTCGTTATCCTCGCCGACAACGGCATCAATCACGGGCTGTTCGCGCTCGCCGCCCAGCATGTCGGCGTGCCCTCGGCCGCGATCTCGCCGGCCTATTCCTTGATGTCGAAGGATTTCGACAAGCTGAAGAGCATGATCGCGCTGCTCGATCCCGGGGCGATCTATGTCACAGGCACAAAGCCGTTCGCGGCGGCGCTCGCCGCAATCGCGCCGCTGCATCGGGCGACCATCGTCAGCGGCAATCCCGATGATGCCGGGGCGCTGCCCTTCCGCACTGTCGCGGCGACGCCTGAATCACTAGAGGTCGCAACGGCCTTTGCGGCGGTGACGCCCGACACGATCGCGAAATTCCTGTTCACCTCGGGATCAACGGGCACGCCGAAAGCCGTGATCAACACCCAGCGCATGTTGACCTCGAGCCAGCAGGCCAAGGCGCAGACCTGGACGTTTCTTGAGCGGCCCGGCGAGGAGCTGATCATATTGGATTGGCTGCCCTGGAGCCACACCTTCGGCGCCAACCACAATTTCAATCTGGTGCTGCGCAACGGCGGCACGCTCTATATCGACGGCGGCAAGCCGGCGCCCGGCCTGTTCGCAACCTCGCTCGCCAATCTGCGCAGCGTGGTGCCGACGGTGTATTTCAACGTGCCGCGCGGCTTCGACATGCTGATTGCTGCACTGCGCACCGATGACGAGTTGCGCCGCAAGTTCTTCGCGGGCACCAAATTCGCCTTCTATGCCGGCGCGGCGCTGCCGCAGAATTTGTGGGACGCGTTGGAGGAATTGTCGCTGCAAACGGTCGGCCGCCGCCTGCCGATGGTGTCGGCCTGGGGATCGACCGAGACCTCGCCGCTGGCGACCGATTGTCACTTCCTGGCAAAGCGCTCCGGCAATATCGGCGTGCCGATCCCCGGCACCGAGCTCAAGCTCGTGCCCTCGGGCGACAAGCTCGAGGTCCGCGTGCGCGGGCCCAATGTCACGCCAGGCTATTGGAAGGCGCCCGAACTCACCCGAGAGGCCTTCGATGACGAGGGCTTTTACAAGATTGGCGACGCCGTCACCTTTGCCGATCCCGCACGGCCCGATCTCGGCCTGTTCTTCGATGGCCGCGTGGCCGAGGACTTCAAGCTCAATTCCGGCACCTGGGTCAGCGTCGGCACCTTGCGCGTCGCCGGCATCGCGGCGCTGGCGCCGCTCGCGCAGGATATCGTCGTCACCGGCCATGGACGCGACGAGGTGCGCTTCCTGGTGTTCCCGAACCTCGCCGCCTGCCGTTCGCTCGCAGGGCTGCCCGAGAGCGCCGGTGCGCAGGAGGTGATCGGCCATCCGGCGGTCCGTTCCGCGATCGGGCAGGGGCTGGCACGGCTGAAGGCGCAAGGCGGCCATTCCTCCGGCCACGCCACCCGTGCGCTGCTGCTCGCCGAGCCCGCTTCGGTCGACGGCGGGGAGATCACCGACAAGGGCTACATCAACCAGCGCGCCGTGCTGACGCGTCGCGCCGCGGCGGTGGCGGTCCTGGAGGACGACGCCTCGTCCGAGTGGATCGCCTGCACGGGGTGAAGTCATGGGAGAATTGGCTGCGTACGTCGCATCCCAGCGTCCCGTTGCTCGGTGCTTCGACGTGAGGAACGCACCAGCGGATGGGTTCCCTCCCCCCTTGCGGGGGAGGGTTAGGGAGAGGGGTACCGCACGGCGTGCTCTCAATGTGTACTTCGACGACACGGGCCCCGGCGTTGCGAAAGCGACGTTCGCGCCGATCATCTCGCCCGTGGCCACCCCTCTCCCCAACCCTCCCCCGCAAGGGGGGAGGGAGCCTGAGCGACGTGCTCACCTGACCTGATGGCGGCGTCACATCGCTCCACTTGCGACCCGACGACGCAGCGCATCACGTATTTTTAGTTGCTATGGCAACTAAGCTGTGCGAGTTTCCGCTCCAATCGGGACAGGGCCGGTCAACGGCCACGCTTTTGGGAGGACGATGTTGCGCAGCAGCGCGCGAACAGCACGCATGGACAACCGGGCGAATATCGCGGTGGCGCAGGGCGCCGCCCGCGCTGCCGCCGCGCGGTCAGGTCGTGCTTTGCCCGGTCACGGCGCCGAGATTCTCGTGCAGCCGGCGCAGCAGATCGATCAGCACCTCGCGCTCGTCCTTTTTCAGGCAAGACAGCAGCCGCCGCTCGCGCTCCAGCGCCGCGACGATGACCTTGTCGTGGATGGCGCGGCCGCGCGCGGTCAGGGTGATCGAATGGGTGCGGCCGTCGTCGGGCGCGGTGCGGATCGTCAGCAGGCCGCGCTTCTGCAGCGCCGCAAGGTTGCGGCTGACCGGTCCCTTGTCGAAGCCGATCACCTGGCAGATCCGGGACGCGGGAATCCCGGGCTCGATCGCCAGTTGCGAGATGATCCGCCACTCGGTGACGTTGACGCCGAAATTCTTCTGGTAAAATGCGGTGGCGCTGTTCGACAGCTTGTTGCCGATGAAGGTGATGAATGCCGGCACATAGCGATTGAGGTCCAGCAGCGGGCCATCGGTGGCATCTGCGGGATCGGCCGGTCTCGGCCGGCGGGGCTTTCGGGGGAGGGGCTGGCTGCTCATTTCTCAAATCATCGCTGCGAAACTGTTCGGGAGCAATAGACATGCGGCCCATGTTGACAAGATCAAACCTCGGGAGGTCCCGATGACTGCAACAGAAGGTGCGTCCGTCCCGCATCTCGACGTCGATCCGTTCGCGCTCGAGTTCTTCGCCGACCCGTTCCCGACCCATGAGCGGCTGCGCGAGGCCGGACCGGTGGTCTATCTCGACAAGTGGAATGTCTATGGCGTGGCGCGCTATGCCGAGGTCCATGCGGTCCTGAACGATCCCTTGACGTTCTGCTCCAGCCGCGGCGTCGGCTTGAGCGACTTCTCCAGGGAGAAGCCCTGGCGGCCGCCGAGCCTGATCCTCGAGGCCGACCCGCCGGCGCATACCCGCACTCGGACTGTGCTGAGCTCGGTGCTGTCGGCGACCGTGATGAAGCAGCTGCGCGGGCGATTTGCCGCCGCGGCCGAGGCCCGCGTCGATGCGCTGCTGGAGAAGCGTCGCTTCGACGCGATCGAGGACCTCGCGGAAGCCTATCCGCTGTCGATCTTCCCGGATGCGCTGGGCTTGCGGCCGGAGGGCCGCGAGCATCTGCTGCCTTACGCCAGCCTGGTGTTCAACGCCTTCGGGCCGCCGAACGAGCTGCGCAAGCAGGCGATCGAGCGCTCCGCGCCGCACCAGAGCTACATCGCCGAGCAGTGTCAGCGCGACAATCTCACCCCAGGCGGCATCGGCGCCTGCATCCACGCCCATGTCGATAGCGGTGCCATTACCGCGACCGAGGCGCCGCTCCTGGTGCGCTCGCTGCTATCGGCCGGTCTCGACACGACCGTCAACGGCATCGGCGCCGCCGTCTACTGCCTCGCCCGCTTCCCCGACCAGTTCCAGAAGCTGCGCGGCGATCCGACGCTGGCGCGCAACGCGTTCGAGGAAGCCGTGCGGTTCGAGAGTCCGGTCCAGACTTTCTTCCGCACCACGACCCGCGACGTCGAGCTCAGCGGGGCCAGCATCCCCGAAGGCGAGAAGGTGCTGATGTTCCTGGCTGCGGCCAATCGTGATCCGCGCCGCTGGGAAGCGCCTGATAGCTACGACATCACGCGTCGTACGTCGGGCCATGTCGGCTACGGCTCGGGCATTCACATGTGTGTCGGCCAGCTCGTCGCCCGCCTCGAAGGCGAAGTGATGATGGCGGCGCTGGCGCGTCGTGTCGGCAGGATCGAAATATCAGGCGAGCCAAAGCGCCTTTTCAACAACACGCTGCGCGGGCTGAGCAGCCTGCCGGTCGAGATCACGCCGGCCTGACGAGAAGCTTGGCACCGGCAAAAGGTTGCTTGCGGAAACATGGGAGCGGATACGATGAGGGGCTTTGGGGTTGGGCGATTGAGGATTGGACTTGCGCTGGCATTGGCCTGCGCCGCGGGCAGCGCACGCGCGGAGATTTCCGGCGAAGTCGTGCGTGTCGGCGTGCTCAACGACATTTCCGGCATCTTCCAGGACACCAACGGTATGGGCTCGGTGGAAGCCGCGCGCATGGCGGCGGAGGATTTCAACGGCGGCGGCAAGGGCATCAAGGTCGAGATCGTCTATGCCGATCACCAGAACAAGGCCGACGTGGGATCTGCGATCGCGCGCAAATGGCTCGATGTCGAAGGCGTCGACGCCATCGTCGACGTGCCGAACTCGGCGGTCGGGCTCGCCATCAACACCGTGCTGCGCGACTCGCGGATGACGTTCCTGGCGTCGTCGACCGCGAGCTCCGATCTCACCGGCAAGGCCTGCTCGCCCAACACCATTCAATGGGTCAACGACGCCTGGGCGACCGGCAACACCACGGCGGCCGCGATGATGCAGCGTGGCGGCAAGGACTGGTATTTTGTGACCGTCGACTATGCGCTCGGCAAAGGCATTGAAGCTGAAGCGACGAACTACATCGAGAAGCACGGCGGCAAGGTGCTGGGATCGAGCAAGCATCCGCTCGGCACCTCCGACTTCGCCTCCTTCCTGCTGCAGGCGCAGAATTCCAAGGCCAAGGTGATCGGCCTCGCCAATGCCGGCGGCGACACCATCAACGCGGTGAAGCAGGCGGCCGAGTTCGGCATCCAGGAGGGCGGCCAGACCATGGTGGCGTTCCTGCTGTTCGTCAACGACGTCCACGGCATGGGCCTGAAGGTCGCGCAGGGCCTGCAGTTGCTCGAGGCCTTCTACTGGGACATGAACGACGATACCCGCGCGTTCGCAAAGCGCTTTGCCGCGCGACCTGGTATGAACGGCAAGATGCCGAGCGGCAACCAGGCCGGCGTCTATGCCTCGACGCTCGCCTATCTCAACGCCGTCGCCGCCACCGGCAGCGACGACGCCAAGGTCGTGGTGCCGCAGATGAAGACCTTCAAGGGCAAGGACAAACTGTTCGGCGACACCACGATCCGCCAGGACGGCCGCGTCATCCACCCGATGTATCTGTTCGAGGTGAAGAAGCCGGAGGAGTCGAAATACCCCTACGATTATTACAAGCTGATCGCGACCATCCCGGCCGAGCAGGCATTCCGGCCGATCGCCGATGGCGGATGCGCGCTGGTGAAGTGAGGTTTGCTAGTGAAGTAAGATATTCGCCGCGCGCGCATCCTCCCCTGGAGGGGGAGGATCGGTTCGCATGAAATGCGAACCGAGGTGGGGTGAAAGTCCCCCCAGTCGAGCAGTGCCCGTGTTGAGAGATCACCCCACCCCGGATCGCACGTCGCTTCGCTCGCTGCGATCCGACCCTCCCCCTCCAGGGGAGGGTGAGAGGGCTGTCTGCGCGGAGCGACCGCAACCCCTCACCCGGATCGCATTGCGCTTCGCTTCATGCAATCCGGCCTCTCCCACAAGGGGAGAATTCACAGTCTATAGCAGGCTACAAGAGTCTACACGCGTTCATTAGATCATTGTAATTGCTGATATTATATCTACTCGGCTATAATTGAGTCCATGCCCGTCTACCCCCATCGTGAGGACACTTCGGGGGACACCCAGGGGATTTCATGGCTCGCCGTACACGCTCTGCATCTCTCGAAAACCGCACCAATCGCCTGAAGCTCGCCCCGCGCAAGAAGCCGTACACCGCGCTGATCGCGCCCGGCATCTTTCTCGCGTATCGCCGCAACGCTGGCCCCGGCACGTGGTCGGTGAAGTGCAACGGGTGGCTGAAGCGGTTCGCACTTGCCGATGATCACGAGGACGCGAACGGCAACAGCGTGATGACCTATTGGCAAGCGTTGGAGCATGCCAAGAAGCTGGCGCGTGCTGGTGAAGGCAACACCGAACAGCCGATCAGCGTCGCCGAAGCGGTCGACAGCTATGAGGCCGATCTCGAAACGCGCGACGGCAGCAAATACAACGCCAGTGGGGTCCGTCGCCATCTGGGTACTTTGGCGAACAAGACCGTCGCACTGCTGACCGAACGCGAACTGCGTGACTGGCGCGCCGGTCTGATCAAGAAGGGTTTGAAGGCTTCCAGCGCTGACCGCATCGCCCGTTCGTTCAAGGCGGCACTGGCGCTCGCAGCGCGGAATGACAAGCGCATCGGCAACGCCGCTGCGTGGAAAAACGGACTGAAGAAGCTGCCCGACAGCGAAGTCGCGCGCAACGTCATCTTGCCGGATCAAATCGTGGCTGCGCTGGTTCGCGGCTCCTACGAGGTGAGCCACGACTATGGCGTGACAATTGATGTTCTTGCAGAGACGGGCGCCCGTGAAAGCCAAGCGCTAAGGTTGCGCGTTGCTGATTTGGAAGATCGCGATCCTGCCGCACCCAAGCTCGTGATGCCGAGCAGCCGCAAGGGCAAGAGCCGCAGGATTGAACAACGGCCGCTGGCAATATCGCCCCGGTTAGCAAAGCAGTTGCGGCGGCGAGCGAACGGCAAGGCTCCGCACGAGCGGTTGCTCGATCGTATTCCGAAGCTGTCGGGCCGATTTCATCCCATTGCAAAGCGGCTCGACCTTGGCGCGGAGGTCACGCCGTATGCACTGCGACATTCGTCGATCGTGCGGCAATTGCTGGCACGAGTGCCAACGCGCGTCGTTGCTGCACACCATGACACGTCGGTCGCGATGATCGAGAAGAACTACTCGCGGTACATCATCGGTGATCTGAGCGAGGCAATGACGCGTGCTGCATTGCTCGATCTGCAATTGGTGCAGCCCCTCACAGGAAATCCTACGGTTGAGCGGCTGGCATCGTGATCCCGTAGCCGCGGCTTTGGATGCCGGTGAGTTGCTGTTTGCGTGCTCTTCGCGTGACGTTTGCAATTCCGGTCGCTACAGCCGAGTTATCCAATGCCGTCGCTAGACTTACCCAATGCCAAAACAGACTTATCCAACGCTACCATCTTCACAAAGCGCGACAAACGCCGCTCACTGCTTCGACACATGCCAATGAGTACGGAGAGAAAGAATGGCACGTTTCGAAGCGAACGGCAGCAAGCCGATCCGTCCCAATAAGTCGATTGATCCCGACGCCTATAGCATTGACGAGTTTTGCGCGCGGCACCGCATCAGCCGCCCCCTGTTTTACAAAATGAAGCAGCAGGGCTTGATGCCCGTTACGTTCAACGTCGGCACGCGTGTGCTGATCTCGCGCGAGGCCGCCGCGGTGTGGCGTCGCGCACGTGAGCATGCGGTGCAGGCGCCGAGTTAGGCTACCAATCTTCAGCAAACTGGGCGGCTGACACGGGCAGCCGCAAATCAACACATCCCCAACAAAGCAAGCAACACCCCTAGGGCCTCGCCGAAGGCCACTAGGGGAACGGATGCTTGTGACCTCTGGAAAGATACACATCATGAGCAATAGCACACACAACGACCACAGCGCAAAATGTCCTTTCGAGGAATACGCGAAGCTTGCCGCCGCGGAGACCGCGGACGTTGCTTATCGCGATCTGTTCGAACGTGATGAGTGGGTGCCGAAGCTCGGCACCCCTGGTGCCATCGCGCTTGGCTACGCCATGCGCGATTGGAACACGGTCCCCATTCCCCATTGTCAGAAGAAGCCGATCGGGAATGACTGGCAGCACCGCGTCATCACCGGCAGCAAGATCGAACGGTTCTTCGGCGACAAACCGCAGAACATCGGTGTGCAACTCGGCCTGAAGTCGGGCGGCTTGACCGATATCGACCTGGATTGCCCTGAAGCCACCGTGATCGCGCGCGCAGTGCTGCCGAAGACGGGTGCGATGTTCGGCCGTCAATCGAAGCGTGACAGCCACCACTTGTATTACACGTCGTTGGCGTCGGAGCTCGATCAGGCTGCGTTGCAGTTCAAGGACCCTAACAGCAAGAGCATGCTGTTGGAAGTCCGCATCGGCGGCGGTGACAAGGGTGCCCAGACCGTCTTTCCTGGCTCGGTGCATGAGAGTGGCGAGCCGATCAATTGGGAGGAGGACGATGAGCCCGCGCAAGTCAGCGATGATGAGTTGTTGCGGCAAGCGAAGCTGCTGGCGGCGCTTTGCTTGCTTGCCCGCTATTGGCCGACGAACGGCGGCCGTCACGACGCCGCCCTGACTGTTGGCGGTTTTCTGGCGCGGTGCGGCTTCGGCTTGCCGCGCGTCAAGCTGTGTGCCGAGTGGATCGCGCGCGCGGCGAACGACGAAGAATGGCATGATCGCGTTCGCGCCGCCCATGATGCAGCAATCGCCCATCAGAAGGGCGAACGCACGCGTGGCTATCCGGCGTTGAAGGATCAGTTCGGCGAGAAGGTCGCCGGTAAGATCGCCGAATGGCTCGACTTCAACGAAACCGGCTCGCAGCGCGATGATGTGTATCCCGACGCGATCCGTAACAATCGAACGATGCCGCGCGCCGGTTCCGCGAGCGTGTCCAACGACATTGTGACGGAGGACAGTGCCGCGCAGGAATTCATTGACCTGCACGGCGAAAGCTTGCGCTACTGCCATACCCGTGGCTCGTGGTTTTACTGGAACGGTGTCTGCTGGAAGCAGGACGGTACCGGTCGTGCGTTTGACTATGCTCGCAAGTTGTCGCGCCGTCTTTCGGAAGACCAGGACGAACGCAAGCGGTATATCACCAACAAAACCAGCTTTTCTGCTGGCGTTGAGCGTTTCTCGAAGCACGATCAGAATGTCGCGGTGACCAGCGAATACTGGGATCGCGATCCTTGGTTGCTGGGTACACCTGGCGGCACCGTCGATCTGCGTACCGGCAAGTTGCGTCCTAGTGCGCCTGAGGACGGCGTTACGAAGGTCACAGCCGTGACGCCCGCCAACAGCGGCTGCCCGCTCTGGCTTAAATTCTTGAAGGAGGCGACGAACGCCGATGATGGATTGATCCGCTTCTTGCAGCAGTGGTGCGGTTACGCATTGACCGGCGTTACGTCGGAGCATGCCCTCTTGTTCGTTTGCGGTCCTGGCGGCAACGGCAAGAGCGTGTACCTGAACACCACGTCGCATATCTTGCTTGACTACGCCACCGTCTCGGCGATGGAGACCTTCACGGCATCGAACAATGACAGGCATCCGACTGACCTCGCGATGTTGCACGGTGCGCGCTTGGTTACGGCATCGGAGACGGAGGCGGGTCGTGCCTGGGCTGAAGCCCGCATCAAGCAGATGACGGGCGGCGATCCCATCACCGCGCGCTTCATGCGGCGCGACTTCTTCACCTACGTGCCGCAGTTCAAGTTGACCATCATCGGTAATCATAAGCCGACCCTGACCAACGTCGATGAAGCTGCGCGTCGCCGGTTCAATATCGTGCCGTTCATCCATAAGCCCTCCACGCCCGACCGCCAGCTTCCCGAAAAGCTGCTGGCTGAAGCGCCGGGCATCTTGCAGTGGATGATCGAAGGTTGCCTTGATTGGCAGAAGAATGGACTGGTTCGCCCGAGCTGCGTGATCGAAGCGACCGAGGAGTACTTCAGCGATCAAGAAGTTTTTCCGCGCTGGTTAGAGGAAGAGTGCATCACTGGCGGCACGGTTTCCGAGGCCAGCAGCGTGCTTTACCGTTCATGGTCCGAGTACGCGCGTTCGGTCGGCGCGAAGCCAGGCACGCAGGCTGACTTCAAGGAGAGCATGCGGAAGGCGGGCTTTGCCTACCGCAAGCGCAACAATGTGCGCGAGTTTTGCAGCATTGCCTTGAAGCCGGCCGACGGCGCTGATGCGTGAAGTGTAGCTGAGTGGCAGGCGTGGCAAGCGTGACGGCTTTCTCTCATTACCACTACTACGCGCGCGTGGGGTCGATAAATGGAACAGGCTGTCACGGTTGTCCCGACTGTCACTCAACTCGCTGGGGCAGTTCGGCGGGTCCTTTCTGGCCCTCCGCCAATGCGGGTCGCGCTTGCGCGCGACACGCAACTAGGGCGTGCGAACTCCAAGGGTGTTGATATTAACGCGACCGCGCTCAAGCGGTCAGTGGAGATAACACGAGGTATGTTGACGTTGGACCGCAATCGCTTGATCGATCTTCACTTGCAAATGCTTGCGGAACTCGGATGGACACCGCCATCCGGTGACGTGATTGATGAGATTGCAAATGGCGGCCTGCTGACCGTGATGCAGGCGGCGACCGTTTGCGAAGTGTCCGATGAGACAATCCGCCGATGGAATGCAGATGCCGCTCGCAGGGGGCAGTCGCTCGGTAAAAAGGGCGCGACCTGGTTGATCGGCCGGGCGCGGCTGCTCGACTACGTTGAGAAGTATCAGGGTGGGCTGCCCGCGCGCGTGAAAGCTCAGAACAGGCTTCGGGAATTCTGGCCGAGATGGTCAGAGCCATCAGAGGACCGGCTTGGTTTGGAGAGCCGCCGAGCAAAGGCCCTGTGATTTTGCGCCGGTCGGATGTCCAAGCGGCGAGAACCCGGACGGCCAATGGGATAGGAAATCCTCGCTGGATTTGTTTCGGGCGTCATGAAAGTTGCTATTTAGGATCGCTTCACATAAGTTTCGCATCCTTGGGGTGAGGCAACGGACCGATCCTCATGGTGCAATCGTCCCGGCTTACTTTGGGAATGGCGGTATGGCCTAGTGCCCTGCCGTCACCCAGGGAGCCGGAATAGGCGAAGGGCCGCACGTCTTCGTCGACGGCGGCCCACTTCGACTTTTGGTATAATATGCTTCTCACCATACAATTTCCGCTAGCGGACTTGCGCCCTTTTCTGCTTGGCCCAAACCGCCGTCTCCCAAAGCCTGCTTGGCCCAATGCTCATCCCGGAGGTGAGTTCGTCCGTGGGATCGGCGGAATTGATTTTCGCCGTTTGGGCGGACTGCAGGGGTGGGTCGGCGAAGGCACGCACTGTCTCGCAACCAATCTCGTTTCGCTGGGCGATCTTCCCCAGCCACGGCTCTTGAATGAGGACGAGGTCCCTCCCGGAATTGTAACAACGCGGGTGAAGTTTCGAAGACTTTTCGCTGACGGAGTTGCGCTCGCGAAGTTCGAGTTGGGAATTGCGGCAGGCGGATATCTGCAAACGCGGGACTGGGGCTTATCGTACGATTTTGCAGGGCTGGTAACTGAAGTTGGTAAATTGCAGTGCCGCGTACCGGGTAGCGCAGCGGGGCCTTTGCTATTCTCTGGCAAGCCCTTGGCGACAAGATACGCTGAATGCAGCACCAAACGAGCAATCGATACGCAGGTCTTTGCCAAAGAAAGTCCGGATGAGGCGGGGCTCGTCGTGCCTGGCGACCCGCTGATCTTCATCGATTGTTCTAGTCAGAAGTTTGTTCTGCCGAAAGGCTTCCGTTCTGTCGTGATGCCCGGCAACTTCGACTTCCAAGTTTTCTTCGGGCTCCATCAACAAGGCGCGCTTCGCGTTCCAGTCTGGATACTTTTGCGCAATAAGCAAAGTGATGGGGCGCGGCATCTAAGAATTTTCTTGCAAAGAATGCATGCAGAGAAGGAAGTTCTGAGGGCTGTCCTTGATCGTATCGCTTCCGGTAAAATCGGCGCCTCCGCATCTGAAACACTGCAAAGATACCTTCTAGAAAGCACGCGCCGCATCAATCATTTGGAAGGTAGAGCCGACAAGAAGGCAGTAGATGGCATCGGTACGTTAGCCGCATCCTGTCTTCAATACGTTCAGCCAGGCTGGCTCGATACGCTTATGCAGCGCCTTGATGTGCTGAACGTTAGGCCAAACGTAAAGCGGAATGTAGCGGCACGCATTAGGCGAAATGACTTAATGCAGTTCGTCATTATCGACCAGAGCCAACACGACCACAGGAGAGGCATTTTCATGGGTGACGTTTTCTCAAATATTCAGAACTCGACGATCGTCAACAGATCGACGGTTGAGAGCGCATTCAATAAGACGAAATCAGAAAGCGGCGAGGAAACCGCGTCGATCCTCCTGAAGGTTGCTGAGTTCGTTGCCAAGTCAGGCAACAAGGAGGCGGGCGAATTGCTCGATCAGTTCAACGAGGAGCTAAGCAAGCCTCAGCCAAGGAAATCTCTGCTGAAGAGATCGTGGGACGGCCTTCTCGCGGCCTTGCCCACGATTACAACCGTCGCCGGAGCCGCAACAGCGATCGCTAAGTTGTTCACGTAGCGCGGCCTGATGTCCGGTGAAGCGATCTAGCTTAAATGTGGAACATACCACAAATTTCTGCGCTAGAAATGGGGACCCCCACGCGCACAATCTACGCAAGTGAGGTCTCCGCAGACTAGATTGCCTGAATGCGAAATCCATTCAGAAAGACCCAAGTGCAGAAGCTCGAACCCATCATCGCCGCGCTGACGAAGCGCGGCGAACAGCTCGTCGCCATGCGCGTCGCGGCCCAGGCGACCCTCGACAAGGCAACGAAGGCTCGTCAAGAGGCGCTGTTGTCGGGCGACCTCAGCGATCAGCGCGCCTTGGAGAACTTGCAGACTGCCGTGAACACGGCAGCGTCGTCTGTTGCGGGCTTGGACGATGCACTCGCTGTCCTCGACCAGGACAAGGCGGAGGCAGAAGTCCAACTCGCTGCGGCACTCGAAAGCGCCAAGCGCACGGCGGCGGCGGACAAGCTGGCTAAGCAGGTTGCTGCGATCGAGGCGGCGTTGCCGGGCTATCTTGAACAGTCCCGCATCCTCGCTGGCGCCTTGGCCGAGATCGGTCACTGGCATGTCGAGAGCGGCCAGATCGCTGGCTTTGTGCAGAACGTCATGGGGCAGACCGAAGTCGCCGCCAACTTCGCGTTGGTGGAACTGGCGGCGATGCCCGGCGCGATCCGCCAGGGGCGGCAGGTGATCCCCGGAGAGCCCCCGCCTGTGCCGGTCGCTGCGGCGATCGACCCGACGCCCGAAACGCAGACTGTCTTCATGCTGCGCAGCGCGCATTATCGCGACTATGACGGTCGCAAGCGGTTCGCGGGCCAGTGGGAGGATGCGATCATGCCGCTGGCGACCGCACAGCGCGCATTGCGCGAGCGTGTTGCGGTTCCCGTGACCGATCCGCGTCGTGCGGAACTGCGTGGTATGCGAGGAGGTGACTTCAATCCAACCGCGCCTGATGTCGTCGATCTCGATGCGATCGACGAGTATCAGAATGCGCCGCTCACTGAGCCCGATCCGGTGTTGCGCGCGGCGAATTTCACCGAGATCGACCGCAGCGACGAAGCGCGCTCGATCCAGATTGAGGTGCCGCGGACATGAAGTCAGCGCCCCCAGGTTGGCAGCCGCACCAGGTCGAAACACGCATCGATGGGTGGGTTGTCGATCCTAACGACGAAGCCCGTATCCCGGCCGCCGTGGCAGAGATGATCGCGCGCGCCATGCCGCAGCCGGGCAACGGCGTTGTCGCGAGTATCCGCGCGCGCATGCTGGCGCGGCACAAGAAGGTGCTTGGTTATGTCTGACGATGTTCCGGCTGAGGTAGGACCAGCGACCTTCCTCGCCAAGACGGAGGCCGCTGTCGAGGTCGGGCTGGTGGCCGATCACGACAGCGGTCTCGATGTGGAAGCCGATGACTACGATCGGTTGCTCGCGTCGCTCGGCCGCACATACGATGAAGACGAGCGGATCGCTGTCCATGAAGCTGGGCACGCGGTCTGCGCGCGTCTGCTGGGCCATGAAGTCGGTGGAGTGACTGTGAACCCGGACCCGGTCCGTGGTTCCGAAGGGCTGTGCTGGGGTGTAGAGCACGAGGAGGCGTTCGCGGAAGGTCGCGGAGGTGCCTCCGACGTTCGGGACGCGCTTAGCGCGATCATGCCGCACGCGGGCGACGATCGCCGACCCGTGGCCGATGTTTTCAGCAGCGTCTACACTCAGTGCATCGAGTTTATGGCCGGTCGAGCGGCGGAGCGCATGCTGCTCGATGGCGAACCCGCTACGCCTGTTGACGACCTGTGCCAGGCGCGTGAACTGGCATCGTTGATTTGCACCAGTGACGAGGCGATTGATGTATTCATCGCGCACTGTGACTTAGTCGCGCGCGATTTGCTGATGCCTTACGGCGATGTTGTGATGGTGTTGTCAACAGTTCTGCGTATCAAGCGCACGCTGGATGGTGCGGAGATTGATCAGATCATCTCGGATGTCGAAGCGCGAAAGGCGTTGGCGATTGAGCGTTTTCGTCGGGCCGAGTGGTGGAAGCGCGAGTTGGCGGCGAGCCGCTTTCGTGCCGAATGTGGTTACCTCGATGGAGCGGTTGCCACGTCCAGCCGAGGTCAAGTACCGTAGATCGCAATGCGTTGCGATCGGATGGCGCGGCGGACGTACCCCGCCTGACGATCACGAATGGCCCCGACGTGCAATGTCGTCGGGGTCATTGTTTTAGGGTGCAATAGTTCCCACGCGGATGTCGTCTAGCCTTCAGGCACCCCGGCCATGCGCAAGCCTTGATGCATGCGCTCACGTTTGGCGAGGTAGTTTGGGTTATCAGACTGCGCGCCATCGCGGAAGCGCCGAAGCGTAAAACTTGGAACAAGCGCAAGTCCTAGCCTTGCGGCGGCTCTCGCCTCGTCAAGTGAACCGAGCAACGCTAGTGCAGCGGCGAGTCCAAAATGTGTGAGAGCATGGTTTCGGTTGGCCTCGATGCTACGGAGAAGCCATCGGACTGCTTCAGCATCAGAGCCAAGCTGCAACTTGGCGAAGCCGACTGTCATGAACCATCGATGGGCGAAGGTATCGCGAGGAGAAAGGCGAAACGCTTCGTTCATATGCGCCTCGGTCTCCGCCCCGTGCCCCATAAAATATTTCGCAGTGCCGATTTGCGCGTGGGCTTCAGCCACATTGCGATCCAGAGCCAATGCTCTCGCGCATTCATCTATGCCCTGAGCCGCCCGCTTCGTGGCAATCAACACGGCTCCCAGCACCAAATGGGCAACGGCGTGGCTTGGTGCGACGGAGAGCGCTTTTGATACTTTTGTCTCGGCTGCCGACAGAAGGGAGGCCCGTTCGTCACTCAAGAAGGAGGAACCAGATATCAGATCGGCACCGGCCATCCAGATCACCGCCTCGACATTCCTAGGATCAAGGGCCGATGCCCGTTCAAAAAAGCCGCGAGCCTGAGCCACGTATTCCGGCGTCCAGCCCTTGTAAAGCAAAGCCTTTCCTTGGAAGTACAAGTCCATCGAATTGGGATGCGCAGCTTGTTCTGATCGCCTCGCCTCTTGCTCAGTGAGCTGTGCGTCGAGCGTGTTGGCGAGCCGCGACACGATCTCGTCCTGCATGTCGAACAGATCGGCGGTGGGCTTGTCAAAACGATCGGCCCAGATGTGCGCGCCGGTCTCCACGTCGACAAGCTGGACGTTTACGCGAAGTCGATTGCCACTACGCTGCACCGATCCTTCAAGCGCGTACCGCACGTTCAACTCGCGACCGACTTGTCTGAGATCAAGTGCCTTGCCCTTGTAAGTGAATGCGGTATGTCGACCAATCACGAACGAGCCGCCGATGCGCGACAGGTCTGTGGTCAAACTCTCGGTTACGCCATCAACGAAGTAGTCTTGCTCCGGATCACCGCTCATGTTGCCAAATGGCAGCACAACGATTGAAAGACGAGGCGGCGAAGACGAGGTCCTTGCGCTGCCATACGAGGTCACTGCGCCGGACGAACAATCCGCAGTAACCGCATAGACGCGAACCGTGCGTGCAATGTTCTTGAGAGACTGCTCGCCCAAGTCAACAAACTCGGCTGCAACCTTGCCTTGGAGGTGATCGTAGACAGCAGACGAGATGCAGATACCGCCTGGCTCTGAGATGCTTTCAAGACGCGCCGCAATATTGACGCCGTCCCCGAAGATGTCGTGGGGCTCGACGATTACGTCACCGATATTGATCCCAACGCGGAAAGCAATGCGCTTCTCTTCCGCATCGACAGCGGTAAGTTCCTTGGTGCTGGCTTGGAATTGAATAGCAGCTCGCATCGCTTCGACAGCGCTCGGAAACTCCGCCAAGAACCCGTCACCGGTATTCTTCACGATGCGGCCGCCGTGATCGGCAATAGCGGGCTCGACCGCAGTCGTTAGGAGCGCCATCAGTTTGGAGTGCGTGACCTCTTCGTCGCTATGCATGAGACGTGAGTAGCCCGCCACATCGGCGGCCAGTATCGCCGCCAACCTGCGCTCCACCCGATTTGGTCGCTCTTCCGCCATGGCTGCAAGCCAACCCTAAGATCACTCTACCGCAAGTCGGAGCCGAGTGCCAAACGAGCATTGACGGGTGCCATCAGCGAAAGAGCGAAACGGCCGCGAACCGCTTTCGCGCGGAATATGATTACCTCGATGGGGGCGGTTGTCACATACAGCTCCGGTCAGGTATCGTAATTATCAGCGCTCCCGATCGGATGGCCCGGCGGACGTATCCGGCCTGATGATCTCGGATGGCCCCGACGTGCGATATCGTCGGGGCTGTTGTCGCGGACCTACCAGTGCGAGCGATGGCAGCACAGGGTCGAAAGTTCTCCCGCTCAACTCGTCATAATCAAGTAAACACTTGCGAGGATGCCAGCGGCATCAATCTGGGGAAGTTGTGAACATAACAAAGGAAGTAGGCCATACGCTACACGCTTTGTATGCAGCGGTGCATCGAGCCCATAAAGCGCTTCCGGCAGTTTGGACAATTAACGAGTGCAACCGGATATTGAGCGCGGTAATGGCCGCAAAATCGTTCTCTTGGCGCGTTGTGGGGATAACTCCCAGGGCACTTCAGCAATTTTCGGAGTTGGATTTTCGATACAAAAGCCAACTCGGCATTACGCGAGCCCATATAGTCCCTCGTATTGAAACTGTGAGATCAATCCTCGAAGCCGAAGAGCCATTATCCGAAAGCGCATTTCTAGATATTTGGCTCAAGAATGATCTAACAGTGATCTGCTCTAGAGGCGAGAACAGAGCGGCATTGCCTAAGTACATTCCATTCGAAAACAATGATGGCTTTCTATTTTCGTGCGTTGGAAAGCTGGCCGGTTGGAGCCACAAAAGGCGAGAACAAGAGTTCCTGAGGGATTTGTTTCAGAAAACCCCCGCGACCAGTTTGGAGTGAACAAACAAACGTCGTCGTGATGAAGGAGGGCCCGGCGATCGACGAGATTTTCTCGGATGTGCAGGTGCGATGCGCGAGCATCAGTGCACGCCGCGCGCTAAGCTCTTGTGAAAACGGACTTCGCAAGCACGAGGTAACTATCGTCAGAGTAAAATTGAGGCCGCCGCCCGAGCCTGGTTTAGTGCGAAGAGTTTTGCGAGAGCGTCATCTTCCGAGATGTCAGCCGGCCAGTTGTAGGCGGTAGCCACGGCCGCATCCAGGTCGGCATGGGCGTTCGTGAGCCACGTGGGGCGTTCGTTGTATAAATTGGTCAACGTCCTCTTTTTCAAAATCTCTGCGGCATTTTCGTCAATCGGAAATATGCGGTCCGGAAAGCCGGGCACGACTTCTGGTTCTCTGTAGATCAGATCGAGAGGGTTTAGCCAGCTTTCGCGCAGTTCATTGAGGGCCTTCGCGGCGGCGGCTATTCCGGCAGATGCGGGATTGTCGACATGATTTGATGCCGGAATGTTTGGGGTCATTCCTTCCGGAAACGGGTACGTCTCGAACCCTGTACTTGGGGTGTACTGCGGATCATTGCCCACCCCATGCCATCCGCCGAGACGGAGCGACCAAGCTTCGTGAAATCGACTGTGAAGGAGCCCAAAAAATACATCATCGTCTCGAACAATGACGTTGACACGACTATCAGGCAGAACAGCGGGATTGACCCAGGCAAAAAAGCGATGCTTGGAGACGCGTGGGGTACCAATTAGTCGGCGAAATCCCTTCGCGGCTCGCCGCAGTCCGGGAACTGTCTCTCCATGTTGCCACCAAATTCTCTGCCGTCGCTCACGCTTGTTGCGCTCGCGGAGCGGTTTAACGTGGGTCTTGATGTATTTGAACGGCGCCTCATAAAGCGCGGCTTCCTTCTCGCTCATTTCAGCGAAGTCTACTATCCAAGTGTCCGATGGCCGCCTTGTCATATCCTGTCCGTTCAGCCACGGCCTTAGAACGTCGCTGTTTGGTCGGCCATTCGGGTTCTGGGGGAGAACTAGCCACTCGCGCGCAAGCGCACCAGCGATTTCAAACGGGCCTACTTTTACCGGTCCTTGGAAACAACAATCGGCGTTGAGCGACAGCCGTGAAACTTTTGTAAGGTCGGTTCGTCCACCCGTGAGATCGGAATGAATTGTTGTGACGCTTTTGCCGTCCAAGGTTTTTAGCTGAATACTCGGATTGCTGAGGCCAAAGCAAATCAAAGACACCCGGACAGCGGCGCCTTCGACAATCCAAGGTTCGTCTGAGAGGGCATCGAATATTGTGGCCGAAGAGACAATTTTGTCTAGGACAACTCTGTTTGACCCTCGACGAATTGCCTGAGTTGAGACAAGGCCAACAAGTCGCGTCGTCCCCGTACAGACCTTGCTTAGAGATTTTTCAAACCAGTACGTGACGAGATCAACCCCACCGGGCAGTCGGTCAGAAAATAAATCGCGTAGAGTGCTTACATATTCATTGCCTAAAGTGCCGAGCATGAGCTTGTCGCCGAGGAATGGCGGATTGCCGATTATGGCATCCGCTTCGGGCCACACCGCTTCTGATCCATCGTGGCTAACGAGAGCGTCGCGACATTCGATGGTATCTAACGGCTTTAAGATTGGGCGGTCCGAAACGCCGAAGCCATTACGGCGCATCCACTGAATTTCGCCGATCCACACAGATACGCGGGCGAGTTCGGCTGCATAGGGGTTGATTTCAATTCCCTTGACTGACGACGGGCCGACTTGCGGAAATTCACGGTGCAGACCTAACGCTTCGGCCTCGATGCTGATGCGGTGTTCAATATCCTTCAAAGCCAACAGCGCAAGATAGAGAAAGTTGCCGGAGCCACATGCTGGGTCCAGCACGCGGAACTCGCGGAGCTTGTTCAAGAAAGACCGATAAGTGGCCTCAGCCTGATCATGCGCTTTAGTCCGCGCGCTCGCTGATTTGGCTGAATGCGACTTCTCGACGAACGCGCCTATCGAAACCTTCGTGGTCTCCCATTCCGCAAGCCATGGCGCCACGACGACCGGATCAACAATCATCATGATCTTTTCGCGGTCGGTGTAGTGCGCGCCCAACTGCGAGCGCTTGCCTGGGTCGAGGCCGCGTTCAAATAGCGTACCGAGAATAGATGGATCGATCTCAGCCCAGTCCAGATTGGCCGCGGCCAGCGCTAGTGCAATGTCATCTCGGTCCAGAGGCAGTGCCGTATCATCGTTGAACAGGCCGCCGTTGAACCAAGCGACGTGTTCGAACCCCACCCGTCCGCCGGACTGCATCGCCTTGAAAAGGTCGCGCGCAAGGTACTGGAATTCTTCGGACCGCGAGGATGCATGTTCCAGCATCCGCTTGAACATGTTGTTGGGTAGAAGATCGACATCTTCGGCGAACATGCAGAAGACCAGCCGATTGATAAAATGAGCAACCGTTTCGGCGGCATGGCCTCGATCGCGCAGACGTTGGGCCAGCTTGGCGAATTCAGCGGCAGCTTCCTCGGTGAGAACCTGGCGGGTCTTTCCCGGCCTAAGCCGCTCGGGATCGGAGAACACCCATTTAAGCTTTTGCCGAGCATTGGCATCGCGCAGATCGCTGAGACCGAATTCGTGAACGGCTGAAACGGTATTGGTCCAGTTAGTATGGATTTCTAACCGGTCCATATCGCAGACGACCAGCAGCGGCGGATTTTCAAGTGCAAGAGCATATTGTTGCAGTTGCGCGAAAGCCGCCTTGAGGTCCTTCCGCTTGCCCTTGTATTCCCAGCCGAAATGAGCGCGCTTCCAGACATCGGCCCACCCCTCGCCGCCGGTTGTCTTGGTGGCGCCCCGCTCAAAAGCGTACCAATCGCCTTTTGGATCGGCGTCTGTCGGCGCCGGCTCGTCAAGCACCCGACAAAGATCAATAAAGTGGGATTGGGCGGCCGCTCGTTCGCTTAATTCGACGTTCTTCCACTTCCGGATGAATTCGTCAGGCGTCAATTCAATGGTCCCCAAAAAGCCCGGTCGGCATATCCCAACGGTTGCATCAACGGCAAAGGAGACGCCCAGGTCAACCCCTTCGTTTGGCTTTGCCCATGGAAACGGGCGCACGACGGCGGGGTATCAGGCCGCGATCTGATCTTCCTTATCCGCCCCGCGCCTCACGATCCGCAAGGCATCATCCGGCAACGGCCGCTGTAACTCCTTCGCCTCATCCCATGGCGCACGCATCCATACATTCCGCTCTTCATCGGTCGCCAAGATCACAGGCATCGCCTTGGGATGGATCGGCTCGACCACCGCATTCGCTTGAGTAGTAAGGAACCCATACACAAGGTGCGGCCCAGAGACCGGCTTTGATTTCGTTCCACGATCGCCCTTGAACTCGGTCCAGATGCCAGCGAATGCCGTAAGCGGCCGATCGTCGTTGAGCGCGAACCAAACCACGTCCTTTTTCTTGGTCTCGGGGTTCGGCTCAGGCGCGTACTCGGCGAAGCTGTTGAACGGCACGAGGCAGCGGTTCTCTGGCTTGAGCCAGCCGCGCCAGTGCGGCGATGATGTATTGCGGATGTTGGTGACGGGCGGGCCGCCGGTGCGTGGCGGAGGCGGCATACCCCAGCGCATTAATGCCATCTCCCGCTCTGGGCCGGAGTTGCGAATGACGGGCGCGGGATAGTCGGGGAAGACGCCGGGCATTGGCGCTAGATTGCCGATGTAGCGGTTGATCACGCGAAATAGCCCGATGATCGCGGATTGGTTTGTGGTGATTGAATAAAGATTACACATCCGCGTTCAGCGCGTCTCCGGAGCCAGCCGATCGAGCGTTACTACGCGTTTTGGGGCTGTTGCCAAAATTGGTTATCCGACCAAGTAGCACTGAAGAACGGCTTGAAAGGCACGAACTCTTTGAAGCCCTTAAACGGCAGGAATTGCTTGAAACCCTTAAATGGCTCGAACTGATTGAACGGCCTCATCGGGCCGCCCTGAGACGCTGCTGTGGAAAGCATAGCCGAACCGCCCTTGTCCCATATCCAGCCCTCCCTGTTCCAGCCAAGAAACTGACCATTAAAACTCCAGATGTGCTCGCCGTCTAGATAGGCGAGAGGACGCCCATCAAAGGCGTACACGTGGGTGTTATCGTCGTCGAGGTAGGCGACCGCTGCTCCATGTCGATCATAGTAAGTTAGCGCCATTTGTATCCTTTCTCGGTCATGGTAGTCGCGATCCGCTCGGGTCAAATTCGATTTCGATGATGTCCAATGCATCGCCCCTTTGGTCTCGGCGCCTCCATGCAATTATTGCCTCATCCTTCGTGTCGTAGGTGCGGCTACTGGGGTGAAACTCTCCGGCGAGCGGCCCGACGGGGTCCGCTTTGAATATTACAATCCACTGTTTCTTGAAGGTCATGCAAATCAGCCCAAAAAGCAGATAAGGCCCGACGACGTGGCCATTGATTACGCGGAACAGCGCGATTATCGCGGATTGCACTTTAAGGATCGGCTCTAATTCCGAGAAGGGTCTTGTTGATCCTGCTGCCCCGAACAAACCATTCGCGATCTAGCTCTCGCACGGAGACGTGCGGCTTCGCCTCAAGCTCCTCTCGAAATCGTCGGAGCAGCCTCGGATAATAACTCGCGATGCCCACCACCTGGCCGTTTCCATCAATGTCATGCTCAATATCGGCCCCCCTCAGAACCTGACGGTCCACGATTGGTAAGGTCGTGGGGAAGTACGCGGCCAGAAGCGCAGATGCGTAAGATGGGCCAAAGCCAGCAATCTTTGTATATGCGCATGCCGTCAATCCGAGGAATTCACTTGCCTCTGTGCAAAGAGCGTCGATGGTTTGGAATTCCCCGAGGTCGCGTCCACCGATCAGCATAGCCAGTTCGGAAAGCTGGCGGGTATAGTGAGGCAATTTCTCGCCTAGGCTACGCAGGGGCTCGACAACCGAGTTGTTACCGCCTTTGAAATTGCTGACTAGGGCCAATTCTACCGGCTCGATTTTGTAACGAGCATCTGGTGGCTTTAGCTCGATGAACCGAACAAGGTATTCAAAGGCGAAGTTCAACTTGTCCCATCGTTCCATGAACGTTGCGTTCCCCGAATGGCCTATCTTTGACCCGGCTACCGCGACGGCAGATCACTCGCCGAAATCATCGCCAGGCCGCAAGCGCCACCAGATGGCTGCGCTTGTACGGACGGCCTCCCGCTGGCACTTATGTAGTCGGTGTGCGCAATTTTGGTAATCGCGCGCCCCGGTAAAGCGGAGTGGCTTCGCTGACTGATCTTCGCTGCTTCGGGTAGACCTTGTTTTTTCATTCCACCTCAGCCTCTGTCACCTGTCCTTGAATGCGTCGCTCCAACCTGGATATCGTCCTAGTGAGATCGGGGTCCCCTAGCTTTTCTTCGGCCTCACGCAGGCGAGACATTGCCTCATCAAATATGCTGTATGCTCCGACGAGCTTGTAGTATTGAACGCCAACCTCTGCGTAGGCCGCGAGAAGAGATTTGTTTAGGGCAAAGCGGTTCATGCCAACGAGAGCCAAATCCCGTGCCTCTTCGAGGATTGTCACGCGGTCCTCAGCCATGAGGCCAGGTGACTTGCTTGCGCGGGCGACTAAGAGGTCTACTTTGTACCTGTAGACGGGGCCATCAAGAGAGAAGTCTGCCTCAAACACGCGGATTTCCGTCTCTGCTTTGTCGTAGTCGCCGCTTGCTATGAGGTTTCTGATAAGCCGGTGCCGTGGAACGCGCTCACCCGGTGCTGCGGATATCATCATGCGGAGGAGGCGGTTCTGCGTTTCCTTGCTGGGAATTGACGGAATGCCGGTATCGACATTGCAAAGTTCCTTAATAGTGCGGACTTCAATGTCGTACGTTGGTTGCAGGTTACGAATGACCTGTTCAAACAGCGCTACGATCTTGTCGGTATCATTGAACTTGTAACGAGTTACGATGTTGGCGATTACGGTGTGCCGAGCCCGCCACGCGTAAATGCTCTCTCGCTCGCTTACGTCGTATTCCGTGATGATATCAGTCAGTCCATCGAGCACCGCTGAGATCGACGATGCCGGGATGTGCAGCAGTCTTATCAGGAGCTGGCGATGCACCTTAACTCCTGCATTCTCTAGTGCAGCCACATATCGGTAGATGTCTTGTAGATTTGGTGCCAGCTCAGCGTACTCGCGCAAGATAATGTCATCGAAGTTCTCCGATGCAAATATGCTACGAAGGCAAACAAACATGTCTGCCTCGCACCGGTCTACGAGACGAAGCCGTTTCTCTGGACGGGAAAAGCCGTTGAACTGCGGCTCGATGAGCTTCTTGATGGATGGAGTGATATCTACGAGTTGTAAGAGGCGCTCGATCTCCTCGCCTGAGAGCTGAGAAAGACGAAACTCCTTGCCAAATTTATAAAGCGTCGCCGTCTTTATTCGCGGGTTCCATTGGTGGCGCGTTGCGACGAGTAAGAGCTTAAGATGCGGGTTGTCTGCGGCTAAAAGCCGGTCCGCCAGCTCATTGATTTCGAAGAGGTATTGATGAGCGTCGTCGATCAACAGGACGCCCTTCAGCCCTCGTTCGCGCAAATCGGCCGCTAGTTTGAACCACTCTGAAACCGCGAATGGCATGTCTTGCTTATGCTCCCAACACAGCACGTCCACAGCGCGGAGCTTTTGCAGCGCCTGCCTCGCGGCAGTCGTTTTGCCAACGCCGCTGGCTCCCAGAAGTGTTGCGGTTAGCGCGCTCTCCAACGTGAGCTGGGCGGTGATGTCTGAGGCAACGGTACGATCAAAAGTTAGCCCGGCAAGGATATCGGCATGACTAGCAGCGCGACCATTGAACATGCTTCCTACGTCGCTGCGTTTCGGATCAGAGCCATGCGCAACGTCAATTGTCGCAGGCCGCAACGCCGGATGCCTATCAAGAGGGTCATCGCCGACGATGACAGGCTCGTTGAATTTCTTTGCCGTAAGCCCCGCAAAAAACTCGTCAATTCCGCCAAAACACACAGTAAGACCGCGTGCTTCAAACAATGCTGCACGATCGTCATCGCGCGTGTACAGGAATAGGACGATCTGGCCGCCGTTATCCATTTGCGCGTTGAGATTTGCCGCCTTGTTTGCGATATCGCGTATATCTGGATCGACGAGTGAGTGACCGATGATAATAAGCATCGCGCCAGCAAGGTCACTTTTCAGCCTGGCGTAGAGCTGCTCACGGTAGAGAGAAGTGAGGTCGTAGTCGCCGTCCGTCAAAATGATGCGCGAACGGTCACCATCCACGACGTCCTTCTCTATGGTCCCATGCAGCTTGAAGACTTTCTGCGCGAGCGCATTCTCATGACCGCGGAAATCAAAGTCTGACGAGTAAACATTGATCGGAAGGTCGCGACGCCTGTAGGTCTGTTCAATCAAATCGTCGAAGTTTGTCGTATAGAGGCTCCGCCAATTATAGAGCGGAAGGTTCAATAATCCCCCAGTCGGCTTCAATGATCTGAACTGCTCCCGAAGTGCAGCGATCAGTGTCTTCCGTCCTGCCTTTCTCTCCGCGAGACTAGCGATCTCAGGCAGCGTGAAGCCGGTTTCTGGAAGTGTGAACCGTCGAGCAAAGAAATCGACCAGCGCTTGTGAAGTTGGTGCGCGCGAAGGAATAGAAGACCCTGCACCAAATAGAAGGACTGTTCGCTCCGGCTCTATTCGGCTTATTAGGCTCTGCACACTTTCAACCAAGGTAGCCTCCTGATTCGACTACCAGCGATTGTGGCGTCCCGTCTGCCTCTACCAAATGGATTTAATTTCGCTATCCCCGTTAGCCACAGCGCGGTAGCCATATAAGCTGCGACTGTGGTCGCCTACGGACGGGGCTAAATCAGGTGCAGAGAAAATACGGACACTATAGGGACCCCACCCGCTCAAGTGTTTGATTTAACGATGAATTTTTGTTTATAGCCTCTCCCACAAGGGGAGAGGCGGAGCGTATATGCCGCACGAGAATCGTTCTTGTCGTTACGCCGCCTTCGGGCTCGCCGTCCCGTCCGCCAACTTCACCCGCCCTAGCATCTCTGCAGCCGTCATCACATGCGCGGTCGAGAATGCGAGGATCGTCAGCGTGGCGCGATGCACCTCTTCGGCGGACAGGGCGCCCTGGCCGACATCCGGATAGTCGAACGTACCCGTCGCATCCGACAGGAAGACGACCTTGTAATTGTGGAACATGGCGTCGCGCGCGGTGGCGTGGCAGCAGTTCTCGGTGGTCGTTCCCGAGATGATGACCGTCGTGATGCCCCATTCGCGCAGGATGAGGTCGAGGTCGGTGGCGAAGAACGCGCTGTAGCGGTGCTTCTTGATGACGTGCTCGCCGGCTGCGGGCGCAAGGTCGTTGAAGATCTCGACACCTTCGGTGCCGTCGACCAGTGACGACCGGTCGGCGATCGGCGAGTAGAGATCGTCATACAGCCCCATGTCGCTGCCGTCGCGGCGATGCACATGCGCGGTGTAGATGACGCGGATACCCTTGTCGCGGCAGGCCTTCAGGGTCTGCGCCAGCCGCGGCACCATGGCGGCGGCCTGCGCCGACCGCAGCTTGGCGCCCTCGGCCACGAAATCGTTCTGCATGTCGACCACGATCATGACGGTTCGCGCTGGGTCGATGATGTCGCATTGATAGCCCATGTGGTGTCTCCTCTCCTGAAGGGAGACCGTTTCTACATCCGCCGCGGCCGCCATTCTTGGCTGCGCTGGCCAATCGCTGGCCCCTGCTTGCCAGAACGGAGGGGTGGACGCAGAATATCCGGCTGCCGGGTTGGGCAGGAGCAAGGTCCGATGCAGACCCCAGATCATACAGTCGTCGCGCAAACACTTGTTGCGCCGGGTGACAGCTTTGACCGTTGGCATCACGTCACCTGCCGCGAATTCTCGCTGACCGAATGCCGCCGCGTCGCCGACGAGGCGTTTGAGGCGTCGATCTCGATCCGCCATTTCGGCCCACTCGCGATCAACGACATCTGGTCGTCGACCCCGGCCGCCGACCGCATCCGGGTGATGCGCAGCGCGAGCGACGTCCGCAGGGACCCGCGCGACTATTTCATGCTGTGGCTGACGTTGCGCGGCGAGGTCAGCTTCGCGCAGGGCGGACGCGCGGTGCGGATGCGCCGGGGCGATCTCATGCTCCATGACCAGGCGCAGCCGTTCACGCTCGAATTCGCTCCGAGCGCGCGTTCGATCATGGTGTCGATCCCGCGGCCGCTGCTGCTTGCGCGCCTGCCGGATGCGCAGCGGCTGACGGCACGGCGGGTCGGCAACGCGTCGAAAGTGGGCGCGCTGGCGGGATCGTTGATCCGCCGGCTGGCGCGGCTCGATGACGAGGCCGGGCCGGCCGCGATAAGGCTTGGCGCCTCAGCGCTCGATATTTTCGCGACCACGCTCCAGACCGAGCTGACGGACGATGTGCCGCAGCGCGGCGACGAACGGCTGGCGCGGGTCAAGGCTTATATCGCGGCTAATCTCGACGATCCCGAGCTCGATCTTGATACAATCGCCGCGGCGCAGAACATGGCGCCGCGCACGCTCAATCGCCTGTTCGCACGCGAAGGTACGACGCCGATCCGCTGGCTCTGGCAGCAGCGCCTCGCCGGCGCCTATCAGGCACTGGCCGAACGGCGCTTCAGCCATGTCACCGATGCGGCGCTGAGCTTCGGCTTCAGCGACGTCTCGCATTTCAGCCGCGCCTTCAAGGCCGCGTTCGGCCGCTCGCCGCATCAAGTGATGGGCTGACGCTGTATCCGCCAGTGCGGCTGCGCGGCGGCACGGAGCGATCGCAACCCGCCGACCGGTTCGCGTTCCGCCTCGCTTCATTCGGTCCGCCTTGCGCACAAGGCGAGAGGCGAATCGAGATCGGCAGCACCTGACGCGGCGTGCAGCACCAAAGATGTTATTTCGGCGGAGGCGCCTTCGGGAAGGCCGACACCATCCGGATCTTCCAATTTCCGCCCTGGTTGACATACGCCCCGGTCCAGCGGCCAACCACATCAAGCGGCTCGCCATTCTGATTCTTGCCGGTGATGTGATATTCGCCAGTCGCGATAGCCGTATCGGTTCCCAACGGCTGGGCCTCGTCCACCGTTATTTCATTGTGGTTGAACCCAGCCTTGAAGATGCCTTCGTAGGTCTGGGCGATATCGGTGTGCGACCCGGTCGCATTGACGACCATCCCGCCGGGCGCATAGAGCGCAGCGATCCCGGCACCATTCTGCTTGTTGAAGCTGTCGGCATAGGTCGCCGCGACCTTCTCGAATTGTTGCTTCAGACTTTCGTCGCCAGCGGTCGCGGTCGCAGGCATCGCGAGCAACGCAATGAACAGATATAAGGCGGAAGACATTCGCATTGCATTCCCTCCTTAAAATCATTGTTGAGGATCTGTCTCGGCCAGCCGGGACCGCGATGGTGTAGCACATCGACCATCGATAAGAGCTGCCCGCGCGCCGCGATACGGCAATGCCGCTGGCTAAGAGGGGGTAGTCCCGCTGGCGGAGCCGCGGGGCTCCACGATAGGCGCACGCGCCGCTGCACTCGCTCCGCGCAAGCAGAGCGACGATCCGAAGTTGCGATGAAGCTTACCTCACGGCGCGCAGGAGAAACTCGCTGCCGCGTTCACCGGGCCTGCCTTGTAACGCGGCCAGGTCGGCCAGCGGCACAATGGCAGCGCGCGGATTGTGTCGAAGGCCGGCGCCTCGGTCTGCTGCTCGCGCACTTCGAGATCGCCGGGCGCCTTGCCGTTCTCGACCCAGTCGACCAGCACGGCCAGCATGTCGACATTGGCGGGAGCGCCGGAGCCGACATGGTCGACGCCGGGCGCAGTGTAGAGCCGGGCGAATTCCGCGACCTTGTCCTTGCCGAGCGTTTTCTCGACATTCTCGAAGTAGCGGATGCCGGCATAGGGGCTTTGCGCGTAGTCGGACATGTGTTCGAGGATCACGAGCTTGCCGCCGTGGGCGTGGAAGCGACTGAGGTCCGGATCGGTTGAATCCATCAGCGCGGAGACTTCCAGCACCCGCGCCTTGTGGTCCTCGGGCTTGTAGGTCGTGACGTCGAGTTTCGGATCGCGGGCGAAGACATACTGAATGCCGCCGGCGCCGTAGATCCAGGCGATGCCGTTGCTCGGAGCGGGCGGCTGCGCCGGTGCCGTGCTGCCAAGCCACCAGGCCTTCCAGCCGCCGGTCGGGCCGAACGCCGGCGTGTTCTCGCCGGACACGCCCCAGCCCGGATAGTCGTCGAGGCCGTTGGCGAGCGGGAAGGAGAACTTGTAAGGCGCATGCAGGGTCTCGATCGCGGCAATTTGCTTGTCGCTCAGGCAGTCGTCGCCGCTGTGTCCCGCGGCGCATGCCAGCGTGGCCGGCTTGAACGCGGCCTTGCAGCCGACGGGATCCTGCACCAGCGCGTCGTCGGAGCCGTCCTGCGTGTCGCAGGCCTTCAGCACGGCGTCGGCCACGAGCTTGACCTGCGCCGGCTTGATCCAGCCGTCGCCCATGGTCACGAGGCCGGAGCGGGTGCCGGCATGCTGCAACCCGACCCAGTTGATCACGGGGACGCGCGCGAAGATGCCGTCGAAATCGTCGGGGTAGCGCTGCGCCATGGTCAGCGCCTCACGGCCGCCCTCGGACGATCCCATGAAATACATCTTGGCCGGCGGTGTGCCGTATGCGCGAGTGATCAGCGCCCGCGCGACATCGCGCACCTTCTTGTAGGCCTTGTGCGAAAAATTCTCGAACGCCTCGTCGTTGAGCGCGAACAGCTGCGGCGGCTCGCCCGGCTTCGACTCGTGGCCGGAGTCGGTGCCGACGGTCGCGAAGCCGAGCGCCAGCGGCGAGGCCTTGTCGAACGGATAGGCCGGCGGCAGGCCGAGACCTGTGATCAGCACGCCGTTGAAGCCGCCGCCGCCATATTGCAGCGAGCGGCCGTTCCACTCGACGGGCAGGTTGACCTCGAACTTGATCGGCGGCGCGGTGGGATCGGTCGGCGTGATCTGCCCGAGCACCTTGCAGAAGGCGGGATTGGCCGGGATGATGCGGCCGGAAGGTGTCGGTCCCTTCTCGGCGACCGAGAGCGGCGACGGTGCCTGGAGCGTGGCGCTGTCGATCTTGGTCGCGCCATCGGTTGAGCCGGCCAGTCCGCCGCAGGTCGCCGCGGGATCGCCGGTCATCTTGGCCACTTGCGCCGACGCTGATGACGCTAGCGCGAGGAGTGAGCTTGCAAGCGCCAGGGCGCGCGCATTGATCCGCATTGTTTCCTCCCGGCAAAGATTGTTGCCATGGCAAATATTTCACGCGGGATGTCGGCGCGCAATGGCACGCGCCACTCCATCTCCGTCATCCTGAGGAGCGCGGCACGCGCGTCTCGAAGGATCGACGGCTCGCGTGGCGCCGCGCGACGATCATGCCTGGTACGATCTGGGCCGTGCATACTTCGAGACGCGGCCAAGAGGCCGCTCCTCAGAATGACGGGGTTAAGGTTGAGCTCGCGTGAACGCTACTGCGCCACCTTGCTGCTGCCCTGGGTGATCAGCCGCGCGGCGCGCTGGTCGCGCGTGTGGATCCAGAGCCAGTTCATCGCCACCGCAATCCGATGGCGCACGCCGATCAGGAAATAGATGTGGGCGAGGCCCCAGATCCACCATGCCAGGGAGCCGCGCAGCTTGAGCCAGCCGAAATCGATCACCGCCTTCTTCTTGCCGATCTGCGCGAGGCTGCCGGCATGCTTGTAGCGGAACGGCGGCAGCGTCTTGCCGTCGAGCCGGGCCTTGATCAGTGCGGCGACGTAGCGCCCCTCCTGCTTCGCGGCCGGCGCGATGCCGGGCACCGGATTGCCGTCGGGACCCTTGATCGTGACCGTGTCGCCGACGGCGAAGATGTCGGGATGACCGGGCACGGTCAGATCCGGCTCGACCTGCAGCCGATGGGCGCGGTCGGCCGGCGCGTTCAGCCATTCGGCGGCGCGCGAGGCGCGCACGCCGGCGGCCCACACGATGGTGCGCGCCTCCAGCCTCTTGCCGCCGAACACGACGCCGTCGGCCGAGCATTCGGTGACCGGCTCGCCCAGCATCACCTCGACGCCGAGCTTTTCTAGCGACGCTTGCGCATAGGCCGAGAGATCGTCGGGAAATCCTGCCAGCACGCGCGAGCCGGCCTCGATCAACACCACGCGCGCCTTGCGCGTGTCGATGTGACGGAAGTCATGCGGCAGCGTGTCCTTGGCGAGGTCGGCGATGGTGCCGGCCATCTCGACGCCGGTCGGCCCGGCGCCGATGATGACGAAGGTCAGTAGCGCCGCACGCTTGTCGGGATCAGTCTCGCGCTCGGCGCGCTCGAAGGCGACCAGGATGCGCCGCCGCAGCGTGGTGGCGTCCTCCAGCGTCTTCAGGCCGGGTGCGAACGGCTCCCATTCGTCATGACCGAAATAGGCGTGGCGCGCGCCGGTGGCGAGGATCAGCGTGTCGTAGGGAATGCTGCCGCCGTCGTCGAGCTGCACCTGCTTTTCTGCAGCGTTGACGCCGCAGACATTGGCAAACAATGTCGTCACCTCGGGCCGGTCGCGCAGCAGATAGCGGATCGGCCAGGCGATCTCGCTGGTCGCAAGCGATGCGGTCGCGACCTGGTAGAGCAACGGCTGGAACAGATGGTGGTTGCGGCGGTCGATCAGCGTGATCTCGACCGGCGCGCCTGCGAGACCGAAGGCGGCTTCGAGCCCGCCGAAGCCGGCGCCGACGATGACCACGCGATGAGGTTTGGCCGGCGCTTGCGTCATCTGATGTCGCCCTCGGTTCCGAACGGCTTCGTCATTTCATTATGTAGTCATTCGCAGCCTCATTCCAACATGAAATGCCAGATCACCCGATAGCAAAACCCAATCGCGGCAAGCCTTACGCATCCTGCCGCGCGGTCGTGGCGACAACTCGTCGCCGCATCGGCAGGAACAGTCCCGCCACCGCGCCGGCGAATGACAGCGTTGCCGCAAGGCTCATCGCTGCAGCAAATCCATTGGTGAAATGTCCGGACGAATCGGCCGTGCCATTGGCGGAGAAGGTCGCCACCACCGCCGCGATGCCGAACATCCCGCCGAGGAAACGGCCCATGTTGAAGACGCCCGACGCCTTGCCCATCTCGCTGACCGCGACCGCGCTCAGCACCGCGTTCTGCGCGGCCGGCATCGCCATCGAGACGCCGACGCCGGCGAGCATCAGTGGTGCGACCAGCGCGGAGTAGGGCATCGACGAGGTGACGATCTCGCTGATCCAGCCGAGCCCGATCGCCTGCATCAGGAGGCCGGTGACGACGAGCGTGCGTTCGCCGAACCGGTTGACCACGGCGCCGGCGATCGGCGCTGTGACGAACAGTGTCGCCGTCCACGGCAACAGCCGTAGCCCGGCACCGAAGGCGTCGAAGCCGAGTGCGATCTGCAGGAATTGCGGCAGCAGGAACAGCACGCCATACATCGCGGCATAGAACAGCACGCTTGCGGCGATGCCGGCCGCGAACGGTCGGGCCGCGAACAGCCGCATCGGCACCATCGGGCTCGTCGCACGCAGCTCCCACAGCACGAACATCGCTGCCAGCGCCGCGCCGGCGATCAGCGCGCCCGTCACTTCCGCGCTCGCCCATCCGGCGCTGTTGCCGCGCAACAGGCCCCAGACCAGCGCCAGCGCCGCGAGTGCGACCAGCGACAATCCGGTGATGTCGAGCGGCGCCGTCGGACCAAAACTTTCCCGCAGGCGCGCCAGCACGAGGGCGATCGCAATCAGGCCGATCGGCAGGTTGATCCAGAAGATCCAGCGCCAGCCGAGATGCTCGGTGATGAAGCCGCCGATCGCGGGGCCGATGATCAGCGCGCATCCGGTGATGCCGCTGAAGATGCCGAGCGCGCGGGCGCGCTCCTCGCGGCCGAACGCGCCGCTCAGGATCGCCATCGCCAGCGGCATCACCAGCGCCGCACCTGCGCCCTGCAAAGCGCGCGCGGCGATCAATGCCGCGGCATCGCCGGCCAGCGCGCAGGCCGCGGAGGCCACGACGAACAGGCCGATCCCGGCTGCGAACATCCTGCGTCGCCCAAAACGATCGCCGAGCGCCGCACCGGTCAGGAGCAGCACCGCGAAGGTCAGGTTGAAGGCATTGACGGTCCATTGCAGCGTCTCCACGGCGCTGCCGAAATCGGCGCGAATGGTGGCGAAGGCCGTGGTCATGATCATGGCGTCCAGCGCCATCATGAAGGATGCCAGCGCGGTGAGGCCGAGCACCCAGCGCTGCTCGTTGCGCTCTCGAGGGGTCTGCATGGTCGTTCTCCGTTGGCGGGCCGCTGGGGCGCGGCGCGCTCGTCGAAAAGACGATCCGGGATAGGCAAAGGATGCGGCCGAGAATTATTTTTGCCGGACCGCATCCTTTCGCCGCCGGCAAACGTCCTTGGGTATGACGCGGCCGGTTCGGGCCGCAGAACCAGGCCAAGGAGGCTGCAATGAGACGGACCCTGATCAGGTACAAGACCAAGCCGGAAATGGCGGACAAGAATGCCGCGCTGGTTGCGGCCGTGTTCGCCGAGCTGAAGGCGGCCAACCCGGATGGCGTGCGCTATATGACCCTGCGGCTGGAGGACGACACCTTCATTCATATGGTCGAGACATCGGCCGATGACGGCTCGAGCCCGATCCCGAAGCTGGCGGCTTTCCAGACCTTCCAGGACGGCATCCGCGATCGTTGCGCCGAACCGCCGCTGGTTCGCAGTGCTGTGATTGTCGGAAACTATCGTATGCTGGATGCGCCGTGACCGGAGTGAACCGACTTGGCGGAGCGACTATGACGTCACCACCCCAGGCGCCGACCGATGTCGAGGCGCTGCTGGCGGCGATGCGGCCAAGGCTGCATCGCTACTGCGCTCGCATGGTCGGATCGGTCATCGACGGCGAGGATGTGCTGCAGGACGCGCTGATCAAGGCGATGGAAGCCTTCGCGCCCGCAGCCCCGATCCAGCATCCGGAGGCCTGGCTGTTCCGGATCGCGCACAACACCGCGCTCGATTTCCTCAGGCGGCGCAACCGCCAGGAAGCGCTCCACGCGCCGGAGGAGGTGGACATGATGGCCGGAGAGCTTGACGACGTCAGCCGCCGCGAGATCGCGGCAAGCAGCCTGCGCACCTTCATGCGGCTGCCGGTGGCGCAGCGCTCCAGCGTGATCCTGATGGACGTGCTCGGCTGCTCGTTGCAGGAGGTCTGCGGCATCATGGATTTCAGCCTGCCCGCGGTGAAGGCCGCGCTGCACCGCGGACGCACGCAACTGCGTGCGTTCGCCCGCGAACCGGACGATGCGCCGCGGCCCGGCCTGTCGCCGGCTGATCGTCTCAGGCTGAACGCCTATGTCGGCCGCTTCAATGACCGCGACTTCGATGCCATCCGCGTCATGATCGCCGATGACATCAGGCTCGAACTCGTCAACAAGACACGGCTGAACGGCAAGGCCGAGGTGTCACGCTACTTCGGCAATTATGCGAAGATCGACGACTGGCACCTGGTCACCGGACAGGTCGAGGGCCGTCCCGCGATCCTGGTGTTCGATCCGAACGCGCAGGGTGGGCCGCCGCGATCGTTCATGCTGCTTGACTGGTCGGCCGACAAGGTCGCGACGATCAGGGATTTCCGCCACGCGCCCTATGCGATCGATGGCGCCGAATGGGCGGTGGATCAGGGGTGACTGATTGCTGCTTACGCTGTGGCTCGATGCCATGCCACAAACTCGGTGTCGTCCCGGACAAGCGAAGCGCGATCCGGGACCCATAACCACGAATGGTCATTGGTTTGCGATGCTGGGGCCACAGCCTGCTTCGACAACTCAAGCCTGTGGTTATGGGTCCCGGCCTGCGCCGGGACGACGGTGAAGAGAGGCCGCTACCGCGTCTTGCCGCCGAACTCGCCTTTGGCGATGCGCGCGACGCGGCTGCCGGCTGCGGCGGGCGCGCCGCTTCTTTCAAACAGCCCGTCGCCGCCGGTCTCGCGCGGCAACGGCGGCGCTTCCTCGGAGCGGCCGCCCGGCCAGAACGTCAGGACGAGGTTCATCGCGGCGTTGGCGAGTGCACCGACCACCGTTCCGGTGTGCTGGTAGGTCAGCGCGTATTCGGGAAATCGTCCGGCAATGGCCTTGTCGAGCACGATGAGGGCAATCCATGCCGCCATCACACACACCGGATCCCATCCGATGTCACGCACCCGCATCGACTGCAGCATGAAGCAGGCGACGAGCATGCCGTAGAAAGCAATGATCAGCGCCGGGCTGTTCGACGCCTGCGCCAGCAGCACGTCCGTCCTGCCGCGCGGCACATTGCCCGTGATCCCATAGACCAGCATCACAAAGCCAAGGCCCACAACGAGGGTGCAGAAGAAAAAGGCCAACCGGCCCATCCGGGCATTGAAGCCGAAGATGTAATTCAGCATGTGACGCACCCCTTTGGGCCCAGCCTCGCCCGGTGATGCTTTCAAGACCATGAAGCCCGCGGCGCCTTTGCCGGCCCGTGGTTTCCGGGTGCTTTACCGGATCGTTAAAGCCTGCTGCTGTTCTCCTCGGTCTGGATCGGGCCCTGCGACAATCGTTGCCTACGCAACCGGCATTATATTTCTTGCAATGGTCGATTTGGACGAATTATGATGCAAGGTGCTGGGGTATGCGCCGAAGGTTCTAATCGAGGGCCGTCGGTTCATGCTTGCTGCACAATTGCGATCTCGCGCACAAAACACGTCACAGAACGGCGCGCGCAAAGCGTGACCCCCAGGCCTCGTGATCAAGCCTGGCGGGATCTTTGGTTGAGGAGGGGAGTGAATATGAAAAAGGCATTCTGGCTGGCAGGCGCCATGGCTCTGGCGCTCGCGCAGCCCGCGACGGCGGCTGACAGCGTCAAGATCGGCTTTGTCTCGACCTTCAGCGGTCCGACCGCCGTGATCGGCAACGACATGCGCAATTCGTTCGAGCTCGCGCTCGACCACCTTGGCCGCAAGATCGATGGCAAGCCGGTCGAGGTGATCTACGAGGACGACCAGCAGAAGCCTGATGTCGGCAAGCAGAAGACCGAGAAGCTGGTGCAGTCCGACAAGGTCGACTTCATCGTCGGCTACATCTGGTCGAACGTGCTGCTGGCGTCGCTGAAGACCGCGGTCGATTCGAAAACCTTCCTGATCTCGGCCAATGCCGGTCCGTCGCAGCTCGCCGGCGAACTGTGCTCGCCTTACGTGTTCTCGACCTCCTGGCAGAACGACCAGACGCCTGCCGCGATGGGCCTCTACATGAACCAGAAGGGCGTCAAGTCGGTGTTCCTGATCGGCCCGAACTACGCCGCCGGCAAGGACATGCTGGCGGGCGTGAAGAGCACCTTCAAGGGCGAGGTGGTCGGTGAGGAATACACGGTGTGGCCGAGCCAGCTCGACTTCTCCGCCGAGCTGACCAAGGCGCGGAACTCCAAGGCCGAGTCGATCTTCGTGTTCTATCCCGGCGCCGCCGGCGTCCAATTCCTGAACCAGTACGCCCAGGCCGGCATCAAGGCGCAAATCCCGCTCTATACCGCCTTCACCGTCGACGAATTGTCGCTGCCGCTGCAGAAGGACAACGCGATCGGCATTCCCGGCGCGCAGGAATGGGTCAACGACCTGCCGAACGCCGAGAACAAGAAGTTCGTCGAGGATTATCGCAAGAAGTATCCCGGCCTGCGCCCGACCTATTACGGCGCCCAGGCCTATGACGCCGCCCAGCTGATCAACAGCGCCGTCGTCGCGGTGAAGGGCGACCTCACCAAGAAGGACGCGATGAAGGCGGAGATGGAGAAGGCCAACTTCAAGTCGCTGCGCGGCCCGTTCAAGTATGGCAACAACCACATCCCGATCCAGAACTTCTACCTTCAGGACGTGGTCAAGGACGCTGACGGCCAGCTCTCGCTGAAGACGGTCGCGACCATCGTCAAGGACGACCAGGACAAATTCCACGACAAGTGTTCGATGAAGTGAGCGGCGGGCGCCTTTTGGCGCGCAGCTTGCTTTCTTCACCTCGCCCCGCCTGCGGGGAGAGCATAGGCCGCCTCCGGCGGCCGTTCTTGACGAAGGACGCCGAAGCGCAGCTTCGGCTATGCGCGAAGCAATCGGGTGAGGGGGACTCTCCACGAGTTCAATTTGCGGAGGCAGCCCCTCACCCCAACCCTCTCCCCGCAAGAGCGGGGCGAGGGAGAACACGCAGCGAGCAATGCGGCGGTGGGCATGCACTGCCGCTGTTTTTTTAGGGATGATGTAGACCCACAATGTATCTCGTCGTCGAACAATTGCTGAACGGCCTGCAATTCGGCCTGCTGCTGTTCCTGCTGGCGGCCGGACTGACGCTGGTGTTCGGCATCATGGATTTCGTCAATCTGGCGCACGGCTCGCTCTACATGATGGGCGCCTATTTCGCGGCGACCTTCGTGGCCTGGACCGGCAGTTTTGTCCTGGGCGCGCTGCTGGCGCTGGGTGCCACGCTGCTGCTCGGCATCGTGCTGGAATATGTCGCGCTCCGGCATCTCTACGGCCGCGACCATCTCGACCAGGTGCTGGCGACGTTCGGCCTGATCCTGTTCTTCAATGACGCCGTCCGGCTGATCTGGGGCCCGGCCGGCCTCGCGCTGCCGCTGCCGGCCTGGCTCACCGTGCCGGTGCAGATCATTCCCGGCGTGTATTATCCGGCCTACCGGCTGATGATCATCGTGGTCGCGCTGGCGGTTGCCGCGATGCTCTATCTCGTCGTGATGCGCACCCGCGTCGGCATGCTGATCCGCGCCGGCGCCTCCAACCGCGAGATGATCGGGGCGCTCGGCATCAACATCAAGCTGCTGTTCACGCTGGTGTTCGGCCTCGGCGCCGCGCTCGCCGGTCTCGCCGGGCTGATGCAAGCGCCGATCCTCACGGTGCAGATCGGGATGGGCGAGAACATTCTGATCCTGGCTTTCGTCATCATCGTGATCGGCGGCATCGGCTCGATCCGCGGCGCCTTCATGGCCGCGGTCTTCGTCGGTATCATCGACACGATGGGCCGCGCCTTCCTGCCCGACCTGCTGCGCAAGGTGCTGAGCGGGGCGGCGGCCTCGACCGCGGCGCCGGCGCTGTCCTCGATGCTGATCTATCTCCTGATGGCGATCATCCTTGTGCTGCGGCCCGAGGGGCTGTTCCCGGCGGCCAAACGATGATGCCCAAGCTCAACGTCTCCAATGCCGTTGCGGCGCTGCTGTGCGCCGCGCTGGTCCTGCTGCCGGTCTATTCGGCGGTGACAGGCAACATCTTCATCCTGACGCTGTTCACCCGCATCGCGATCTATGCGCTGGCGGCCGCGAGCCTCAATCTGATCATGGGCTATGGCGGCATGATGAGCTTCGGCCATGCCGCCTATCTCGGCATCGGCGGCTATGCCGTCGGCATCCTCGCCGCCGAGGGGATCGGTTCCGGGTTCATCCAGTGGCCGATGGCGCTCGCGGTCTCGGCGCTGTTTGCGCTGTTGATCGGCGCGCTCAGTCTACGCACCCGCGGCGTCTATTTCATCATGATCACGCTGGCCTTTGCGCAGATGGCCTATTACGTCGCCTCCGCGCTGTCGCGCTACGGCGGCGACGACGGGCTCACCGTCTACAAGCGCAGCGATTTCGCCGGCCTGATCAATCTGTCGGACCGCAACCAGTTCTACTACCTCTGCCTCGCCTGCCTGTTCGGCGGCCTCTATCTGATCTGGCGCATCGTCAATTCGCGCTTCGGCCTCGTGGTGCAGGGCGTCCGCTCCAACGAGCAGCGCATGCAGGCGATTGGCTTCCATGCCAATCGCTATCGCCTGGTCTGTTTCGTCATCGCCGGTACGATCTGCGGCCTGGCCGGCGCGCTGCTTGCCAACAACACCGACTTCGTCAGCCCCGCCGTGATGTACTGGACCCGCTCCGGCGATCTGATGGTGATGGTGATCCTCGGCGGCATGGGCTCGCTGTTCGGCCCCGTCGTCGGCGCGATCGTCTATCTCCTGCTCGAGGAGCTGCTGTCGCAATTCACCGAATATTCGGGACTGATCCTCGGCCCGGTGCTGCTGTTGATCGTGCTGTTCGCGCGCGGTGGCATCATGGGCTTGCTCGGGAGGATGAGCCGTGGTTGATCCCTTGCCAAATCCTTTGCTGCGCGTCGACAATCTGGTGCGCCGCTATGGCGGCATCACCGCGACCGACAACCTCTCGATGGAGGTCATCCCGGGTGAGCTGCACGCCATCATCGGCCCCAACGGCGCCGGCAAGACCACGCTGATCAGCCAGCTCACCGGGCAGGTGATGCCGAATTCCGGCACCATCTACTTCGCAGGCCGCGATGTCACGCACCTGCCGTCCTACAAGCGCAGCCGGCTTGGGCTGGCGCGCTCGTTCCAGATCACCTCGCTGCTGAAGGATTTCTCCGCGATCGACAATGTCGCGCTCGCGGCGCAAGCGCATGACGGTCACTCGTTCCGCTTCTGGGGCAATGCGCGCAAGGAGCGGCATCTGCGCGACACCGCGCGCGCGGCGCTGGAGCGCGTCGGCCTCGGCCAGCGCGCCGATATCGTGGTCTCGCAATTGAGCCATGGCGAGCAGCGCGAGCTCGAGCTCGCGGTCGCTCTCGCCACCAAGCCGCAGCTACTGCTGCTCGACGAGCCGATGGCCGGGCTCGGCGTCACCGAATCCGCGCGGATGGTCGCGCTGCTGAAGGAGCTGCGCAAGGAAGTCACCATCGTGCTGGTCGAGCACGACATGGAAGCGGTGTTCGCGCTCGCCGACCGCATCACGGTCTTGGTCTATGGCCGCGTCATCGCCTGCGGCGTGCCGGACGCGATCCGCAAGGACGAAGAGGTCAAGCGCGCCTATCTCGGCGATCAGCATGCGGTGACGCGCCATGGTTGATACCAAAACCGCTGAACCCCTGCTCGAAGTCGACGCGATCGAGACCTGCTACGGGTTGAGCCAGGTGCTGTACGGCCTGTCGCTGCAGATCAAGGCGGGAGAGATGGTCGCGCTGATGGGCCGCAACGGCATGGGCAAGACCACGACCATCCGTTCGATCATGGGCCTGACGCCGGCGCGATCAGGCGCCATCCGCTTCGCCGGCGAGGCGGTGCGGGGCCTGCCGTCGTACAGGATCGCAAAGCTCGGCATCGGCCTCGTGCCGGAGGGCCGCCAGATCTTTCCGAACCTCACGGTGCGCGAAAATCTCGTCGCCGCATCCGGCAATCGCCTTGGCGCCTCCGATCCCTGGACGATCGACAAGATCCATGCGCTGTTCCCGCGGCTCGCCGAACGCACCAGCAGTATGGGCGTCACGCTGTCCGGCGGCGAGCAGCAGATGCTCGCGATCGGCCGCGCGCTGATGACCAACCCGAAACTCCTGATCCTCGACGAGGCCACCGAAGGCCTGGCACCGTTGATCCGCGACGAGATCTGGAGCTGCCTGTCGATGCTGAAGGGACGCGGGCAGTCGGTGCTGGTGATCGACAAGAACGTCGGAAACCTCACCCGCATCGCCGACCGCCACTACATCATCGAGCGCGGCAAGACGGTGTGGAGCGGGACGAGCGAGCAGTTGGTTGCGGAGCCGGAGCTGCAGCACAAGTATCTTGGGATTTGAGGCAGGGTCTGCGCTCTACCCGACGTCGTCCCGGCGAAGGCCGGGACCCATTGCCACCGCTGTATGTGGGTATAGCAGGCCGGGGCCACAGCGAGGCAAATACAACACCCTGTGGTTATGGGTCCCGGCCTTCGCCGGGACGACGAGGCAAGGGCCCCAGGTCCGGTCCCGTCATCCTGAGGTGCGAGCGGAGCGAGCCTCGAAGGATCGACGGCCACCGGCCGGGCCGTGCATCCTTCGAGGCTCGCAAGTGCTCGCACCTCAGGATGACGGGGGCACAGACGCCTCCTGCGCCTTGTATTCCCCTCAAAACATCTCGAAATATTCGCGCTGCTCCCAGTCCGACACTTCGGCCTGGAAGCGTTCGATCTCGGCGTTCTTGATGTGGACGTAGTAGTCGACGAACTCCGGCCCGAGCGCGCCACGGAAGAACGGATCGTCTTGAAGCGCGAAGACGGCTTCGCGCAGCGACTTGGGCAAGAGCGCGGCCTTGGTCTCGTAGGGTGTGTCGGCGGACGGGCCCGGATCGAGCTTGCGGTCGACGCCGTCGAGGCCGGAGAGAATTTGCGAGGCCATGTAGAGATAGGGATTGGCGGCCGGCTCGCCGATCCGGTTCTCCAGCCGCGTCGCCGGATCGTTGGGGCCGCCGAGCACGCGGATCATGACGCCGCGGTTGTCGCGGCCCCAGATCGCGCGATCGGGTGCCAGCGAATAGGAGCGGTAGCGCTTGTAGCCGTTGATGGTCGGCGTCGTGAACACGGTCGAGGCCCGTGCATGCTCGATCAGGCCGGCCAGCCAGGTGCGGCCGAGCGCGCTCAAGGGCTCGCCCGCTTCCTTCGCCATGAAGACGTTCTCGCCGCTGGCGCGCGATACCAGCGACTGGTGCAGGTGCCAGCCGCTCGCGAACACGTTCGGCAGCTTCGGCCGGCACATGAAGGTCGCGTGATAGCCGTGGCGGCGCGCGATCTGCTTCACCGCAGAACGAAACAGCACCATGATGTCGGCCGGTGCAAGCCCCACGGTCGGCGCGAAGGTGAACTCGCACTGGCTCGGGCCGAACTCGACCTCGACCGTCCGCAAGGGCAGGTCGAGCGCGATGATGTCGCGGCGGATGATCTCGAGCGCCGGCTCCATCTGATCGTAGCGCTGCTCAGTCAGATACTGATAGCCGTGCGACAGCAGGCTGACCGACGGCGGCCGTCCGGGCTGGCCGGCATCCTCCGGCGCCATGTGGGCGTCGTCGAGCTTGAACAGATGGAATTCGACCTCGAGGCCGGCGACGAAATCGTAGCCGCGGCCTGCGAGCTGATCGAGCACCTTGCGATAGAGGTTGCGGGTCGCGAACGGCACCGGCCGTCCATCGCTGAAATAGAGGTCGCAGAGCAGCCAGCCCGTGTTCTCTGCCCAGGGCAGCACGCGGAACGTGGTGGGGTCGGCGACCATCAGCACATCGGCCGCGCCCTCCATCTCCTTCATGCCGAAGCCGCCGCCGGCGGTGAACACCGGAAACACCGTCTTGTGCGAGGTGTCCTTGGCGAGCATCGTCGTGGTGATCGAGCAGCCGCCCTCCAGCGAGCGCACCGCTTCGCTGGCGATCAGCGTCTTGCCGCGCAGGATGCCGTGCTGGTCCGGGAATGACAGCCTGATGACTTCGAGGTTCTTCTCCTCGACGATGCGGCGGAGGCGATTCGCGGCCTCCTTCTGCTCGTCCGACCACAGGCCGTGACGCTCGACGAAGCTCACTGCGTCACTCCTTTGTTGCTGTCGTTCCGGGATGGTCCGAAGGACCAGACCCGGAACCTCGAGATTCCGGGTTCGATGCTGCCGCATCGCCGCGGAATGACAACTTCACACACATCACTCCGCCGCCGTCAGGTGGTGCACTTTGCCGGCGATCTCGCGCGGCACCGGGGCCGCCCAGGGCGCGCCGCGACGCCGCTTGACGTCGACCTCCATCCAGTAGAGCTCCCAGCCTTGGGTCGGCCCGATGCCGTCCATCGTCGCGGGGCCCTGGATGCTGCGCGCGGAGGCGTCGTCGAGGAACAGCATCGGCGTCTCGCCGCCGCCGACCTTCTCGATCTCCTGCCGCAGCAGCCGGCGATATTGCACGATCGCCTTGTCGCTCTGGCCAAGATGCTCGTTGGTGCGATCCTGGATCGCGCCCATCGATTCCACAGCCCACTGGTCGTGGACGTTGATGTCGCTGCCCATGCCGGTATAGGTCTCGGTCGCCTGCTCGTGGGGATCGAAGCCGTAATCGTTGCTGCGGTTCTTGCGCGATTTGTAGTCGGGCAACGTATAGAGCTCGAGCCGCTGGTCGCGCATCTTCTGCTTGTCGACCGGCGCCGCGTAGCTGGTGAAGATCGCGTACCAGTAGCAGTTCTCGTCATCGACCGGCACGTGCCACTGCGTGATCGTCATCTCGGTCGACATCGGGATGACGAAGCCATGCGGGAACAGCTGGTTGGTGACGCGCACATGGGTGCGCTCCTCGTCGAGCTCGCGCAGCGCGATCAGGCGCAGGCCGTATTCGGTGTGCTCGACATTGATGATCGGCCGGTCATATTCGCGCAGGATCTTGGTCATCGGCATGTCGCTGCCGGCGGAGGCGCCGCGGAACTGCTTGCCGTAGGCGGCCAAGGTGTCCTCGTCCTCGAAGAAGCGATGCAGGAAGGAGGCGTGCGCCGGATCGATGCCGACCTCGAGCGCCTGCAGCCAGTTGCAGTTCATGTGGCCCTTGAACGCGAACGTATGGCTGTCGGGTGCGACGAAGCAGTCGAGCTCCGGAAATGCCGGCGGGGTGCCTTCGCCGAGATAAGCCCACAGGATGCCGCTCTTCTCGACCACGGGATAAGAACGTTGCTTGATACCTTTGCAGAGCTGCGATCCAACCGGCTCGGCCGGCGTCTCGATGCACTGGCCTAACGTGTCGAACAGCCAGCCGTGGAAGGCGCAGCGCAGCCCGCCATGCTCGAGCCGGCCGAAGGCGAGGTCGGCGCCGCGATGCGCGCAGTGGCGATCGATCAGGCCGTAGCTTCCGTCCTCGCCGCGAAACAGCACCAAATTTTCGCCGAGCAGCCGCACCGGCCGGACCGGGCGCGGCCCTTCCAGCTCATCGACCAGCGCCGCCGGCTGCCAATACATCCGCATCAGCTTTCCGCAGGGGTCCTTAGCCCCCGTGCGGGTGATCAGATCGTTCGCTTCCTGGCTCATCATGGCGGCGTCTCCCGAATTTGGATTTGTTCGCCTATTGAACGAATGTGCGAATTATGCCATGTCTGGTTTGGACAGCAAGCGCAATTTTTGAACCGTTCAAAGCCCATGCCCAAGCTGAAGCGGACCGATCAGGAGCGCGTCACCGATTTCGTCGAGGCGCTCGATCGCGGCCTGCGCCTGTTGCAGGTGTTCGGCACAGTTACGGGTCCGGCGACGCTGAGCGATCTTGCGCGCGCCGCCGATTTGCCGCGCGCCACCGCGCGACGCATCCTGTTCACGCTCGCGCATGGCGGCTTCGTCGCAACCGACGGCAAGCTGTTCACGCTGACGCCGCATGTGCTGACGCTGGCGGGCTCGTTCCTGCAATCCAACCAGGTGGTGACGGTGCTGCAGCCGGTCCTCGATCGCATCGCCACCGCAGCACAGGAGATCGCCTCGCTCGCACTGCTCGACGGCGACGACGTCGTGTTCGTCGCGCGCTCGAGCCCGACGCGGGTGTTTTCCGCCGGTCTCGATATCGGCTATCGGCTGCCGGCGTTCTGCACGTCAGTGGGCCGCGCCATGCTCGGCCGGCTCGGCGATGCCGAGCTTGCGGCACGCCTGAAGGCGATGCGCCGCGATCCCGTGACGCCGCAGACCACGACCGATCCGAAGAAGCTGCTCGCCACCATCATCGCCGATCGCGCGCAGGGCTACTCGCTGGTCGACCGCGAGGCCGAGCCGCATTTCCGTTCGATCTCGGTGCCGGTGCGCCGCTACGACGGCACCATCGTTGCCGCCATCAACATGGGCGCGCATGTCGATCGTGTTCCGGCGAAGGAATTGATCGACCGTTTCCTGCCGCTGCTGCGCGACGGCGCGGAGGATGTGAAGAGCCGGTTGCTTTAATGCGCCTGGGACGTGAGGTGAACCGAGCGGCCGCGGCATCGGAAATGCGGTCCCCTCTCCCGCTTGCGGGGGAGGGTTAGGGTGGGGGCTCTCTCCGCGAGTCGCATCGCGGAGAGAGCCCCCACCCGGATCGCATCTTTCGATGCGATCCGACCTCCCCCGCAAGCGGGAGAGGTGCAGCGAGGCTGCCGTTCGACCGATTCAACCTAACGTCGCGGCCTACAGCGCCACGCTGCGCAGCCCGAACGAGCGCGCCTCGTTCTGCAGCACCGGCCGCACGGAATCGATCAGCCGCGCGGCGGCGGCATCGACCGAGAGGCCGGCGGTGTCGACCACCGCCGATGCGCGAGCATAAAGCGGTTCGCGGCTGACCAGGATGTTGCGCAATTCGGCCATCGCCGAGCGATCGTCGGCCATCGGGCGCAGATCGCCCTGGCGGCGGACGCGGGCCATGTGCTCTTCCGGCTCGGCCTTCAGCCAGATCGTGTAGAACGACGACAGGATCAGGTCGAAGGTCAGCGCCTCGGAGACGATGCCGCCGCCGGTCGCCAGCACCATCAATTCCTTGCGCGCGAGCAGTTGCGTCAGCGCGGCCTGCTCCATGCGGCGAAAGCCCTCCTGGCCGTACAGCGCGATGATCTCGGCGACCGATAGGCCGTTCTGCGCCTCGATCTCCTTGTTGAGCTCGACGAAGCTCCAGCCGATCTTCTTCGCCAGCATCCGCCCGAGCGTGGTCTTGCCGGCGCCGCGCAGGCCGATCAGCGCGATGCCGGAGAACGAGGCGCCGCGCGGCGCCAGCGGGCTGCTGCCGGCGAGCATGTCCTTGGCCTGCGCGATCTGGCTCGGCGACGCCTTGCGCAGGAGATCGCGGATCACGGCCCAATCCGGGATCGGCTCGCTCGAGGGGATCAGGTCCTCGAGATGCGCGCCCATCGCGCCTGCGACACGGCGCAGCAGCACGATCGAAACATTGCCTTTGCCGCTTTCGAGCTGGGCGATGTAGCGTTCGGAAATGCCGGAGACCTTGGCGAGCACCTTGCGCGACATGCCGCGGAGCGCGCGCATGGTGCGCACGCGCTGCCCGAGTTGTTCGAGGAAGTCGGTTTCCGGATCGTTGGCTTCGGTCATGATCCCCGTGCGACGCGCGGTCCTGACTGAATCAGGTCCAATGGTCTAGGAAACATAATGCCGACGAGGATTGACAGCAAGCCAATGTGGTGGCTTTGTATGAATTATAATTCTTAAATCTTGACGGGAGAGGGCGGGCGCGGTGCGCCTGTGCCTGAGGAGCGGGCCATGACCTACAACGCAGTCTCCTGGCTGCTCGACCGCAATGTCGATGAGGGCCGCGGCGACAAGGTCGCGTTCGACGATACGGTGTCGCAAATCACCTATGGCCAGTTGCAGCAGCAGACCCGCCGCGTCGGCAACATGCTGTGCCGGCTCGGCGTCCGCCGCGAGGAGCGGGTCGCCATGATCATGCTGGATACGGTCGATTTCCCGATCGTGTTCCTCGGCGCGATCCGCGCCGGCGTGGTGCCGGTGCCGCTCAACACGCTGCTGACCGCGGAGCAATACGCCTACATCCTCAGTGATTGCCGCGCGCGCGTGCTGTTCATCTCCGAGGCCCTGCTGCCGGTCGTGAAGGACATCATCGCGGGCATGCCCGACCTCGAGCATGTCGTGGTCTCCGGCAAGGATGCGCACGGCCACAAGAAGCTGTCGGACGAGATCGCGCGCGAGAGCGACGTGTTCGCGACGGCGCCGACGCATGCCGACGAGCCGGCGTTCTGGCTCTATTCGTCGGGCTCGACCGGCATGCCGAAGGGCGTGCGCCATCTGCATTCCAATCTCGCGGCGACGGCGGAGACCTATGCCAGGCAGGTGCTCGGCATCCGCGAGGACGATGTCGGCCTGTCGGCCGCAAAGCTGTTCTTCGCCTATGGGCTCGGCAATGCGCTGACCTTCCCGATGTCGGTCGGCGCCACCACGGTGCTCAATTCGGAACGTCCGACGCCGGCGGTGATGTTCGCGCTGCTGAACAAATATCATCCCAGCATCTTCTTCGGCGTGCCGACCCTGTTCGCGGCGATGCTGAACGACGAGGCGACCAAGACGCAAGCCGCGGGCAATCGGCTGCGGGTCTGCACCTCGGCCGGCGAGGCGTTGCCGGAATCGGTCGGCAATGCGTGGCGCGCGCGGTTCGGCGTCGACATTCTCGACGGCGTCGGCTCGACCGAACTGCTGCACATCTTCCTGTCGAACGCGCCCGGCGACATCAAATACGGATCGTCCGGCCGTCCGGTGCCCGGCTACAAGGTGCGGCTGGTCAACGAGACAGGGGCTGACGTCGCCGACGGTGAGGTCGGCGAGCTGCTGGTTGATGCACCCTCGGCCGGCGAGAGCTACTGGAATCAGCGCGCCAAGAGCCGCGCCACTTTCGAGGGCGCGTGGACCCGAACCGGCGACAAATACACGCGCGATGCCGACGGCCGTTACACTTTCTGCGGCCGCGCCGACGACATGTTCAAGGTTTCCGGCATCTGGGTCTCGCCGTTCGAGGTCGAGAGCGCGCTGATCACCCATCCCGCGGTGCTGGAGGCGGCGGTCGTGCCGGAGGCCGATCCGGAAGGCTTGCTCAAGCCGAAGGCCTATGTCGTGCTGCGGCCCGAGAGCTCGGCCGAAGGCCTGCACGAGGCGCTGAAGGAACACGTCAAGCAGAAGATCGGCCCGTGGAAATATCCGCGCTGGATCGATGTGGTGGAGTCATTGCCGAAGACGGCGACCGGGAAGATCCAGCGGTTCAAATTGCGCGACGGCGCACAATAATGTTTCCACTCGCGTCGTCCTTGCGAAAGCAGGGACCCATACGCCGCGGCCTTTGTTTTGAGAGATGCTGTTCGACGGCTTTGCCGCAACAACTAAAGCCTGTGGTTATGGGTCCCTGCCTTCGCAGGGACGATGAGTGAGGAAGGCTCCAGCATGCAAAACCTAAATCCCACAGGCTTCCTCAGCATCGACGGCGCCAATCTCGAGTACCGCATGATCGGTCCGTCACCCGAGACGGCGCCGACCCTCGTGATGCTGCACGAAGGCCTCGGCAGCGTCGGGCTGTGGGGCGATTTTCCGGAGAAGCTGCAGGCGGCGACCGGCGCCGGCGTGTTCGCCTATTCGCGCGCGGGCTATGGCGCCTCGTCGCCGGCGAAGCTGCCGCGTCCGGTCGACTACATGCATCGCGAGGCGCTCGACGTGCTGCCGAAGCTGCTCGACCGGATCGGTTTCCGCCGCGGCCTCTTGGTCGGCCACTCCGACGGCGCGTCGATCGCGGCGATCTATGCCGGCGCGCATCAGGATCATCGCCTGCACGGCCTTGCGCTGCTCGCGCCGCACTTCATCGTCGAGGACATCTCGGTGAAGTCGATTGCCGAGATCAAGACGGCGTATGAGACCACCAATCTGAAGGAGAAGCTGGCGCGCTGGCACAAGGATGTCGACAGCACCTTCCGTGGCTGGAACGACGCCTGGCTCAATCCGAAATTCCGCGACTGGGATATCTCCGAGTATCTCGCCTATATCCGCGTGCCGGTGCTGATCGTGCAGGGCGCGGATGACCAATACGGCACGATGCGTCAGGTCGAGATCGCCCAGGACGAGTGCTATTGCCCGGTTGATGTAGCCGCCATCACCGGCGCCGGTCACTCGCCGCACCGCGAGGCGCCCGCGGTCACGCTGGATGCGGTCACCGAATTCGCCAAGGCAGCCCTGCGGGACGACCCGGCACTGGCGGCCTGACTTTTGGTGCCGGTGCCAGGCCATTGGCCGAGCGGGCGAATTTCCCGAACATGAAACAAAATGCATGTTTTTGCGTTTTGAACTGGACCAGATCGAAAACATGCATTATTGTGCATGAAGACCTCGACGAACGAACCTTCAAACGAACAACAGATAAGGGTGGCCCATGGCTGGTGACGATCGCGTCCTTGCAGGCGGGGCGAAGTACATCGACTTCCAGACCAACCCGTCGCGCTACCGGCACTGGAAGCTCGACATCGCCGGCGACGTCGCGACGCTGACCATGGACGTCGACGAGAACGCCGGCCTGTTCGAGGGCTATCAGCTCAAGCTGAACTCCTACGATCTCGGCGTCGACATCGAGCTTGCGGACGCCGTGCAGCGGCTGCGCTTCGAGCATCCCGAGGTGAAGGTCGTGGTAATGCGCTCGGGCAAGAACCGCGTGTTCTGCGCCGGCGCCAACATCCGCATGCTGGCGGGCTCGACCCACGCCCACAAGGTCAACTTCTGCAAGTTCACCAACGAGACCCGCAATGGCCTCGAGGATTCCAGCGAGAATTCCGGCCAGAGCTTCATCACCGTCGTCAACGGCACCGCGGCCGGCGGCGGCTATGAGCTGGCGCTCGCGACCGACCACATCATGATGGCCGATGACGGCGCCGCCGCCGTCGCGCTGCCGGAAGTGCCGCTGCTCGCGGTGCTGCCGGGCACCGGCGGCCTCACGCGTGTGGTCGACAAGCGCAAGGTGCGCCGCGACCACGCCGACTTCTTCTGCACCATCGAGGAAGGCATCAAGGGCAAGCGCGCGGTGCAGTGGCGGCTGGTCGACGAGATCGCGCCGAACTCCAAGCTCGAGGGCAAGCTTGCCGAGCGCGTCAAGGAATTCGCCGCCAGGTCGAAGCGCAACGGCACAGGCAAAGGCATCGCGCTGGCGCCGCTGACGCGCACCATCGACGACAGCGCCATCCGCTACGGCTTCGTCAGCGTCGACATCGATCGCGCGGCGCGCATCGCCACCATCTCGATCAAGGCGCCGGAAGCTGCGGCGCCTGCCGACATCGACGGCATGATCGGACAGGGCGCCTCGTTCTGGCCGCTGCAGGTCGCCCGCGAGCTCGACGATGCGATCCTGCATCTGCGCATCAACGAGCTCGAGACCGCCATGCTGGTGTTCAAGAGCCATGGTGACCGCGCTAACGTCGTGTCCTACGACGCGTTCCTGGAGGCCAACAAGGCGCACTGGCTGGTCAATGAGGTCAGGCATTACTGGAAGCGCGTGCTCAAGCGCATCGACGTCACCTCGCGCACGCTGGTGACGCTGGTCGAGCCCGGCTCCTGCTTCGTCGGCACGCTGGCCGAGCTCGTGTTCGCCGCCGACCGCTCCTACATGCTGATCGGCCAGAAGCAGGGTGACAACCGCCCGCCGCCGGCGATCGAACTGACGGCGATGAATTTCGGGCCCTATCCGATGAGCCATGGCCTGACCCGGCTGCAATCGCGCTTCCAGGCCGACCCAATGGATCTGGAGCGGGCGCAGGCATCGATCGGCAAGGCGCTCGATGCAGAGGAGGCCGAGGAGCTCGGCCTCGTCACCTTCGCGCTCGACGACATCGACTGGGACGACGAGGTCCGCGTGTTCTTCGAGGAGCGCACCTCGTTCTCGCCCGACGGTCTCACCGGCATGGAGGCCAATCTGCGCTTCGTCGGTCCCGAGACCATGGAATCGAAGATCTTCTCGCGCCTGACGGCGTGGCAGAACTGGATCTTCCAGCGGCCCAACGCGGTCGGCGAAGACGGCGCGCTGCGCCGCTACGGCACCGGCCAGAAGGCGCAATTCGACATGACACGAGTGTGAGGCAAATACCGTCGTCATCCTGAGGTGCGAGCGCAAGCGAGCCTCGAAGGATGATTGGAGGCAAGAACGCCAGACAAGCATCCTTCGAGACGCGCTACGCGCTCCTCAGGATGACGGTTGAGCAAGACGCGATACGCACCGAAACGGTACCAAGGAGCACGGCCATGAACATCATGAACGTCGATTACTCGACCAAGATTCCAAACAACGTGAATCTCGCCGAAGACCGCCAGGTGCTCAAGGCGCTGGAGGGCTGGCACCCCGGCTACATGGATTGGTGGAGCGACATGGGTCCGGAAGGATTCCAGGAATCGCTGGTCTATCTGCGCACGGCCTATTCGGTCGATCCGCGCGGCTGGGCCAAGTTCGACTACGTGCGGATGCCCGAATATCGCTGGGGCATCCTGCTTGCACCGCAGGAAGAAAACCGCGTCATCCCGTTCGGCGAAGACTACGGCAAGCCGGCCTGGCAGGAAGTCCCCGGCGAGCACCGCGCCATGCTGCGCCGCCTGATCGTGATCCAGGGCGACACCGAGCCCGCCTCGGTCGAGCAGCAGCGCCATCTCGGCAAGACCGCGCCCTCGCTCTACGACATGCGCAATCTGTTCCAGGTCAATGTCGAGGAAGGCCGCCATCTCTGGGCGATGGTCTACCTCCTGCAGAAGTATTTCGGCCGCGACGGCCGTGAGGAAGCGGATGATTTGCTGCGCCGCCGCTCGGGCGATGCAGATAGCCCACGCATGTTAGGGGCCTTCAACGAGGCGACGCCGGACTGGCTGTCGTTCTTCATGTTCACCTACTTCACCGACCGCGACGGCAAGATGCAGCTGCACTCGCTGGCGCAGTCGGGCTTCGATCCGCTGTCGCGCACCTGCCGCTTCATGCTGACCGAGGAAGCCCACCACATGTTCGTCGGCGAGACCGGCATCACCCGCGTCGTGCAGCGCACCTGCGATGCGATGACGGAAGCTGGCATCACCGATCCGAACGACATCGGCAGGATCCGCGCGCTCGGCGTGATCGACCTGCCGACCATCCAGAAGAAGCTGAATCTGCACTATTCGCTGTCGCTCGATTTGTTCGGCTCCGAAGTGTCGACCAATGCGGCGAACGCCTTCAACGCCGGCATCAAGGGCCGCTACAAGGAGACCACGATCGAGGACGATCACCAGCTCAAGAGCTCGACCTATCCGGTCATGAAGATGGTGGACGGCCAGATCAAGATGGTCGACGAGCCGGCGCTCACCGCGCTCAACATGCGGCTGCGCGACGACTACACGCAGGATTGCGTCAAGGGCATGCTGCGCTGGAACAAGGTGATCTCGACTGCGGGCATCGACTACAAGCTCGCGGTGCCGAACACTGCCTTCCACCGCCAGATCGGCGAGTTCAAGGACATCCATGCGACGCCCGATGGCCTCTTGATCGACGACGCCACCTGGGCCAAGCGCAAGAACGACTGGCTGCCGTCGACCGCGGACGGCGACTTCATCGCCTCGCTGATGACGCCGGTGACCGAACCCGGCGAGTTCGCCTCCTGGATCTCGCCGCCCAAGGTCGGCATCGATAACAAGCCCGGCGACTTCGAATATGTGAGGATCGAGAGCTGAGTTTCAGCTAGCAGTTCCTCTCCTCCCGGAGGGGCCGAAAAGGGGTAGGCCGAGAAGGTCCTGGCTTGCCCCTTTTCTTTTTTGAGACGTGCGTTCGCTCACGCGCGATGAAGCGCCGGCGCTTCCCGGCTTGACACGCGTGATGCCTTCGCCCGGAGATCACAAGCTTCAACACATGAACCGCAATGACGGCTTGAGCCGGTTGTCGCGGATCGGGATTACGGCGGGGCCATCATGAGTGAAGAGATTTTTCCGGGGCCGACCCTGCGTCCGCTCAAGCTTCAGTTCGGTGAGCAGACGATCGCGGGCTTCGAGAGCGCGGGTACCGGCCGCGACATCTTGCTGATCCACGGCAATTCGTCGTCGTCGCAGATTTGGCAGAAGCAACTCCAGGGACCGCTTGGCGCCAAATACCGGCTGGTCGCGATCGATCTTCCCGGTCACGGCAGCTCATCGCCTGCGCCCGATCCAGAGCACGGTTATTCGGGTGCGGGCTACGCCGGCTGCATTGCGGCGGCCGCAAAAGAGCTCGGCCTGAAGGATGCGGTGGTGGTGGGCTGGAGTCTCGGCGGACACGCCGTGCTCAACGCAGCCCCGTCCTTGCCGATGGCAGCCGGGCTGATGATTTTCGGTACGCCACCGATCGCCAAGACGCCGGACGGGTTCTCCGGGTTCAAGGGGCTGTCGGCCACCACGTTCACGCCGGCGCCCAGCGATGCCGACATCGCGGCCTGGCTGAAAACGGTCTTCGCGCCGGACTATGCGCCGTTGCCCGCGTTCGTCGACACCGATTTCCGCCGCACCGACGGCAACGCGCGCGGCTATCTCGGCGCCAGCGTGCAGCCCGGCCGCTTCGCGGACGAGGTCGAGATCGTGCGCGGCCTCGCGATTCCGCTGGCGATCGTGCATGGCAGCGAGGAGCAGATGGTCGATCTCGGCTATCTGCAACGGCTGCCCGCGCCGACATTATGGCGCGGCCAGGTTCAGGTGATCGACGATGCCGGCCACGCCACGCAGTGGGAAAGAGCCGAAGCGTTCGACGGGCTGGTCGACGCGTTCGCGTCGAGCCTTTGAACGACGAATAGGGGGGCGCCTACTCGCCGTTCGCCAGTCCGGACGTGCACGGAGCCGCGCGACGATGTTGAGATTGTCACGCGTGAACGCTCGCACGCGGAGATTCCCGCGGCCTCCAGTGGCGACAGTCATGCCGAACTGGGGATCCGCTTCGGCCAGGCAATCCAGCCGACGACTATCGATAGTGTTGCCACGACAAGCGGCGCCACGCCGTGCCCGTATTCGCCGTGGAATGTGACGGTCGCAAGCGCTGCCAACATCACGATGCAGCCGAGCGCCGAGCCCCACAGCCGCGTCCGTGCCCGCGCCAGCAGAACGGCGGTCGTGAGTTCCAGCGATCCGGTTACGAAATGGAACCAGTACGGGTATCCCCACCGCAGATATTCTTCGTAGATTGACCCAGGGGCGAAGATGTTGCTGAGCGATCCCACGACGAAGAAAGCTGCAAGCGCCATGGCCGAGACTTCGCGCCAGGAAATCTTTGACATTTGTCCATCCCTTTCTGATGAGGGCGTCGCGGAGAGGCGGCCGGCCACGACGCATTCATTCCGAAGGAGATGCGAGTTTCCGGAACGGGTCCGAAAGTCGCATCTCATCGCTGATCCGCGGACCTAAGCCGTGGCGGCCTTCTGGGCCGCCGCGAAGACATCGCGGGGAAGCGTTGTGCCGACGACGCGCTCCGTGCCCGCTACGCCGAGGTCCAGCCAGCCCGCGTTGACGGCGTCGAACACCGCTTCAGCCGGTCCGGTTTGGCCCTTCGGAATACCGAACTGCTCGAATGCCGCCGGCCACTCGGCCCGCGGGACGGCGAAGGCCCTGACTTCGCGCTGCATGACATCGCCCAGTTGCGCTGCGACTTCATCAGCACTGATCATCGAACCAAGTTCGATGACGCGATGCCCCGACCACGCCGGCCCGGTCAGCAGCGTCGCCACTTCGGCACCGATGTCGTTCGTCGCGACCATGGTCGATTTCCGGTCGGTCGGGTTGTAGTAGACGGGGAGCGTGCCGCCCTGGGCGACGTGCAGGCCGTAGAGGAAGTTTTCGAAAAAGCCGCCGGCGCGCACAAAGGCGGTCGGCGATGTCAGGTTGCGAAGGCCTTGCTCCAGCAACGACAGGGCCGTGATCATCCCCAGCCCGCTGGTTCTGTTCGCCCCCATCGACGAGAGCCCGACGACCCGCGGCGGCGCGGCCTTGGTCAGCGCCTCGACATAATTCGCGATGATGCCCTTGGCTTCCTTGAAGTCCGGCGAGGGAGCCCAGACGGCTGGCAACATGACAAACGCGCCGTCGACGCCCTTGAGCGCCCGCTCGATGGCGGCCGTGTCGTTCCAGTCGCCGTCCACCAGTTCCACGCCCTGGTCCGTCCAGCTTGCCGCCTTGGCGCGGTCGCGAACCAGCGCGCGTACTTTCTTACCTTGCGCCAACAGATGCCTGGCCGTTGCGCCGCCGACTTTTCCTGTGATTCCAGTGACTAGAAACATGCGTATTCTCCGGATGCTAAATGGCCTATATTCTAGGGTAGGTCTCACATAGAGACCTTCGACCTGCACCGTAAGGAGGCAGTTTTTTGTAACCAGGAGAGAAAAAGGGGACCGGCATGAGCGACGCATTGAGCGCGATCGAGCGATTCAGCCGATATCAATCGGACGACGCCCAGTCGGTAGAACCCGTGCATTGCCCGGTGCGCGACGTGCTCGACTGCATCGGCGACAAGTGGAGCATCCTCATGATCATGACCCTCGCGACGGGACCGCGGCGCTTCGGCGAGCTTCGCCGAGCCATCCGCGACATCTCGAAGCGCATGCTCACACAGACGCTGCGTGACCTGGAGCGCGACGGACTTATCACCCGCCATGTCTTTCCGACCAAGCCGCCGAGCGTTGAATATCGCCTTTCCCCGCTAGGCCAATCCCTGCTGGACCCGATGGCGAGCCTCATCGATTGGGCCGACCGTCGCTATTCGGATATCCATGCTGCGCGCGTCCGCTTTGACGGAGCCCCGTGTGATGTCCCGCGTGAGTGATGTGAAGCAGAAGTTCACATCATCGCGTGTGGGAAGTCTGGCGGCGTGCTTCAGATGGAGCTAGCCGGAGGCGTCGGAAAGGGCGCCCCGCTGCGGGCGAGGCGCCCTTTGTGTATTACCAGTGATGCTCTGACGGGGGTGAGAGGCGCGGTCGCTTACCCCGCGATCTCCAGCCCTGCGGTCGCATAGACCACGCCGCCATCGACCGCGATGGTGTTGCCCACCACATAGTCGCCGGCACGCGAGGCGAGATAGATCGCAGTCCCCGCCATGTCCTCGTCGCTGCCGACGCGCTTCGCCGGCACGCGCTTGGCGACTTCGTCGGCGTGGTCGCGCGCGGCCTTGTTCATGTCCGACTTGAAGGCGCCGGGCGCGATCGCGGTGACGTTGATGTTGTCCTTGATCAGGCGCGTCGCCATCCGCCGCGTCAGATGGATCACCGCGGCCTTGCTGGCGGCATAGGAATAGGTCTCCATCGGGTTGACGAAGATGCCGTCGATCGAGGCGATGTTGATCACCTTGCCCGGTTTGTCATGGGTCGCTGCCGCGCGCAGCGGCTTGGCCAGCGCCTTGGTCAGGAAGAAGATCGACTTGACGTTGAGGTTCATCACCTTGTCCCAGCCGCTCTCGGGGAATTCGTCGAAGTCCGCGCCCCATGCCGCGCCGGCATTGTTGACCAGGATGTCGAGCTTCGGCTCGCGCTTGACGATTTCACCGGCGAGCTTCTCGCAGCCCTCGACGGTCGAGATGTCGATCGGCAGCGCGATGCATTCGCCGTCATAGGCGGCGGTGAGCTCCTGCGCGGTGGCCTCGCAGGGACCTGCCTTGCGCGCGGTGATGTAGACCTTCGCGGCACCCTGCGCGAGGAAACCGGCCGCGATCATCTTGCCGATGCCGCGCGATCCCCCGGTCACCAGTGCGACGCGGCCCTTCAGTGAGAACAGATCCTTGAACATGCGCTCCTCCATTGCGTTGCCAGTGGTTCTGGGCGCGGCCGGGGATCGAGTCAAGAACAGGGAAGGGATCGGTAGCCCGGATGGAGCGAAGCGAAATCCGGGGAAGTGCTATCCGCGGATGCGACCGTCCCGGATTACGCTTCGCTTCATCCGGGCTACGAACGGCCAATCACGCCGCGTCGATGCGGCGGAAGCCGTTCCACACCGCGGTGGCGGCGCCTGATGTCAGCACCGGCAGGAGCCGCGCGTCCTGGTAATTGCCGTTCAGCGAGACGCGCTGCAACGCGGTCAGATGGTCGGCGCTTTCGGGAAACAGCATGCCCGGCCGCGTCGTGACCGCGGTCCGAAAGCCGATCGACCTGGCGAGGGCGAATTCGCGCTGCCCGGCAGCGATCCGGTCGCCATAGGGATAGGCGAGATGCAGCGCCGGACGCTGCAGCATATCCTCGATCCGCGCCCGGCTGGTGGCGAGCTCGAACGATGCGACGGTCTCGCTCTGCTTGGCGAGATTGCAGTGGGTGATGGTGTGCGCGCCGATGGTGACCAGCGGATCGTCGGCAAAGCCGCGCAACTCGTCCCAGGACATGCAGAGCTCGCGCGCGATGCTGGCCTCGTCGACGCCGTGGCGGGCGCACAGCGCGGAAATCTCGGCCTGCATCTCCTGCTCGCCCGGCAGCGAACGCAGCCAGTCGTGCATGCGGCCGAACGCAACTCGCTTGGCTTGCGGCGTCGCGGTGTCGATCCGCGTCGTGACGCCGGCGATCGGCACCTCGATCGCCGATGTTGCCGCGATGATCCGCTCCAACGCGATCCACCACAATTTGCCGCAGCCCTCGGCGAAATCGCTCGCGACAAAGACCGTGAACGGCGCGCCGAACTCGCGCATCACAGGCAGCGCGAAATCGCGGTTGTCGCGGTAGCCGTCGTCGCAGGTGAAGCAGGCGAAGCGCCGCGCGAAATTCCGTTCGGTGAGGCGGCGATGCGCCTCGTCCATGCTGACGACATCGACGTCGAGCGCGCGCAGATGCGTCAGCATCGCGCGCAGGAAGTCCGGCGTGACCTCGAGATGATGGTTGGGCTGGAACGCGTCGGCGCGGCGCGGGCGGACGTGGTGCAGCATGAAGATGGCGCCGACGCCGGCGAAGATCGGCCGAAGCAGGATATGCGCCCCCGAGAAATACAACGCCTCCATCCCGGCACGGATCACGGTGTTGCGGAGTTGTTTCATGAGGGGCACGGGCTGGCCGATTTGCATTCCGTCGCAAACCTAGCGAAAGACCACTGAAGAAACTGTTATCCCGATCCAATATGGCGCCTCCGCCATGGCCTTTGATTTGGGGTTTGACAGTCAGCCAAGGGTTTGTTTTCTCTCTGGTTCCAGACCCGCAGGACGCTGAATGCACGGACTTTTCAAGTGGAGTAGCAAGTGGTGGCCGGGGGTGATTCCACTGGTCGTCCTGTGGGGCATCGCGGCCTGGACCTCAACGGTAACGGTCGAGGCGGATCTTGCTGCGCGCTCTAATGCCGCACTCAAGGACACCGTGCTCGACAAGCGCCGCATCAGCGTCGACGGCCGCGACGTGACCTTTGCGGCCAATGCCTTCTCCGAGGATGGCCGGCTCAGCGCAGTGGCCTCGGTCGAGGCCGTGCCGGGCGTGCGGCTGGTCAACGACGAGACCCGCCTCGTTCCCGAAGCCAAGCCCTTTGTGTGGTCCGCCGAACGCGACGTGGTGCGGGTCACGCTTGGCGGCAATGCGCCGCTGCCGTCGAGCAAGAGCAAGCTGACCGAGGCCGCGAAGGCGAGTCTTGGCGGCGTCGAGGTGGTGGATCAGATGGCGCTCGCACGTGGTGCGCCGTCGCGGTTCGACCCGGCGGCGCAGTTGCTGCTCGACCAGATCGGCAAATTGAAGGAAGGCAAGATCACGCTGACCGACAACAAGGTTGCTCTTGCCGGCATGGCGCGCGAGCTCGGCGGACGCGAAGCGGTCGCGGCGGCGCTGAAGAATCTGCCAGAAGGCTATTCGATCGCCGCCAACGACATCAAGGCGCCGCCTTACGTGTTCCAGGCCTACAAGGATCCGGTCGCCGTCACGCTGACGCTGACCGGCTATGTGCCCGACAACAACGTGCATGCCGCGCTGGTCGCCGCCGCCGGCCGCAAGTTCTTCAGCGAAAAGGTCGTGGACAATCTCAAGGCCAGCCTCGGCGCGCCGTCAGGGTTTGCGGCGGCCGTGGTGCCTGCGCTCGGCGCGCTGTCGCGGCTGTCGACCGGGACGCTCGTGGTGTCGGACCGCGAGGTGAAGCTGTCGGGCGATGCGCTCTATGATGCCGCGGCCGGCCAGATCCGCGACGGGCTCGGCAAGGATTTTCCGCAGGGCTGGCAGTACAAGGCCGAGGTCACGGTCAAGCCGGCGGCGGCGCCGGTCGATCCGACGGTGTGTCAGCAGCTGTTTTCCGAGATCCTCTCCAAGGGTAAGATCCGCTTCGAGTCCGGCAGGGCCGACATCGTGCCTGACTCCGCCGGTCTGCTCGACCGCCTGATCGAGACCGCGATGCGCTGTCCCAATGCGACGATCGAAGTCGCCGGCCATACCGACAGCGACGGTGAGGAGGCGGCCAACCAGGCCTTGTCGGAGCGCCGCGCGCAGGCCGTGGTCGATTACCTCGTGCGCGCCGGACTGCCTGCCAACCGCTTCACCCCGATCGGCTACGGCAGCACGCAGCCGCTCGCCGGCAACGAGAGTGAAGATGGCAAGGCGCAGAACCGCCGCATCGAATTCGTGGTGAAGTAGCGATGACTGTGCTTGCGACATTCTTCTGGGGTTGGCTGCTCGGCGCCGCGCTGCTCGGCTTCGGCATGGGCTGGATCGCGGTGGTGCATCGGGCGCCGGGCGTCTCGAAGATGTGGATGCGCTGGCTCGCGCTGCTCGCCGCCGCGCTGGTGGCGGCATCGTTTGCGCGGGTCGTGCCCGGTCGTTTCGGCTACGGGCTCGATCTCTTCCTGGTCATGTTCGCGCTCTATCTCGTCGGCTGCGCGATCGGCTCCTGGCTGCGCGACTGGGTGGTTTCGCGCAGCAGGCCCGCGAGCTGACCCCAAACCCCTGACCCAACAGGACTGAGCGGCGCCGCCGAGCGCGGGGCGGGCCGCACGCATTTTGCTGCTTGACATCAATACGTACGTACGTATTAAATGCGTCCATGCCAAAACCCTCTCTCCGCGATGCCATCCTCGACGCCGGCCTGAAGGAAATGTTCCGGACCGGCTATCACGGCACCAGCGTGCGCGACGTCACCACGGCTGCCGGCGCGCCGCAGGGCTCGTTCACCAACCATTTCCGCTCCAAGGAGTTGTTCGCGTCGGAAGTGCTCGACCGCTACTTCCTCTATGTGCGTGGCCTCGTCGCGGAAGCCCTCGGCGACACGACGTTGCCGCCGCGCGACAGGCTCCGGCGCTATCTCGATCTCATCACCGGCAAGCTGGCGCATGACGGCTTCACCCGCGGCTGCCTGATCGGCGATTTCAGCCTCGAGGCGGCGGGCTCGAGCGAGATGCTGCGCGAGCAGCTCGACGAGATCTTCAGGGAATGGCGCGCGCCGTTTGCGGCCTGCATCGCCGAAGCCCAGGCCAAACGCGAGATCGCGTCCGACTTCGATCCCGATGCGCTTGCCGATTTCCTGCTCGCATCCTGGCAGGGCGCGATGTTGCGCATGAAGGTCGAGCGCAGCGCGGCCGCGCTCGAGCGTTTCAAGACGATCGCTTTCCAAACCGTGTTCAAGGAGTTGCCATGACCATGTCTGCCGATATCAGTCTGCATCATCGCCCGGTGTTCGGGACCACGATGGCCTATCGCGAAACCGGACGCAGCGACGCACCGCACGTGCTGTTCCTGCACGGCAATCCGACGTCATCCTATATCTGGCGCAACATCATGCCGTTGGTGGCGCCGGTCGGGCACTGCATCGCGCCCGATCTGATCGGCTACGGCCAGTCCGGCAAGCCCGACATCGCCTACCGCTTCTTCGACCATGCCGACTATCTCGATGCGCTGATCGACGAGCTCGGCATCAGCTCGGCGTATCTCGTCGCGCAGGATTGGGGCACGGCGCTCGCGTTCCATCTTGCGGCGCGCCGTCAGCAATTCGTGCGTGGGCTCGCCTTCATGGAGTTCATCCGGCCGATGTCGACATGGAGCGATTTCGATCCCGATCACGGCGTGCGCGAAGAAACCTTTCGCAAGTTCAGGACCGAAGGTGTGGGCGAGGCGATGATTCTGGAAGGCAATGCCTTCATCGAGCGCGTTCTTCCGAACGGGATGCTGCGCAAGCTGAGTGAGGAAGAGATGGCCGCTTACCGTGCGCCGTTTACGACGCGCGAGAGCCGCAAGCCGACCTTGATGCTGCCGCGCGAGCTGCCGATCGCGGGCGAACCTGCCGACGTCGATCAGGCGCTCACCACAGCGCACGCGGCGCTCGCGGCATCGACCTATCCGAAGCTGTTGTTCGCCGGGGCTCCCGGAGCCTTGGTGTCGCCGGCCTTCGCCGCGGATTTCGCGGCGAGGCTGCAGCATTGCGCGGTCATTCAGCTCGGCGCGGGCGCGCATTATCTGCAGGAGGATCATCCGGAGGCGATCGGCCGCTCGGTTGCGGGGTGGATCGCCGGCATCGAAGCCGTGAACGCGCAACATCTCGCGGCATGAGTGGATGGGAGAGCACGCCATGACCGACCTCTCGATCATTTATTGCCGTCCGTGCGGCTACGAGAAGCGCGCCAGGGAGGCGGCCGCGCTGCTGCGCGAACGCTTCGGGCTCGATCCGGAGCTGGTGCCGGGCAAGGGCGGCGTCTTCGAGGTCAAGCTTGACGGCAAAGTGATCGCCCGCCGCGTCAAGGGGCATTTCCCCGATGCTGCCGAAATCGTCACCACAGTGGCTGCGGCACGGACATAAAAATTGACGCAGACTTGCCTCATCGCCGTCGCCTGACCATTGCGGCGGCGATTTTCACTACGCGGGCGCCGCGGCGTCGCTCCTGCTTCCCGTAGTTTTCCGGATGGCCTTGCGCACCGTTCGGCGGGCTAACTGCCGCACGTCGATGTCAAGTCTTGTCGAAGATGGCGAGAAACGCGCATATTTGTGCACCCGCTGTCATGAATCATCCCTAATATCTTGAAGATGCGCGTTTTATTGTCGTTTGACGAATTCCACTCCGGCTTAAAACGCGCTACAGGGGTCGGGGCACAGCGAAGCGCCGGCGGGGTTCGCCCGGGAGCCGTCGTCGCGGGATCGCAATTCGAGGTCTAGATGCTGGAAGCAATACGCAGGGCGATGGCGTTTCTGCGCCAGAAGCAAATCCTGCATCGGCTGGGTGTTGTCATCAGCATCGCCGTCATCGGCATCGCCTGCTACGTCCTGTATCATATGCTGCGCGGCATCGACACCAATGAGGTGTTCGAGGCCATCAAGAGCACCGAGCCGCGACAAATCGCGCTGGCGGGACTGTTCGTCGCAGCCGGCTATTTCACGCTGACCTTCTACGATCTGTTTGCGGTGCGCGCGATCGGCCACGCCCATGTGCCCTATCGCGTGAACGCGCTCGCGGCATTCACCTCCTATTCGATCGGGCACAATGTCGGCGCCAGCGTCTTCACCGGCGGCGCGGTGCGCTACCGGATCTATTCGGCCTGGGGATTGAACGCGATCGACGTCGCCAAGATCTGCTTTCTCGCCGGCCTGACCTTCTGGCTCGGCAATGCCGCCGTGCTCGGGCTCGGCATCGCCTATCATCCGGAAGCCGCAGCCAACATCGACCAGCTGCCGCCCTGGCTCAACCGGACGCTCGCGTTCGGCATCATCATCGCGCTGGTCGCCTATGTGGTCTGGGTCTGGACCCAGCCGCGGGTGGTCGGCCGCGGTCCCTGGACGGTGACCCTGCCGGGCGGCCCGCTGACGCTGCTGCAGATCGCGATCGGCATCGTCGACCTCGGCTTCTGCGCGCTGGCGATGTACGTGCTGGTGCCGGACGAGCCCAATCTCGGCTTCGTCGTGGTCGCGGTCATCTTCGTGTCGGCGACCCTGCTCGGCTTCGCCAGCCACTCCCCCGGCGGGCTCGGGGTGTTCGACGCCGCCATGCTGGTCGGCCTCTGGCAGATGGACCGCGAGGATCTGCTCGGCGGTATGCTGTTGTTCCGGCTGCTCTACTATATTGCGCCGTTCGTCATATCTGTAATCTTGCTGACGTTTCGGGAGGTTATCGTCGGCGCCCGACTCAAGCGGCTGCCGCAGACTGATTCGGGTCCCCGCGCTGAGCCGCATCATGAGGCGGTTCTGGTCCGCAAGCGTGGTGATTCCGGGGTCTGATGACGCGGCCCGATGCCTCCCGAGGGAAGGTCGATTTGACCGCGCCTGGGCGAGACACGAACCGACGGGAAGAAAGCCGCCGCGATGGCCATTGACGATACGCCGCATTCGATTTTCTCGCCCTGGCCCGACCGCTTGCGCCATTCTGCGCTGATCCTGCTTGCGGCAGCGCTGGCGCTGAGCGTGGTGGTCGCGCTCGGCGAGTTGTCGCTGCTGCGCGCCTGCGTGGTGTTCGTCTGCATCGCGGCTGCGGCGCTGGTGCCATGGCGGCTGCACGATGCCGGCACCTCGCGCGAGGATGTCCGCCACGGCAATCCGGTCGAGGCGACCGCCGTCAGCGCGGTCGTCGCCGGCATGCCGGACCCGGCCGTACTGCTCGACCGCGCCGGCCGCGTCATCCATCTCAACACCGCCGCGGCCCAGCTGGCGCCGGCGCTGCGCAAGAACGAGCTGGCGCAATTTGCCCTGCGTTCGCCGGAGATTATCACCGCGTTGCGCGAGGCGATCGCGACCACCGAGCCGCGCCGCGCCACCTACTCCGACCACGTTCCGGTTGATCGCTGGATGGAGCTGGTGATCACGCCGGTGCCGGTGCCGACCCAGTTCGGTGGCACCGAGAAATGCATGCTGATGACCTTCCACGATTTGACGCCGCTGCGCCGGGTCGAGGAGATGCGCGCCGATTTCGTCGCCAATGCCAGCCATGAGCTGCGCACGCCGCTCGCCGCCTTGTCCGGCTTCATCGACACGCTGCAGGGCCCGGCGCGCGAGGACGCGCGGGCGCGCGAGCGCTTCCTCGGCATCATGCACACCCAGGCCACCCGCATGGCGCGGCTGATCGACGACCTGCTGTCACTGTCGCGGGTCGAACTGTCGGCCCATGTGCGGCCCGAGGCGTCGATCGATATCGTGCCGATCATCCGCCAGGTGGCCGACGGGCTCGAGGCGCTGGCCAGCGAGCGCCAGGTCGAGATCGACGTCGACCTGCCACCGACCCCGGTCACGATTGCCGGCGACCGCGAGGAACTGCTCCGCCTGTTCGAGAACCTGATCGAGAACGCCCTCAAATACGGCGCCTCGGGCGGCCGCGTCATAGTGTCGCTCAATCAGGCCGTTTCGGGCGCATCGGGCGAGGGGAGCCCCGAAATCCGTGTCATGGTACGGGATTTCGGCCCCGGCATCGCCCCGGAGCACCTGCCGCGGCTGACCGAGCGGTTCTACCGGGTGGACGTCGGCGACAGCCGTAACCAGGGCGGAACCGGCCTCGGATTATCGCTGGTGAAACATATTCTTAACCGTCATCGCGGGCGTCTTCTGATCGAGAGCGTGCCGAAGAATGGCGCGACTTTTACCGCCTGTTTTCCCCGGCCGAAGACCCCGTTACCGAGCCAAAGCTAAGCATTTTCAGTCGCTTAGCACTGTCATCCAACTGTCATCCAACCTTCGTAAAAGCAGCACCGACCGCTCCTAGATGGACCGGTGTGGGCGCGATCGGGCGCAATTGGCGCTTCGCTCACAAGATGGAGACCACCCCATGAATTTCATCAAAGCAATCGTCGTTGCCGGCATGGTCGCCGCTTCGACGTCGGCCTTCGCTGCCGATATTACCGGCGCAGGCGCGACGTTTCCGTTCCCGATCTATTCGAAGTGGGCTGACGCCTACAAGAAGGACACCGGCAATGGCCTGAACTATCAGTCGATCGGTTCCGGCGCCGGCATCAAGCAGATCCAGGCCAAGACCGTGACCTTCGGTGCGACCGACGCGCCGCTCAAGGCCGAGCAACTTGAGAAGGACGGCCTCGTCCAGTGGCCGATGGTGATGGGCGCGATCGTTCCGGTCGTGAACGTCGAGGGCATCAAGCCGGGTGATCTCGTGCTCTCCGGCGAAGTGCTCGGCGACATCTATCTCGGCAAGATCACCAAGTGGAATGACGCGGCGATCGCCAAGCTCAATCCGAAGCTGACCCTGCCGGCCGACGCGATCACCGTCGTGCGCCGTTCGGACGGTTCGGGCACCACCTTCAACTTCACCGACTATCTCTCCAAGTCGAACGCCGACTGGAAGTCCAAGGTCGGTTCCGGCACCGCGGTCGAGTGGCCGGTCGGCGTCGGCGCCAAGGGCAACGAGGGCGTTGCCGGCAACATCGGCCAGACCAAGAACGCGATCGGCTATGTCGAATACGCCTATGCCAAGCAGAACAAGCTGACCTACACCGCGCTGGTCAACAAGGCCGGCAAGACCGTGCAGCCGACCGTCGCCGCCTTTCAGGCCGCTGCGTCGAACGCCGATTGGTCCAAGGCCCCCGGTTACTACGTGATCCTGACCGACCAGCCGGGCGAAGCCTCCTGGCCGATCACCGCGGCGACCTTCATCCTGATGCACAAGGACTCGACCGACAAGGCGGCCTCGCAGGAAGCGCTCAAGTTCTTCAAGTACGCCTTCGAGAAGGGTGGCAAGGCGGCCGAAGAGCTCGACTACATCCCGATGCCGGAATCGGTCGTCAAGCTGATCGAGAAGACCTGGTCCTCGGACATCAAGAGCTAAGTCCGACGCTTTGAACACCACCTGTGCCGCCTCTCAAGGGCGGCACAGGTCAAGTGACCAAGATCCGGGCTCCATCACCGCGGCAAGAAACGCGGGGCGGGGCCCGGGTTCGCGCCCCGGGTGGCGCAAGCCGGAACGACGCCCGGCCAAATGCGTCAGTGAAGATCGCTTCGGGGCGTAGCGGTTTGCGTAGCTTTCACATAGTAATGAGGGGATTGGCGTGGCAGACATGGCTGTTCAGAGCGATGTGATGGAAGCCGCGGGACCTTACGATCGCGCCAAGGCCCTCAGCGCCTTCAAGCTTGGTGATCTCACCTTCTATTGGATCACCCGTATCTCGGCGATTTCGGTCCTGTTGATCCTCGGCGGCATCATCCTGTCGCTGATCGCCGGCGCCTGGCCGGCGATGAAGGAATACGGCTTCGCCTTCCTCTGGACGCAGCGCTGGGCGCCCTCGGCCGATCCGCCGGTGCTCGGCGCGCTCGGCCCGATCTACGGCACGCTGATCACCTCGGTCATCGCGATGATGGTCGCCATTCCGGTCGGCATCGGCATCGCCATCTTCCTCACCGAACTCTGCCCGCAAATGCTGCGCCGCCCGATCGGCATCGCCATCGAGCTGCTCGCCGGCATTCCCTCGATCATCTACGGCATGTGGGGCTTCTTCGTGCTGGGCCCGTTCCTGGCCAACACGTTCCAGCCCTTCATGATCAGGATATTCGAGGGCGTTCCGGTGCTGGGTGCGGTGTTCGCAGGTCCGCCGTCCTATCTCAGCCTGTTCAACGCCGCGCTGATCCTCGCCATCATGGTGCTGCCCTTCATTACCGCGATCTCGGTCGACGTGTTCAAGACCGTGCCGCCGGTGCTGAAAGAGGCCGCCTACGGCATGGGCTGCACCACCTGGGAAGTCGTCCGCAGCGTCGTGATCCCCTACACTCGGGTCGGCGTGATCGGCGGCATCATGTTGGCGCTCGGCCGCGCACTCGGCGAGACGATGGCGGTGACCTTCATCATCGGCAACTCGTTCCGCATCTCGTCGTCGATCTTCGCGCCGGGCACCACGATCTCGGCGGCGATCGCCTCCGAATTCGCCGAGAGCGACGGCCTGCACCAGTCCGGCCTGATCCTGCTCGGCCTCCTGCTGTTCGTGCTGACCTTCTTCGTGCTCGCCGGCGCCCGGCTGATGCTGATGCGGCTTGAAACGAAAGCGGGGAAATAGCGCCATGAACCCGATCTACAAATCCCGCCGCCGCAGCGACATCGTCATTCGCGCACTCTGTGTCGGCGCGGCGCTGTTCGGCGTCACCTGGCTGGCGCTGATCCTGTTCACGCTGGTCTATAACGGCCTTGCCGGCCTCAGCGTGCAGCTGTTCACCCAGAACACGCCGCCGCCGGGCTCGACCGAGGGCGGCCTGCTCAATGCCATCGTCGGCTCGGTCATCATGACGGTGATCGGCGTCGGCATCGGCGCGCCGCTCGGCCTGTTCGCTGGCACCTACCTCGCCGAATACGGCAAGCACGACAAGCTCACCTCGGTGATCCGCTTCATCAACGACATCCTGCTCAGCGCGCCTTCGATCATCATCGGCCTGTTCATTTATGGCGCGGTGGTGGTGCCGATGCGCGGCTTCTCGGCGATCGCGGGCAGTCTCGCGCTCGCCGTGATCGTGATCCCGGTCGTGCTGCGCACCACCGAGGACATGCTGCTGCTGGTGCCCAATCCGCTGCGCGAGGCGGCTTCCGCGCTCGGCCTGCCGCGTTCGCTGGTGATCAAGCGGATCGCTTATCGTGCTGCGCGTAGCGGCTTGATCACCGGCGTGCTGCTGGCGACCGCCCGTGTCGCCGGCGAGACCGCGCCGCTGCTGTTCACCGCGCTGTCGAACCAGTTCTTCAGCCTGGATCTGACCAAGACGATGGCCAACTTGCCGGTGACCATCAACAATTTCGTGCAGAGCCCCTACGCCTACTGGAAAGAGCTGGCGTGGAGCGGTGCGCTGCTCATCACCTTCACTGTGCTCGCGCTGAATATCGGCGCGCGCATCCTTGGTGCCGAAAGGGCCGCAAAATGACCGAGCTTTCCGTCTCTACGACCGTCGCGAGCCACGTTCCCCAGGTGCCGCTGCCGGAAGCGCCGCCGAAAGTCACGGTGCGCAACCTCAACTTCTATTACGGCGAGCACCACGCGCTGAAGAACATCAACCTGACGCTGGGCACCAACCGCGTCACGGCGTTCATCGGCCCGTCGGGCTGCGGCAAGTCGACCCTGCTGCGCATCTTCAACCGGATGTACGATCTCTATCCGGGCCAGCGCGCGGTCGGCCAGCTGATGTTGGACCAGACCAACATTCTCGATCCCAAGCTCGACCTCAATCTGCTCCGCGCGCGGGTCGGTATGGTGTTCCAGAAGCCGACGCCGTTCCCGATGACGATCTACGAGAACATCGCCTTCGGCATCCGCCTCTACGAGAAGATCTCGAAGTCCGAGATGGACGATCGGGTCGAGAAGGCGCTGCGCGGCGGCGCGCTGTGGAACGAGGTCAAGGACAAGCTGAACGCCTCCGGCCTGTCGCTCTCCGGCGGCCAGCAGCAGCGCCTGTGCATCGCGCGCACCGTGGCGGTGCGGCCCGAGGTGATCCTGTTCGACGAGCCGTGCTCGGCGCTCGATCCGATCTCGACCGCCAAGGTCGAGGAGCTGATCCAGGAACTCTCAGAGGACTACACGATCGCGATCGTCACCCACAATATGCAGCAGGCGGCGCGCGTCTCCGACAAGACCGCCTTCATGTATCTCGGCGAGCTGATCGAGTTCGACGACACCAACAAGATCTTCACCTCACCGAGCGATCGACGCACCCAGGACTACATCACCGGCCGGTTCGGCTAGCGCATGGTCCGCAAAAGTGGGCACCGGTTTTTCGATCGGATCGTGCGAAACTGAGGACACCAAATCATGATCCCCGGGATCATGAGGGAGACAAGCGATGGCTTCTGAACATACCGCCAAGGCATTCGACAGCGACCTGCAGGAGTTGACTCGCCTGGTCGCCGAGATGGGCGGCCTCGTCGAGCGGATGATCACCGAGTCGGTCGACGCGCTGATCCGTCGCGACGTCGCGCTCGGCAAGCGCGTGGTCGCCGCCGACATCGAAATCGACAATCTGCAGCGCGTCATCGAAGAGCGCGCGGTGCTGACGATCGCCCGCCGCCAGCCGATGGCAATCGACCTGCGCGAAATCGTCAGCGCGATGCGCGTCGCCACCGACCTTGAGCGGATCGGCGACCTCGCCAAGAACATGGGCAAGCGCGTCGCTGCGCTGGAAAGCGATTTCCAGCCGCTGAAGCTGATCCGCGGTCTGGAGCACATGACCGACCTCGTGCTGTCGCAGGTCAAGTCGGTGCTCGACGCCTATGCCGCGCACGACCTGCCGGCGGCGATGAACGTCTGGAAGGGCGACGAGGAGGTCGATGCGATCTGCACCTCGCTGTTCCGCGAGCTGCTGACCTACATGATGGAGGATCCGCGCAACATCTCGTTCTGCATCCATCTGATGTTCTGCGCCAAGAACATCGAGCGGATCGGCGATCACGCCACCAATATCGCCGAGACCGTGTTCTACATGATCGAGGGCCAGCAGATCACCGACAAGCGTCCGAAGGGCGACATGACCAACTTTGCCACCACGGTGCCGGGTACCTAGGACATGATCCGCAGGCGCGGAGCCGGATTGTCTTCACGACAAGTCGTTTCCGCGGGGATTGTGCTCAGGAAAGTAAGCGTTTCGGTTTGCGTCTGGGCAACGGATCACCACAGAGAGAGAACTTAAACCGATGAGCGCACGCATTCTGGTAGTCGAAGACGAGGAAGCGCTGACGACACTGTTGCGCTACAACCTCGATGCGGAAGGCTACGATGTCGAAACGGTCGGGCGCGGCGACGATGCCGACACCCGCCTGAAGGAGCGCGTTCCCGACCTCGTGGTACTGGACTGGATGCTGCCGGGCCTGTCCGGCATCGAGCTGTGCCGTCGCCTGCGGGCGCGGCCCGAGACCAAGCAGCTTCCGATCATCATGCTGACCGCGCGCGGCGAGGAGAGCGAGCGCGTGCGCGGGCTTGCCACCGGCGCCGACGACTACATCGTCAAGCCGTTCTCGGTGCCGGAACTGCTGGCACGGGTAAAGGGCCTGCTGCGCCGCGCGAGTCCGGAGCGGCTGGCGACCGTGCTGACCTATGGCGACATCGAGCTCGACCGCGAGAAGCGCCGCGTGGCGCGCTCGGGACGTCCGATCGATCTCGGTCCGACCGAGTATCGGCTGCTCGAATTCTTCCTCGAGCATCCCGGCCGCGTGTTCAGCCGCGAGCAGCTGCTCGACAGCGTCTGGGGTCGCGATATCTATATCGATGAGCGTACCGTCGACGTGCATATCGGCCGCCTGCGCAAGCTGCTCAATCCGGGCCGCGAGCAGGATCCGATCCGCACCGTGCGCGGCGCCGGCTACGCGCTCGACGACCGCTTCGCAAAGGCCGAACCGCAGCCGTAGCCGACGTCGCGGCATTCACGAGCCGCAACAGCGTGTCGTCCCGGCCTAGTGCGCAATTGCGCACGGGAGCCGGGACCCATACGCCGCGGCCGGCGCGATGGGCAAGTGGCCAGACGACTTTCTAACAACACCCATTCGTGGTTATGGGTCCCGGCTTTCGCCGGGACGACGCCGGTGATGTAGGCGTAGCCCGGATGGAGCGAAGCGTAATCCGGGACTTCATTCTCCGCTTCAAGCACCGCCCCGGATTTCGCTTCGCTGCATCCGGGCTACGGGCCACAAAAAAATCCCCGCTTTCGCGGGGATTTGTTTTTGCAGTCCAGGCAGTTTCCCGAGTGCTACTTGATCTGTGGCTTCGCCGACGGCCGGCGGCGATCGGCGGCGGGCTGATAGGCGACGCGCGAGTGATGCGCGCAATAGGGCAGGCCGGCGAGCGCCTTGCCGCCGCAGAAGAAGAATTCCGGGCTCGAGGGATCGCCGACCGGCCAATGGCAGGTGGCCTCGTTGAGCTCGAGCAGCGACAGCCGCTGGCTCATCGGCACAACGTTGTCGAAGGAGATCGGATCGGGCTCCATCTCGACCTCGAAGGCATGTGCGAGCGCGGTGTTGCCGCGCGAGACCGGGCGCGCCACCCGCATCATGTGCTGGGCGGGGCGGGCCTTACGCTGCCGCGGCGCAGCCGTGGAGGGGGCCTTGGCGCGGCCGGAGAGGCCGAGCCGATGTACTTTGCCGATCACGGCGTTTCGCGTCACATTGCCAAGTTCCGCCGCGATCTGGCTGGCCGAGAGGCCGGATTCCCAGAGCTTCTTCAGCTGCTCGACGCGATCGTCGGACCAGGTCAATACAGTCATCACATTCTTCCTTTCGCATGGCGCCGGCCACTCATCGGAGCGGCGCTGCGAGCCAATCTGGACAAATATCCCTGCGGCCAGAATCCCTTAGCCCTCGCCGGGCACGGTGTTGCGCCCGAACGTTTACACGAGACACGAAGGCTACTTAGAGGGTCCAGTACTGCCGCACGAGATGTCGTACCCGACAGGCCAAACGCTACAATATGGCGTGACTCTGGCGCAAGAGTCCGCGGCCGTGCGTCCACATGTTCCCACAAAGTTAAGCGTTGCTATGAGGCTTTTCCACCGCACCGGAATGCTCCGGATTGCGCCGGTTTCGCATTGCAGGAAGGCCGGCAAAGGCCGGCTCCTGGCGATTGACACTGACCGGCCGCCGCATAGAATGACCCGCACGTGCCGCCCGCAAAGGCGGCCGTTTTGTTTTCCGAAGCTGGCGGTTGCTGCGTTGGCGTCAAGGCGCGCAGCAATTGACGGCTTCAAACCGGCAGTGAACGCCATGACCAACGCCTCGTCGCATCTGCTCCCCGTCTTCGCCCGGGTCGATCTCGGCTTCGAGCGCGGTGAGGGCGCCTGGCTGATCGCAACCAATGGCGACCGCTATCTCGATTTCACCTCGGGCGTCGCGGTGAACGCGCTCGGGCATGCGCACCCGCATCTGGTCAAGGCGCTGCAGGAGCAGGCGACCAAGCTCTGGCACATGTCGAACCTGTTCAAGAGCCCAGACGGCGAGGTGCTTGCCGCGCGGCTGTGCGAGCAGAGCTTTGCCGACTTCGTGTTCTTCTGCAATTCCGGCGCCGAAGCGATGGAGGGCGTGATCAAGCTGGTCCGCCACCACCACTTCTCCAAGGGCCATCCCGAACGCTACCGCATCATCACCTTCGAAGGCGCCTTCCATGGCCGCACGCTGGGCACGCTGGCTGCGACCGGCTCGGCGAAATATCTCGAGGGCTTCGGCCCGCCGATGGACGGCTTCGACCAGGTGCCGCACGGCGACATCGAGGCGGTGAAGAAGGCGATCGGCCCGCACACTGCCGGCATCCTGATTGAGCCGGTGCAGGGCGAGGGCGGCGTGCGCTCGGCGCCGCAGGCGTTCTTCAAGGCGCTGCGCGCGCTGTGCGACGAGCATGGCCTGCTGCTCGCATTCGACGAGGTGCAGACCGGCATGGGCCGCACCGGCGAGCTGTTCGCCTACAAGCGCACCGGCGTCACGCCGGACGTGATGTCGCTGGCCAAGGCGCTCGGCGGCGGATTCCCGATCGGCGCGGTGCTCGCGACCGCGCAGGCTGCGGCCGGCATGGCGCCGGGCTCGCACGGCTCGACCTTCGGCGGCAATCCGCTCGCGGTCGCCGCCGCCAATGCCGTGCTCGACGTCATGCTCAAGCCCGGCTTCTTCGAGCACGTGCAGAAGATGTCGCTGCTGCTCAAGCAGAAGCTCGCTTCGGTGGTCGACCGCTATCCCGGCGTGCTGTCGGAGGTGCGCGGCGAGGGCCTGTTGATCGGCGTCAAGGCGGTGGTGCCGTCGGGCGATCTGATCGCCGCGCTGCGCAACGAGAAGCTGCTCACCGTCGGCGCCGGCGATAATGTGGTGCGGTTCCTGGCGCCCCTGATCGTGACCGAGGTCGAGATCGACCAGTCGATCACGGCGCTCGAGCGCGCCTGCTCTGTGCTATCGGCGCCGCAGCCGAAGAAGGCGGCTGGATAATGAGCAAGCCGGTCCGTCACTTCCTCGACATCAACGAGCTGCCGCTCGCCGAGCTGCGCAACATGCTTTCCGCCGGAGCCGCCATGAAGGCGAAGCTGAAGGCGCATGAGAAGGGCAGGAAGCCGCTCGAAGGCAAGACGCTGGCGATGATCTTCGAGCGCCCGTCGACCCGCACAAGGGTGTCGTTCGACGTCGGCATGCGCCAGCTCGGCGGTGAATCCATCATGCTGACCGGCGCCGAGATGCAGCTCGGCCGCGGCGAGACCATCGCCGACACCGCGCGCGTGCTGTCGCGCTATGTCGACGCGATCATGATCCGCATCCTCAACCATGACGCGCTGCTCGAGCTCGCCGCTCATGCCACCGTGCCCGTCATCAACGGGCTGACCCGGCGTTCGCATCCCTGCCAGGTGATGGCCGACCTCATGACCTATGAGGAAAACCGCGGCTCGATCGAGGGCAAGACGGTGGCCTGGACCGGCGACGACAACAACGTGCTGGCCTCCTGGGCGCACGCCGCCGAGCGCTTCAAGTTCAATCTCAACATCGCGACCCCGCCGGAGCTCTCGCCGAAGAAGCCGATGCGGGACTGGATCAAGGCCACCGGCGCGCCGATCATGCTCGGCACCGATCCGGAAGCCGCCGTGCGCGGCGCCGACTGCGTCGTCACCGACACCTGGGTGTCGATGGGCGACAAGGAGGGCGAGCACCGCCACAACGTGCTGAAGCCCTATCAGGTCAATGCCAAGCTGATGTCGCTCGCCAAGCCGGACGCGCTGTTCATGCACTGTCTGCCCGCGCATCGCGGCGAGGAGGTCACCGACGAGGTGATCGACGGCCCGCAATCCGTGGTGTTCGACGAGGCGGAAAACCGCCTGCATGCGCAGAAGGGCATTCTGGCCTGGTGTTTCGACACGGTCGCGTAGCAACTGACATCGGTGGTTATGGGTCCCTGCTTTCGCAGGGACGACGTCGATTCCCGGTATGCTGAACCCCTTTATTTCATGGTCCGAGACCCCAGATAGAGCGCCATGGTTTCACAATCCCCCGACATCAAAATCCAGCCCGAGACGCCCATTCGCGCGCCCTCAGCGGTTCCTGTCGACGATGCCGTGCTGGCCTTCGAGGTCGGTGCGCTGGACTTGCGCGGCCGGCTGACCCGGCTCGGCCCCGCGCTCGACGAGATCCTGCACAAGCACGATTATCCGCCCGCGGTCGGCAAGCTGCTCGGTGAGGCCATCGTGCTGACCACGCTGCTCGGCTCCTCCGTCAAGTTCGAGGGCCGCTTCATCCTGCAGACCCGGACCGACGGGCCGGTCTCGCTCCTGATCGTCGATTTCCAGGCGCCCGACCGGCTGCGTGCCTATGCGCGCTACGATGTGGCGCGCCTCAAGGGCGGACAGAGCTCGGGTGAGCTGCTCGGCAAGGGCCACCTTGCGATGACCATCGATCAGGGCGCGAACACCAGCCGCTACCAGGGCCTGGTCGCGCTCGACGGCGGCGGCCTGGAAGAGGCGGCCCACGAATATTTCCTGCGCTCGGAGCAGATTCCGACGCGGGTGCGGCTCGCGGTCGGCGAGGAGATGCGCGGCGGCGAAGGCGGCAAGCTGCACTGGCGCGCCGGCGGCATCCTGCTGCAATTCCTGCCCAAGGCCCCCGAACGCGCCAAGCAGGCCGATCTGCATCCCGGCGATGCGCCGGAGGGCACGGCCACGCACAGCGTGCCGGATGACGACGCCTGGGTCGAGGGACAGTCGCTGATCTCCACCGTCGAGGATGTCGAGCTGATCGATCCCGATCTCTCCGGCGAGCGGCTGCTGTACCGCCTGTTCCACGAACGCGGCGTGCGCGTCTTCAACCCGCAAACGCTACGCGCGCAGTGCTCCTGCTCGCGCGATGCGGTGTCGTCGATGCTGAAGAGCTTTGCGCCGAACGATCGCGCCGAGATGGTCAAGGACGGCAAGGTGGTCGTGACTTGCGAGTTCTGCTCGTCGGTCTACGAATTCACGCCTCAGGAAGCCGGCGTCGAGTAGGCGGAAAACCGCCTACGAGGCCCGCTAAGCAAGCCTGTCAGCTCAGCAAGGTGCGGGTCTTGCCGGCGGCGTCATAGATCTCGATCTGAAGCATCGGATAAGCCGCCTTCAGTTGCCGGCCAGACGTTTCAGCAGCCTCGGCCGTGTCGAACTCCGACTTGAACTGTTTGTCGACAATGATCACGAAGCCTTCGGTAGGAGGCCGGTCGGCGCGCAGTGGTTTCTTCGGCTCGGGTTCGTCGATGGAGAGCAGGGATTTCTTCGTCATGGGAATCCTCCTGGATCGATCTCAACTCAGCCGGTGAAACGGCGCAAATTGGGTAAGTTTCATGGTGAATCTCCTGTTGTCGTAGTTGGCTCACATCGGCAGTCCATCGGGGACTGCGCCTCCTTCATTGTCCCATCGCGACAAAGCCGCAGCGCTCGATCTCGTGTCCTGGCGCGCCTCCAGAACCTTGTCGCGACCGGCATCATCCTTGTGCTTGTGCAGGAAGCGCGCGATCTGCCCGCGGAGCGCCGACGTCTCCAACAGTTTTCCGACCGATCCGGCGGTGTCGAAGATTTCCCGCTGCAGCGCCTTCGGCAGCACGTTCCATTGCATGATGATGGCCGCGCCGAGACACCGCAGGACGTACTCCTCTTCGGCGGCAAGGGCGGCGCCGCGAGAGCGGTCCTGCTCCGCAACGTTTATTGCGTTGTCGAAATTGTCCGCCAATCCTTGCTCGTTATCCGCGAGCGAAGCGAGGCGGTCTTGCTGCTCCTGAAACTTGCGGCTTTCGCCCTGACTGCTCGAACGCTTGATCAGTTCGCCGTATGCGGCTGCCTTGGTGCGGTACTGCTGAGATTTGAACATGGCGGGCCCTTTCCTTGGAGGTCTCCGCGCATTCCGACCAATCTCGATGGCTGACGAGGACTGATTTGTATATGGGAGGCAAAGGGTCGAATAACGAGCACCGGGGCCACAAATCACCGGGCACAAGCCAATCGGACGGCGCGCGTAAATATCTGCACCGCGACAACGTTTACCGCGGTCGCCAGTTCCTGAAGCACAGTTGGAAGCAATGTCGAAGCCGCCGCTTGGTGAGAGGCGACCGGAGGCCAGGCCCCATTGGCATCGGAAGAATGGCGGCCTCAGCCGGCCCCGTACCGGGGCTTCCTCCGCAAGATCGGCAGTCAGCTCGGCGTTCGCAGGCCGGGAGATGTCAGCCAATCATTGATGTGCGAGGCGGTTTCGACCAGCCGCGCCTTGCGAAGCATCGCGTCGCGCCGAAGGCCGGGCAGGAATGGCTTCGCAGCATCTCCTACCCTCACGGCTTCCAACGCCGGCAGATCATGAGGCGGCGGTTCAGGCTGGCTGTGTTGGGCAATCGGCATAAAGCTCTCCTGGTTACTGGCGGGAGCTTGCAGCACTCTCAGTCACCGGTATCGGCCAGAGGCGGAGCAGTGATGACCGCAGTAGATACCCCTTACGCCCGGTAGTCGACTCAATTCGTCATCGAGGGCCACATCCAGGCTTCGGCGCGAGTGACCTAGCACTCTCAGTCGCCGATAACAGCCTGAGGCGCACGGTGATCGTGCACGCCGTGACCTTTCCGCCAAGTAGCAAGGCGAGCCGCAATCCATTTGTCGGCGGGCCGGTGCGAGTGGGCTTGTCATTCGACAGCGGAGTAGCCACCTGATCAGCAGCGCAACTGTATTGTTACAGCATCCCCCTTGCGGAAGCGCGAAGCCTTAGCTGCCAAATCTTGTAACCGATCGACCAGACGTCACGTCGCTTCAATGCGCGCGTCGCGGATCACGACAAGCTGTGGCAATAAACCTGATAGGCCTTACCCATGATTGAATTTCCAAATCATAGTCGCTCATACGACCAAACGCGGCGCGCCGTGCGGTTTTGGGGATATGACAGTGCTATTGAGGCATCGTTCTTCGTCACCGAAGGCGCATTGAAGCGACTTCAATCGGATGCCTACCTCGACGAACCGGGCCTTCTGCACGCCTTCGATGCCAACCGCGATCGGATATGTGCCGCTGCGGCCAGGGTCTATGTCCGCGGAAGCAGGGGTTCCTACGATCTGGTCGCCGCGAATTTCTGAAACCGGCGGCCCGGCCGGCGGACTCGGGGCCACGCCGTTTGAGATGCAGCGCCTTCAAAAAAGAAAAGCCGCGGATTGCTCCGCGGCCGTTCTGACGCCGATGCGTTTCCTCAGTAGCGGTCGGTCCCGATTCCGACGCTCACGCCCGGAGCGCGGAACCCGATGCCGCCACGCTCGTCGTAGCCACGGCGCTCGATGTAGCGCTCGCGAGGTGCGTATCCGTATGAATCATCGGGCTCACGGACGATGACGCGGCGTTCGCCACGTGCGCGCCAGCAACGGCCGGTGTCATCGCAAACCATGCGAACGTTCTGGATGTTGCTCTCCGGCCCGACCGACGCGCCGAGTGAAAGCGGTGCGGCGAAAGCCGTGCTTGTGGCAGTCATGACAAGGGCACTTGCGCCGGCTGCCAAATAGATCGCGAGATTCTTCATATGATTTCTCCAAAAAGTGCTTGTGTCAGGGAGCCAAGAGTCTCGCGAGCCATTGGTTCCTGGCGCCGGCCGGTCGATTGCATTGATCGCGCGGCGGCCGTGCCGCCCCAATGCGCAATGGCACGTTGAAATGATGAGGAACCGAGGCCGGCCGTGCGCGTCCGTCCGTCGGGCAAATCAGAAAACCCGAAATTATTTCCATTATTCAGAAATTTGATGGTCCGCATCCCCGGTGACTGCTTGGGGCGCGGCGAGACCGGCATCGCGGCTAATTCAGCACCCTTTTCCCGTCCGGGCTCGGGCTATCCAGCGAGAAGGTCGGCACGTCGATGTCGAAGCGCTCGCCGGCTTCGGTGACCATCTGGTAGCTGCCGGTCATGAAGCCGGAGGCGGTCGGCAGCGGCACGCCGGAGGTGTATTCGAAGCGCTCGCCGGGCGCGAGCACCGGCTGCTCGCCGACCACGCCCTCGCCACGCACCTCCTGGCGGCGGCCGGTGGCGTCGGTGATGATCCAGTGCCGCGTCCGCAGCTGCACCGTTTCCTGGCCCGAATTGACGATCACGATCTTGTACGACCAGAAATATTCGCGCCGGTCGATCGACGAGCGCTCCGGCATGAAGTTAGGCTCGACGGTGACTTCGATCTGGCGGGTAACGGCGCGGTACATAAGGCTCAATCCGATGATCTCGGCGCAAAATCCGCTTTCGGCCGGATCATGCGCAAACAGGCGCCCATCATAGCCAATTGGTCAGCCGGAACCAATCGCCGGGCAGGCCGTGAAAAGCCGGTCCCGGGGGCCGTCTGTTCATCGTGGTTTCAACATAGTTCCGCTCTAAAGCGCGGCCGCATGTCGCCGCACTCTGTGCTTTGTCGGCAAGTTGTGGACCGATATTATCTTTTCAGCACGACCTGCGGGCGCCCGCAGCCGACACGGTGTTTGATGAGCTCGATTGCCGATCCCATAGCCGGTTCGCCGGTGGCTGACGCCAAGGCCGATGCAGAGGTCAAGGCGAAAGCCGTGGCGGCGGCGCCCGCGATCTCGCTGCCGGCGACCGGCGAGCGCGAGCTCCGGCTCGATTTGTTCCGCGGGCTCGCGCTGTGGCTGATCTTCATCGATCACCTGCCGACCAATCTTCTGACCTGGCTGACGATCCGCAACTACGGCTTCTCCGACGCCACCGAGATATTCATCTTCATCTCCGGCTACACCGCCGCCTTCGTCTACGGCCGCGCGATGTTGGAGGGCGGCTTCGTGATCGCGACCGCGCGCATCCTGCGCCGGGTCTGGCAGATCTATGTCGCGCACGTCTTCCTGTTCACGATCTTCCTCGCCGAGATCTCCTATGTCGCGACCTCGTTCGAGAACCCGCTTTACAGCGAAGAAATGGGGATCATGGACTTCCTGAAGCAGCCCGACGTCACCATCGTGCAGGCGCTGCTGCTGCGCTTCCGCCCGGTCAACATGGACGTGCTGCCGCTCTACATCGTGCTGATGCTGTTCCTGCCGCTGATCCTGTGGCTGATGAAGTGGAAGCCCGATGTCACGCTCGGCCTGTCGGTCCTGCTCTACGCGCTGACCTGGCAGTTCGATCTCTATCTCTCGGCCTATCCGAACGGCTTCTGGGCGTTCAACCCGTTCGCCTGGCAATTGCTGTTTGTGTTCGGCGCCTGGTGCGCGCTCGGCGGCGCGCGGCGGATGTCGCGCATCCTGTCGTCGAACATCACGATGTGGATCTGCATCGTCTATCTGGTCGCGGCGTTCTTCGTGACGCTGACCTGGTACGTGCCGCAGCTCGGCCACATCATGCCGAAGGTGATCGAGCAATGGATGTATCCGATCAACAAGACCGACCTGGACGTGTTGCGATTCGCGCATTTCCTGGCGCTCGCCGCACTCACCGTGCGCTTCCTGCCCCGGGATTGGCCGGGCTTGAAATCGCGCTGGCTGCGACCATTGATCCTGTGTGGCCAGCATTCGCTTGAGATATTCTGTCTCGGGGTCTTCCTCGCCTTTGCCGGTCACTTTGTGCTTGCCGAAGTATCTGGCGGTGCCGCACTGCACGCCTTGATCAGCGTTTGCGGCATCCTCATCATGTGCGGCATGGCGTGGATTATTTCGTGGTACAAGCACTCCGCCGACAAAGGCGCCTCGAAAAAAGGTGCCGCCGGCAACGCCGATCTGGCGGGAGGGGGAGCATGAAGTCCGGGTGGACGATGCTGAGCCTGACGCTGCTGGTCGCCTGTTTGGCGGCCGCGCCCGCGCGCGCCGGCGATACCGTCGAGCCGGCACCGGCGCCGCCCTGCGACGTGCCGGCCTATCTGCTGGCGAGCGAGAGCTCGCTGCCGAAGGTCACCGACGCGGTGAAGGCCAACAAGCCGCTCAGCGTGCTGGTGGTGGGCAGCCGCTCCTCGACCATCCCCGGCAACGAGGCGAGCGCCTATCCGGCCACGCTGCAGGCGGCGCTGAAGGAGGCGTTTCCGGCCGCCACCATCGATCTATCCGTAGAATTACAGGGAAAGAGCACCGCCGAGGAGACCGCGGGAACCCTTGTTAAGCTTGTTGAAGCAAAAAAGCCTACTTTGGTTATCTGGCAGACCGGAACGGTCGATGCTATGCGAGCAGTCGATCCTGACGATTTCCGCACCGCCATCAACGATGGCGTTGTTGTGTTGCGGGGCGCCGGGACCGACGTGGTGCTGGTCAATCTGCAATACAGCCCGCGTACGGAAACGATGATCTCTGCGCCGCCATATCTCGACAATATGAAGGTGGTTGCGCAGCAGCACGACGTTCCGCTGTTCGACCGGTTCGCGATTATGAAGCAGTGGAGCGACGCCGGATATTTTGACCTGTTCAGCACCTCGCACGGTGTCGATCTGGCCAAGAAGGTTCATGCCTGTCTCGGCCGCGCACTGGCGAAATTCGTGATCGATGCGGCCCATCTGGGCCCGGTGCAGCAGAATTAGAGGAAGCCGAGTTGATGCGTTTTGCCTTCCCTTTTCGTTTCGCCGCAGGGCGGAGCCTGCGCGCCGTTGCGGCGCTCGTGTTGCTCGCGCCGCTCTCGACCGTACCGTTGCGCGCGCAGACCGGCCAGGCCGACCAGCATGCGGCGCTGTCATCGGGAGCAAAGACTGAAGCAACCAGGACGGATGCTGCGAAGCCCGCCGGGGTCGAAACCGATGCGGCCAATCCGCAGCCGCAGCCGGGCGTCGCCGCGAAGGCGTTCGACAAGGTGAAGCAGGTCGCGAAATCCGCCAGCGACATCTTCCACCGCGTGCCCTGCCATCAGCCGACCGGCGTGCCGAACAGCACCGGCTCGTTGCCGCATGTCGCAGCCAAGCTCGCCGCCGGCAAGCCGGTCGTCATCATCGCGTTCGGCTCGTCCTCGACCCAGGGCTACGGTTCGTCGGCGCCCGAATTCACCTATCCGAGCCGGCTCGCCGCGCAGCTGCGCCGGCAGTATCCGTCGGCCGACATCAGCGTGCTCAATCGCGGCAAGGGCGGCGAGGATGCACCCGAGATGATGAGGCGGCTGCAGACCGAAGTGCTCGACGTGCATCCCGACATGGTGATCTGGCAGGTCGGCACCAACGCGGTGCTGCGCAACCTCGATCCGTCGGAGACCGCCAAGCAGGTCGAGGACGGCGTCGCGCGCATCCAGGCCGACGGCGCCGATGTCGTGCTGGTCGATCCGCAATATTCGCCGCGCGTCACCGAGCGCCCCGAAAGCGCGCGCGGCATGGTGAAGCTGCTCGGCCGCATCGCCGCGCTGCGCCATGTCGGCATCTTCCCGCGCTTCGAGGTGATGCGCGACTGGCACGAGAGGCAGGCGATCCCGATCGACGATTTCGTGACCGCCGACGGCCTGCACATGAACGACTGGGGTTATGCCTGCTTCGCCCAGCTGCTCGGCGACGACATCATCCGCTCGGTCGGCGCGATCAAGATCGGCGTCAACGTCCCCGGCGACGTGCGGACCTACCGGCCGATGTGATCGGCGCTGTCTGCTATCCCCACGCTCAATCTATCCCCGTCACCCTGAGGTGGCCGCTTCTTCAGCGGCCCTCGAAGGGTCGACGGCCCGGCTGTGGGGCCGTGCATCCTTCGAGGCTCGCAAGAGCTCGCACCTCAGGATGACGGGTTTGGCACCACCGCAATCGCTTGCTTCGACCATCCCGCCACATGCACCAGCAATCTTGACCTCGCCGCGGTAATCCGCTCCCTTGGCGCCTGTTACGAAGCCTTAAGGGAAACGCTCATGTCTTTCGTGCTGGCCATCGATCAGGGCACCACATCGTCGCGCGCCATGGTGTTTCGCAGCGACATCTCCATCGCCGCGGTCGCGCAGCAGGAATTTCCGCAACATTTCCCGGCCTCCGGCTGGGTCGAGCATGAGCCGGAGGACATCTGGACCTCGACCGTGATGGTGTGCCGCGAGGCGCTGGAGAAGGCCTCCCTGAAGGCGAAGGACATCGCCGCGATCGGCATCACCAACCAGCGCGAGACCACCGTGGTGTGGGACCGCGCCACTGGTCAGGCCGTGCATCGCGCCATCGTCTGGCAGGACCGCCGCACCGCCGACATCTGCGCCAAACTCAAGGCCGAGGGCCATGAGCCGGCGATCTCGGCCAAGACCGGCTTGATCATTGACCCCTATTTCTCCGGGACGAAGGTCGCCTGGATCCTCGATCACGTGCCGGGCGCGCGCGAACGCGCCGAGCGCGGCGAGCTGCTGTTCGGCACCGTCGATTGCTATCTGTTGTGGCGGCTCACCGGCGGCCGCGTGCACGCCACCGACGCCACCAATGCCTCGCGCACGCTGCTGTTCAACATCCACACCGGGGCGTGGGACGACGACCTCATCAATCTCTTGCGCGTGCCGCGCTCGATGCTTCCCGAGGTGAAGGATTCCTCCGCCCGGTTCGGCGAGAGCACGGCGGATCTGTTCGGCGGCCCGATCGCGATCTCCGGCATCGCCGGCGACCAGCAGGCCGCGACCATCGGCCAGGCCTGCTTCGAGCCCGGCATGATGAAGTCGACCTATGGCACCGGCTGCTTCGCGCTGCTCAACACCGGCACCACGCCGGTGGCCTCGAAGAACAAGCTGCTGACGACGATCGCCTACCAGCTCAATGGCCAGCGCACCTACGCACTCGAAGGCTCGATCTTCGTCGCCGGCAGCGCGGTGCAATGGCTGCGCGACGGGCTCGGCATCATCAAGCACGCCGCCGAGACCGGGCCCTTGGCCGATAAATCCGACAGCATGCAGAGCGTCTACCTGGTGCCGGCCTTCGTCGGCATGGGCGCGCCCTACTGGAATCCGCGGGTGCGCGGCGCGCTGATCGGGCTAACCCGCAACACCGGCCCGGCCGAGATCGCGCATGCGACGTTGGAGAGCGTCTGCTACCAGACCTTCGACCTGTGGGCCGCGATGCGCACCGACTGGCCGGAGGCCAACGCCGCCAACACCGTGCTGCGTGTCGACGGCGGCATGACCGCGTCGGACTGGACCATGCAGCGGCTCGCCGATCTGCTCAACGCGCCGGTCGATCGCCCGATGATCCAGGAGACCACGGCGCTTGGCGCGGCCTATCTCGCCGGCCTCGAGGCCGGGGTCTATCCGGAGCCCGCGAAATTCGCCGACAATTGGCGGCTCGAACACCGCTTCAGGCCGGCGATGAGCGAGGCGACCCGCGACCGCAAGCTCGCCGGCTGGGGCCGCGCGGTGAAGGGCGTGCTGGCGAGCGACGAGGGGGAGTAGTGGTCCATGCGAGCGGGCACTCTGCCCTTGCCTCTCCCGCTTGCGGGGGAGGCCTTATCGCATCGAAGATGCGATACGGGTGGGGGCTTTCTCCGCATCATGACTAGTCCCATCGCGGCGATACCCCCACCCCAACCCTCCCCCGCAAGCGGGAGAGGGGGCGCAGTGCCGCTGCGGCTGAAGACGTCTCATAACCAATAACAACCATCGGGAGAAACAACATGAACACGGATATCAACCGCGTCGCGAGACTACTCACCGCCGCGCTCTGCACCGCAATGCTTGCCGCACCCGCCGCCGCACGCGAGAAGGTGAGCCCGCTCGTGGCGGCGCGCGAGGTCAGGACCGACGTCGCCGGGCTGACGGCGCCGGGCCAGATCCTGGTCGACGTCTGGGGCATCCCGCACATCTATGCCGGCAACGAGCACGACCTGTTCTTCCTGCAGGGCTTCAACGCCGCGCGCGACCGGCTCTGGCAGATCGATCTCTGGCGCAAGCGCGGGCTCGGTCTGTTGGCGAAGGATTTCGGTCCCGCCTATGCCGAGCAGGACAAGGCTCTGCGTCTCTTCCTCTACCGCGGCGACATGAATGCGGAATGGGCCGCCTATGGCCCGAAGGCGAAGACCTATGCGGAGGCCTTCGTTGCCGGCGTCAACGCCTATGTCGCCGACGTCAGGGCCGGCAAGCGGCCACTGCCGATCGAGTTCAGGATCGCGGGCACCATGCCGGATCTGTGGTCGGCAGAGGATGTCGTGCGGGTCCGCAGCCACGGCCTGACCCGCAACGTCGCCTCCGAGGTGAAGCGCGCGCTGGTCGCCTGCGCCGCCGGTCTCGATGCCGATCGTTTCCGCGTCAAGCTGGAGCCGACCTGGACCACCAAGGTCCCCGATGGACTCGATCCGTGCAGCGTGCCGAAGGGCGTGCTCGCGGCCTATGACCTCGCCACGCGCCCGGTCAAGTTCGCCGCACCCAAGGACCAGAAGGCCGCGCTGGCGCATGATCCCGACACATACCTCGCCGAAGCCGATCAGCAGCGCGACACCATCGGCTCCAACAACTGGGTGATCGCCGCATCGCGCACCGCGACGGGACGGCCGATCCTCGCCAACGATCCGCATCGCGAACATTCGGTGCCGTCGCTGCGCTACATCGTCGGCCTCAACGCGCCCGCCATCTCCGTGATCGGCGCCGGCGAGCCGGCGCTGCCCGGCATCTCGATCGGCCACAACGACACCATCGCCTTCGGCCTCACCATCTTCAACGTCGACCAGGAAGACCTCTACGTCTACGAGCTCAACCCGGACAATCCGAACCAGTATCGCTACGGCACGGGCTGGGAGGACATGCGCATCGTGCACGAGAAGGAGGCGGTGAAGGGCGAAGCCGACCGCGACCTCGAGCTGAAGTTCACCCGCCATGGCCCGGTAATCTTTGTCGACGCCGACAAGAAGCATGCGTTTGCCGTGCGCTCGATCTGGTTCGAGCCCGGCACCTCGGCCTATTTCGGCTCCTCCGACTACATGACCGCGAAGACGTGGGGCGGTTTCCTCGGCGCGATGCGGCGCTGGGGCGCGCCGTCGGAGAACCAGGTCTATGCCGACACGTCAGGCAATATCGGCTGGGTCGCCGCCGGCAAGACGCCGCGCCGGACCAGCTTCGATGGCCTGATGCCGGTGCCCGGCGATGGCCGCTACGAGTGGCAGGGCTTTCTGTCGCTCGACGAGCTGCCGAAGCTGTATCAGCCGAAGCAGGGCTTCATCGCCACCGCCAACCAGATGAACCTGCCGGCGGACTATCCGGTCAATGAGCGCCGGGTCGGCTTCGAATGGTCCGACAGCGCGCGCTGGCAGCGCATCGTCGAGGTGCTGCAGGCCAACAGCAAGGTGACGTTGGCGGATGCGATGGCGTTGCAGAACGACGACACCGGCATGCTGGCGCGGCGCCTCGTCGCGTTGCTGAAGCCGCTGTCATCCGACGATGCCAATGTGAAGAAGGGCCTCGACCTGTTGAAGGCGTGGGATGCGCGCGACGCGGCTGACAGCGCTGCGGCCGCGGTCTACGAGGTCTGGATCGCGAACCATCTCGGCCCGGTGCTGCTCAAGACCACGGCGCCGAAGGCGGCCGAGATGATCGCGCCGGAAGCCTCCAGCATCTCCGCGATCGTCGATTATCTCGAAAAGCCGGACGCGGCGCTCGGCTGCGATCCCGCTGGCGGACGCGACCGCGTGCTCCGCGACAGTCTCGGCGCGGCCGTTGCCGACGTCGCCGACAAGCTCGGGGGCGATGCAACGACCTGGCGCTGGGGCCGTCTGCATGTCGCTAAGTTCGATCACGCGTTGATGCCGCTCGCCGACAAGGCGACCGCGGCGCAGATGTCGGTCGGCCCGCTCGCCTATGGCGGCGCCGCCAACGTGCCGCGTGCCGCCACCTATCGCCGCTCCGACTATCATCTCACCGCGGGCGCCTCGTTCCGCATGGTGCTCGATGTCGGCAATTGGGATGCGAGCCGCACCATCAATACGCCCGGTCAATCCGGCGATCCCTTCAGCGGCCACTACCGCGACCTCGCGCCGCTCTGGGCGACGGGCCAATATGTCCCGCTGCTCTACAGCCGCCCGGCCGTGGAAGCCGCAACCGCCGAGGCGATCACGCTGACGCCAAGGTGAGGGGCCAGTACGTCTCACTGGCTGCGCCACAAACTCCAGCGTCGTCCCGGCGAATATGCGGATGATGCCTCCAGCTACATCGTGCGCTTGATTCGCCAAAACACCGACTGACAAATCGGTAACTTTGTTACGCAGCGTTGCATTGCATCTGCCGCGACATGCGGATATGTCGCGCCGATCGTATCGAAACAAAGGTCGCGCGATGCTGCTGCCCGACGGCTACTCCGACATCCCCCACGGCAAGGTCGCCGCCGTCGTCACGCATCTGGAAATGACCGAGCGTCCGCCGCTGCGTGACGATCCGCCCGGCGCGTGGCGCCTGCGCAAGGTCGGACCGCCTGCGCTCGACTGGTACCGCGATCTCTACCGCCGCGTCGGCGAGGAGTGGCTGTGGTTCACCCGCACGGCGATCGATGACGCCGATCTCGCGGGTCGGATTCACGCGCCCGGCGTCGAGCTCTACGGTCTGCTCGTCGATGGCCAGGATGAAGGCCTGCTCGAACTCGATTTCAGCGTATTGGGCGAATGCCAGCTGCTCTATTTCGGCGTCACCGCAAAATTCATCGGCACCGGCGCCGCGCGCTTCCTGATGAACCGCGCGCTCGAGATCGCCTGGTCGCGCGGCGTTGCCCGCTTCTGGGTGCACACCTGCACCTTCGATCATCCCTCCGCGGTCGCGTTCTACCAGCGCTCCGGCTTCCGTGCGTTCAAGCGGCAGATCGAGGTGGCCGACGATCCGAGACTCGACGGCAGATTGCCGTGTGATGCGGCGAGGCATGTGCCGCTGATTGGGTAGTCGCGTGCTGTCGTCCCGGGCAAGCGTAAGCGCGACCCGGGACTCATAACCACGAACGCCAATTGCTTTGCGGTGCTGGGGCCACAGCGATCGCAACAACGAACAGCGGTGGTTATGGGTCCCTGCTCCCGTGCGCGATTGCGCACTAGGCAGGGACGTCACAGGATGTGTGACTGAGGAGCAACGGCTGCCTCAGCAGAATTAGCGGCGGGCAATGCTTCGTCGGAATGACTCGGCGTGTTGCAACCCGGCACAGCCCATCTAGGATGGTGCAAAGCGCAACCCGCTTGTTCCGTCGTCATGCCCGGGCTTGACCCGGGCATCCATCTTGCTTCGAGGAAGTTCTTGGAGCGATGGATTGCCGGGTCAAGCCCGGCAATGACGAGAGTATGCAAGCATGTTCCTGATCGGCCAGTACGACTCGCCCTTTGTCCGCCGCACCGCGATCGCGCTGCGGCTCTATGGATTGCCGTTCGAGCACAAGCCGTGGTCGACGTTCGGCGATGCGGAAAAGGTTGCGGCCTACAATCCGGTGCGGCGGGTGCCGACGCTGGTGCTCGATGACGGCGAGGCGCTGATCGAGAGCAGTGCGATCCTGGATTATCTCGACGAGCTGGTCGGGCCGGAGCGGGCGATGATCGCGCGCTCAGGGCCGGAGCGGCGCAGGCATCTGCGCATCATGGCGCTGGCGACGGGGCTTGCCGACAAGGCGGTGAGCCTGATCTACGAGCGCGTCCTGCGCAAGGAGCAGTTGAAGCTCTGGGTCGAGCGCTGCGAGGCGCAGATTGCGGGCGTGCTCGCGGTGCTGGAGCAGGAGCGCGCGGCGGTGCAGCCGCCATACTGGCTCGGTGATCGCATCGGTCACGCCGACATCGCGGTGGCCTGCGCGCTGCGCTTCACCGGCGAGGCGCATCCGCATCTGTTCGATGCGCGCTATCCGGCGCTGCAGGCCCACGCCGCGCGCTGCGAAGCGCTGCCGCCGTTCCAGCAGATCGTGCAGCCGCTGGCGCCGCCGAGCGGTTAGCGCGCGTATCGTCATCTCTCTCCGCCGTCCTTATCGTCGTCCCGGCGAAGGCCGGGACCCATAACCACGAATGCCGATTATTACGCATCGCTGGAACGGCGAGTCCCGTTAACGACGCCTGCTGCGGCGTATGGGTCCCGGCCTGCGCCGGGACGACGGCCGAATTTGAGACGCGCAGCGTGCTCAGAACCTTGCACCTTGGACTCACCGTCGTCCTGGCGAAAGCCAGGACCCATTACCCCGCATCTCAATTGTTGCGCGACGCTGGGGCTGCGATCCCGCTCATCATCGAATGCGGTGGTTATGGGTCCTGGCTTTCGCCAGGACGACGAACGGAGAGGGCCGTGCGCAATCCATTCCGTCACGACGTAATTCGCCACCCAGCGCGCCCCCGGGGGCGCGTGCTTCGGGCTACCCATTGCCGGTCCGATCTTCTATGGTGAACCACATCGGGTCGCATGCGGCGAACTCGATAATTCCATGATATCAAAGGCTTAAGGCTCTAATCGAAGCCTTTGGAGGGCGGTTTGACGCGGTATATTTCGACCCGGGGTGAGGCCCCGGCGCTTGGCTTCTGCGATGTGATGCTGACCGGGCTTGCCCGTGACGGCGGGCTTTACGTGCCCGAGACGTGGCCGCAATTGTCGCCCGAGACCATCGCCGCCTTCTTCGGCCGTCCCTATTGGGAGGTCGCGGTCGAGATCGTCCGGCCGTTTGTCGCCGGCGAGATTTCCGACGCCGAGCTCGGCCGCATGGCGAACGAGGCCTATGCCACCTTCCGCCATCCCGCCGTGGTGCCGCTCGACCAGATCGGGCCGAACCAGTTCCTGCTTGAGCTGTTTCACGGGCCGACGCTGGCGTTCAAGGACGTCGCGATGCAGCTGATCTCGCGGCTGATGGATCATGTGCTGGCCAAGCGCGCGCAGCGCACCACCATCGTGGTCGCGACGTCAGGCGATACCGGCGGTGCCGCGGTCGAGGCGTTTGCCAATCTCGACAATGTCGACCTCGTCGTGCTGTTCCCGAACGGGCGCATCTCCGAGGTGCAGCGCCGCATGATGACGACGACTGGCGCCGCCAATGTCCATGCGCTGGCGATCGAAGGCACGTTCGACGATTGCCAGGCGCTGGTGAAGGAGATGTTCAACAACCATCGCTTCCGCGACCAGGTGGCGCTGTCGGGCGTCAACTCGATCAACTGGGCGCGCATCGTGGCGCAGGTGGTCTACTATTTCACCTCGGCGGTCGCGCTCGGCGCGCCGCAGCGGACGGTGGATTTCACGGTGCCGACCGGCAATTTCGGCGACATCTTCGCCGGCTATGTCGCCAAGCGCATGGGGCTGCCGATCCGCTGGTTGCGGATTGCCGCCAACGTCAACGACATCCTGCCGCGTACGCTGAAGACCGGCAATTACGAGGTGCGCGAGGTGCACGCGACGGCGTCGCCGTCGATGGACATCCAGGTGTCCTCGAATTTCGAGCGGCTGTTGTTCGAGGCGAGCGGCCGCGACGCCGATCAGGTTCGCCGCCTGATGGCCTCGCTGAAGCAGTCCGGCCGCTTCGTGCTGCCGGATGCGACACTGGCCGCGGTGCGCCGCGATTTCGACGCCGGCCGCGCCGACGAGACCGAGACGGCGGCTGCGATCCGCGCCGCCTGGCGCGAGGCCGCCGATCTCGTCGATCCGCACACCGCGGTGGCGCTTGCGGTCGCCGACCGCGACACCTCGGATTCGAAGATCCCGAACATCGTGCTGTCGACCGCGCATGCGGCCAAATTCCCCGATGCGGTCGAGGCGGCCTGCGGAGTGCGTCCGCAGCTGCCGGCCTGGCTCGGAGGCCTGATGACCAAGTCCGAACATATGACTGTGATGAAGAATGATTCCGCCGAGGTCGAGCGCTTCGTGCTGTCGGTCAGCCGTGCCGCCAAGCAGGGAGTTGCCTGATGAGCGTTGAAATCACCAAGCTGCCGAGTGGCCTGACTGTCGTCACCGACACCATGCCGCATCTGGAGACCGCGGCACTCGGGGTGTGGGCCGGCGTCGGCGGACGCGACGAGAAGCCGAACGAGCACGGCATCTCGCACCTCCTGGAACACATGGCGTTCAAGGGCACCGCGCGGCGCTCCTCGCGCGAGATCGTCGAGGAGATCGAGGCCGTCGGCGGCGACCTCAATGCCGGGACCTCGACCGAGACCACGGCCTATTACGCGCGGGTGATGAAGGCCGACGTGCCGCTGGCGCTCGACGTGCTCTCCGACATCCTCGCCAATCCGTCGTTCGTGCCGGACGAGCTGGAGCGCGAGAAGAGCGTCATCGTCCAGGAGATCGGCGCAGCGCAGGATACGCCCGACGACGTCGTGTTCGAGCATCTCAACGAGCTCTGCTATCCGGACCAGCCGATGGGCCGCTCGCTGCTCGGCACCGCCAAGACGCTGAAGGCCTTCAACCGCGACACGCTGCGCGGCTATCTGTCGACGCATTACCGTGCTCCGGACATGGTGGTCGCCGCCGCCGGCGCCGTCGATCACAAGCGCGTCGTCGAGGACGTCGCCGAGAAATTCGCCAGCTTCGACGCCACGCCGGCGCCGGCGCCGCAGCCTGCGATGTTCGGCAAGGGCGGCTCGCGGGTGGTGCATCGCGATCTCGAGCAGGCGCATCTGACGCTGGCGCTCGAAGGCGTGCCGCAGACCGACCTGTCGCTGTTCTCGCTGCAGGTCTTCACCAACACGCTCGGCGGCGGGATGTCGTCGCGGCTGTTCCAGGAGGTGCGCGAGAAGCGCGGGCTGTGCTACTCGATCTACACCTTCCACGCCCCCTACACCGACACCGGCTTCTTCGGCCTCTACACCGGGACCGATCCGGCCGACGCGCCGGAAATGATGGAAGTCATCGTCGACGTCATCAATGACGCGGTGGAGACCCTGACCGAGGCCGAGGTCGCCCGCGCCAAGGCGCAGATGAAGGCCGGCCTGTTGATGGCGCTGGAAAGCTGTTCATCCCGGGCCGAGCAGCTGGCACGCCATGTGCTAGCCTATGGCCGGCCGCAGACGGTGGAAGAGCTGGTGGCGCGGATCGATGCGGTCTCGGTCGAATCGAGCCGCAACGCCGCCCGCGCGCTGCTGTCGCGCAGCCGGCCCGCCGTCGTTGCACTCGGCAGCGGCAGGGGTCTGGACACGGCGGTGTCTTTTGCGGAAGGATTGACGAAGTCGAAGGCAAAGACGCTGCTGCACTAGGAATTCTGCTTACCTCGCCCCGCTTGCGGGGGAGAGCAGAGGCCGCCTGCCGGCGGCCGTGGACGGAGATACGCCGAGGCGGAGCCTCGGCTATAGCCGAAGGCTTCGGGTGAGGGGGGCTATCCGCAGGCCGAGTTTGCGGAAACGGCCCCTCACCCCGACCCTCTCCCCGCAAGAGCAGGGCGAGGGGGAGCAGCTTGGCGGGGGAGTGTTGGGCCATGGCCCTGTTTCGTTTGCCGTCCGGTGGACCGGCTGCACTGATGCCGCGGGGGCACGGGCTTTTGCTGCGTGCGCCGCAGATGTCGGATTTCCCGCAATGGGCGCAGTTGCGCGAGTCCAGCCGCGCCTATCTCACGCCATGGGAGCCGATCTGGCCCTCCGACGACCTGACCCGCGCCGGCTTCCGCCGCCGGTTGCGCCGCTACAGCGAGGATATCGCCGCCGACCGCTCCTATCCGTTCATCATCTTCCGCGAATCGGACGGGGTGATGATCGGCGGGATCACGCTCGCCAATGTCCGCCGCGGCATCGTGCAGGCCGGCACGATCGGCTATTGGGTCGGCCTGCCGCACGCCCATCGCGGCTACATGACGACGG